>CALAHN010000107.1 GCA_937891825.1 uncultured Alphaproteobacteria bacterium
AAACGAATCACATTCTCGAAGCCAGGGGAATCCGTTTTATGGGTCTGGAGCCTAGCACTCGGATTTCAGGCGAAAGCTTCCTAAAATTGCGGAGAAATCACGCCGATTGCGCGTAGCCCAGCGCGGCGCTCAATTGGTCGATCAAACCGTCGGCCGCTTCGGCGATCACGGTGCCCGGCGGGAAGATCGCCGCGACGCCGGCCGCCTTCAGGGCGTCATAGTCCTGGGGCGGGATGACGCCGCCGATGACGACCAGAATATCCTCGCGCCCAAGTTCTTTCAGCGCCTCGATCAACGCGGGCGCCAGCGTCAGGTGTCCAGCCGCGAGGGAGGACGCGCCGACGATATGCACGTCATTCTCGACCGCCTGACGCGCGGCTTCTTCCGGGGTCTGGAACAACGGCCCGATATCGACGTCGAAACCAAGGTCGGCGAAGGCGCTGGCGATGACTTTCTGGCCCCGGTCGTGCCCGTCCTGGCCCATCTTGCAGATCAGGATGCGGGGCCGGCGTCCGTCGGCTTCGGCGAAAGCGTCAGCCTTCGCGCGGGTGTTCGCGACGGTATCGCCATCGTCGCCCATTTCGCCTGCGTAGACGCCCGAGATCGCTTTCACTTCCGCCACATGCCGCCCCCATACCTTTTCGAGCGCGTAGGTGATTTCGCCGACCGTCGCCCGCTTGCGCGCCGCGTCGACCGCCAATTCCAGCAGATTTCCCTTGCCGGTTTCAGCCGACGCTGTCAGCGCATCCATCGCCGCCTGCACGGCCTCGCCGTCCCGCTCCCGCCTGATCTTCTCCAGCCGCGCGATCTGCGCCTCGCGCACCTTGGCATTGTCGATCTTCAGAACGTCGATCATTTCCTTGTGGGTCGGCTTGTATTTGTTGACGCCGACAATCGTCTGACGGCCGCTATCGATGCGCGCCTGGGTGCGCGCCGCCGCCTCCTCGATGCGAAGCTTGGGCAACCCGGCCTCGATGGCCTTCGCCATGCCGCCCATGGCTTCGATTTCCTGAATGTGCCCCCAGGCCTTCTGCGCCAGTTCGGCCGTCAGGGCTTCGACGTAATAGCTGCCGCCCCAGGGATCGATGACCCGCGTCGCGCCGCTTTCCTGCGCCAGAACGATCTGCGTGTTGCGCGCGATCCGGGCCGAGAAGTCCGTCGGCAGCGCCAGCGCTTCATCAAGCGCGTTGGTGTGCAGGGACTGGGTATGGCCCTGGGTCGCCGCCATCGCCTCGACGCAGGTGCGGACGACGTTGTTGTAGACGTCCTGAGCGGCGAGGCTCCAGCCGCTCGTCTGGCAATGGGTGCGCAAGGCCAGGCTCTTCGGGTTCTGAGCGCCCGCTTCCCGCATCAAGCGGGACCACAGCAGGCGGCCGGCCCGCATCTTCGCGACCTCCATGAAGAAGTTCATGCCGATCGCCCAGAAGAACGACAGCCGCGGCGCGAAAGCATCGACCGACATGCCGGCCGCCTTACCGGCGCGCACATACTCGATGCCGTCGGCAAGGGTATAGCCAAGCTCCAGATCCGCGGTCGCGCCAGCTTCCTGCATGTGATAGCCGGAAATCGAGATCGAATTGAACTTCGGCATCTTCTGGCTGGTATAGGCGAAAATGTCGGAGATGATCCGCATCGACGGGGTCGGCGGGTAGATATAGGTGTTGCGGACCATGAACTCCTTCAGGATGTCGTTCTGTATGGTTCCGGACAATTTCTCGGTCGGGACCCCCTGCTCTTCGCCCGCGACGATGAACAAGGCCATGATCGGGAGAACGGCACCGTTCATGGTCATCGAGACGCTCATTTCGTCGAGCGGAATGCCATCGAACAGGATCTGCATGTCGGCGATGGAATCGATCGCGACGCCCGCCATGCCGACATCGCCGACGACGCGGGGATGATCGGAATCGTAGCCGCGGTGGGTCGCGAGATCGAAGGCGATGGAAAGGCCCTTCTGACCGGCCGCGAGGTTGCGGCGATAAAAGGCGTTGGAATCCTCCGCCGTCGAGAAGCCGGCATATTGCCGAATGGTCCATGGCCGCTGGACGTACATCGTCGGATAAGGCCCGCGGAGAAAGGGCGCGATTCCCGGCATGCCGCCTGTGAAATCCAGATCAGCGACATCGTCCGGCCCGTAAATCGGATTGACCGCGATCCCTTCAGGCGTCTCCCAGGGCGCAGCGTCGTTCGGCGGCGGCGCAGATGGCCCGAAGTCGAGCGGAATGTGTGAAAAATCCGGAATGGCGGACATGGCTCTAGGCTCCCATCAGACGGTGGGCGGATGTAAGGGCGACCAGAATATCTGCGCCCATGAACAGGAAATCGTCAACGCCGGCCGCCCGAAGCGCTGCTTCGGACGCGCCGCCGCGTCCGGCAAGCCAGACCTGGCGGGCGCCCGCCGATTTCAGCGCCGCCGCGAAAGCGCTCCCATGCTCGCCGTAGCTTGCGTCGGTCCCGCAGATGCAGGCGATCTTGGCCTCGCTTGCCTGAAACGCGGCCGCCATTGCCGATGCGTCGGCATATCCGGCGCCGCCATTCCCCGCAACGACGATGCCGCCCGCCGCGAAGGCATTGGCGGCGAACGTGGCGCGCGCGGAAAACGCCGCGAGCGCGCCGATGTTCGCGAGAAAGACCGATGGCCGCTTGCCCGTCGCCGCCAGTTGCCGGTCGCTTGCATCCCGAAGCGCTTCATAAGGCGCCGACGCCGCGACCAACGGCATGGAAGCTGCGCTCGAGGCCATTGGACTTCCGACCAGCGGCTCTCCCGCCTGCCAATCGGCGCGGGCCGCCGTCCGCACGGCCTCGCGGTCCATGGCCGGACGCGCTGGCTCGTCGAGATTGGCGTATTCCGAAACGCCGGTAATGGCCTCCCGGCGCTTTGCGGCATTGCCAGCGCGGAGCGCGGCGGTTTCCCTGATCCGCGCAGGCAGGGAGCCGCCGACGATGGCCTGGACCAGGTCGCCCGCTTGCTCGATCGCCTGGAACTCGGCCCATGCGGCGCTCGCAAGTTGTTCCGTCAACCGCTCCACATAGAACGCGCCGCCTGCCGGATCGGCGACCCGGCTCAGGTTCGATTCTTCCGCAAGCACGATCTGCAAGTTCCGGGCGACGCGGCGCGCCAGCGGATCGTCGCCGCCAGCGCGGGCGTCGAACGGCAGAACCGTCAAGCCGTCAAGGCCGCCGACCGCGCCCGCAAACCCGGCGATGGTCGCGCGGAGAACGTTCACATGGGGGTCGTGGCGCGTGAACATGCGTTCCGCCGTGACGCCGACAAGCCGCATCGGCGCGGCGTCGACGCCCGCATGGCGGAGCGCCGTCGCCCATAGCGTCCGCGCCGCCCTGACGCTGGCGATCGTCAGGAACTGATCCTGAGACAGCGCCAACTGGAAATCGATACACGCTGCCGCATCCGCAACCGACAGGCCCTCGCCTTCCAGGAGCCGGAGATATGCGAGACCGCCGGCAAGCATGGCGCCGAGCGCCTGGGCCTCGCTCGCGCCGGCATTGAAGGCCGCGAGCGACGAAGCGCGGAAGCAGGCGACTCCTGGCCCGAGATCGAAGTTTCTGGCCTCCGCCGCCCATGCCGCCGGCGCATCCGCCGGAAGGCCCGCCGTCGCGATCGCGGAAATCGGGTCGAGCGCAAGGCTGGCGCCGGCGGCGAGCCCGCCGCTCCCAGCGGCCGCCAGCAGCGCCTTGGCGGCGGCGAGCCCTGCCGCGCCGGCGTCGAGCGCAATCGGCGTCGCCGCGCAATCGATGCCCTTGAACGCCGCCATGAACGCCCCACGGGAATGCAAGGCAGCGCCATTCACCCCGACGAGATCGGGACGGCTCGCCGGCGTCTCGCCCGCACGGAGGCAGGCGTCGAGCCGGAGCAGGACGGACGTTGCGCCTCCGGCCAATTCCTCCGCCGCCTGCCCGGCGACATCTGCGGCGAGCGGCCCCATGACGGCCTGGCTGATATCCCAGGCGCCGGCGCGGACCCCGCGGCCCGATCCTGGACGCAAGGGCGCATTCGGCACATCGGCCTTGGTGTAGAGCGGCTGCAGGTGGAACCCGTCATAGGTGGGCGTCGTCAACGCCTTCTCGAAATCGGCCCCTTTCAGGGCTGTATCGACAGTCGCCCGCCATGCGTCATAGTCCGCTGGTTCGAAGCCTTCCGAAAGGCTGATGTCGTCGGCGCCGCTCATCCTGAAACTCTATCCTCTCCGCTCGAAGACCCTGAGCTACCGTTTTGGGTCAGGAATCGCAATCCAGCAGCCGTTGCCCAAGCGCCTTGAAGCGAGCGTCAACGGCATAGCGCGCAACCCCGCCAAGCTTCGCCAGGTCCGTGAGCAACGCGCCGTCGGCGGGGCTGAGGCCCTCGAGCCCGTCGCCAAGCAGCGCCGCGACGTCGCCCAGGATGGCGCGGGCGGCGAGCAAGCCGTCCGCCGTCGGATCGTGTTCCAGGACCGCGGCGACCGCCCGGAGACGCGCCGCGAGGCCGCCTGCGGCCATGGCGCCGTCCGCCGTCGCGGCGACCGCGGCTGCGAGCCGCTCATACCCGCCGAGCCGCGCCCAGGCCCCAGGCGCATCCTCATGGTCGCGGAGCGGCAGCACCATTGTTGGATATATATCGGTCAGATCCGTCAGCCGTGCCGACTGGGGCAGACGCACATCCTGCAACTGAAGCGAAGCGTGCCCGCTGGGCTTCAGGAAATCGACATGGGCGCTCGGCAGGATGCTGAGGCCCGGCGTATCGCGCGGGACCAGGAAAGCGCCGAACTGCTTCCGGCCGCTCGCGTCCTCGTCGACGACGGCGACGATAGCAAAGACGGTCGCGATCGGCCCGTTAGTGACGTAGGCTTTTTCGCCGTTCAAGACCCAGTACCCATCAGATTGCATCGCCGTCGTCGCGAGCAGCTTCGGATGGGCGCCGCGACCGGGCTCGGAGACCGCGAACGCCGCAGTCGCGGCGCCGGCGGCGATCATCGGCAAATACTGCGCTTGTTGCGCCGGCGTCGCGAAGCGGCCGAAGATCCAGTCCGCCATCAGGTTATGGGCCTGCCAGATCGTCACGAGACCCTTGACGCCGGACGCCCGCACGAAGTCGCGCGCAATCCGGCCGATCGCGTCGGTCGATAGGCCGGCGCCGCCATGCTCCGGCGCAGTCGAAAGCCCAAGCAAGCCTGCATCCGCGAGCGACCGCCAGATCGGCTCGGGCAAGCTTTCCGCGCGCCAAAGCTCGGGATAATCGGCCGCGGCCTGGCGGCCGATCGCGACCGCGGCGTCCCGGTATGGCGCCAAGGCGTCTGACATGTATTCGCTTCCCGCTCTATCGATGCCGCCCAAGCATATCGCAAGGGCGGCGGGTTTGGTTAGAATGTCGCCAACCCAAGCAAAGGAGCTTTCTGGAAGTGGCGAATGATCTGGTTTTGACCGATGTGGACCGTCGCGGCGTCGCGACCGTGACGATCAACCGAGCGGACGTGAACAACGCCTATAACGGCGACATGACCCAGCAGATGCTGGCGGCCTTCGGCGCTGTCGCCGCCGACCCGCAGGCGCGCGTGGTCGTGCTGCGCGGCAATGGCCGCCATTTTCAGGCAGGCGCCGATCTGAAATGGATCCTATCGCTGCAGAAAAGCTCGTTCGAGGAGAATCTAAAGGTCTCACAGGCGACGACGGACGCGATTCGCGGCCTGAATGAATTTCCGATGCCGACGATCGCGCTCGTCCACGGCGGCTGCTTCGGCGGCGGCGTCGGCGTCGCCTCGAGCTGCGACATCGTCATCGCCTCGGAGGACGCCTTTTTCGCGATTACGGAAGCCAAATGGGGCTTGATGGCGGCGCCGATCTATCCGCAGTTGATCGCGCGCCTGGGCGTCGCGAACACGCGGCGCTATTCGCTGACCTGCGAACGCTTCAACGCCCAGAAAGCCCGCGAGATCGGCCTGGTCGACGAAGTCTGTCCGACCGGCGGGCTGGACGCCGCGGCGGCGCCCTTGCTTGAGCAACTGCTCGATTGCCCGCCGCAAGCGCTCGCGGAAACCAAGGCGAGCATCCTGGAATGCGCGAACCTGATCATCGACGACAAGCGCGCCGCGGAGCTCGCCCTGCCCCACGCCAGGAAGCGCCTGACCGACGAAGCGACCGAGGGCCTGTCCTCCTTCGTGGAAAAGCGCGCCCCGAAATGGCGCCCCGCCGCATGACCCATATGCCCTTGCTCTTCACGCCCCTCACGCTCCGGGGCGTCAAGCTGCCGAACCGGATCGTGCTGGCGCCGATGTGTCAGTATTCCGCGAGGGACGGGTTCGCCGACGACTGGCACCTCGTGCACCTCGGCCGCTACGCCATGGGCGGCTTCGGGTGCGTCATGGCGGAAGCCACGGCGATCTGCCCGGAAGGCCGGATCACCCATGGCGACCTCGGCCTCTGGAGCGACGCGCAGATCCAGCCGCTTCGCCGGGTCGCGGATTTCATCCGCGCCCAGGGGGCGGCGCCGGCGATCCAGATCGCCCATGCCGGCCGCAAGGCCAGCATGCAGAAGCCCTGGCACGGCAATGGCCCGCTGGCGGAAAGCGACTTCGCGCGGGGCGACACGCCCTGGCGGATCGTGGCGCCGTCGGCGATCGCGGTCGACGCGGGCTATATCCAGCCGGATGAACTGACCGTCGACGCCATCCAGGCGCTGATCGCTGGCTACGGCGCGGCGACGGCCAGAGCGGACGCCGCCGGGTTCGACGTCGTCGAGGCCCACGGCGCCCACGGCTACCTGATCGCAAGCTTCCTCTCGCCGATCACCAACCGACGAAGCGACGCCTATGGCGGCGACCGCGCCGGCCGGATGCGGTTTGCGCTTGAAGCCGCAACCGCAATGCGCGCCGCCCTGCCAAGCCAGAAGCCGCTGTTCTTCCGTTTGTCCTCCGTCGACGGCGCGGAAGGCGGCTGGGACATGGCGGACACTGTCGCCTTGTCCGGCGCCTTGAAGGCCCTTGGCGTCGATGTCATCGACTGCTCATCCGGCGGCCTGACGGGATCGAGCACGACCCGCAATTCCTCCCGCGGGCCCGGCTATCAGGCGCCCTATGCCAGGCAAACCCGCGAGGAAGCTCACGTGCCGACCATGGCGGTCGGCCTCATCCTCGATGGCCCACAGGCGGAAGCGCTGCTGCAAGGCGGCTACTGCGACCTGATCGCCATCGGCCGGGAAGCGCTCGCCAATCCCCATTGGGGCCATGATGCGGCGAAGGCGCTCGACTACGACCGCGAATTCTCCCGATGGCCGGAGCAATCCGGCTGGTGGCTCGATAAACGCGCCAAGGCGATGGCCCGCTCGCCAGCGGCAGAGTAGGAGACGACCAGCATGCAAGTTCTCGTAACCGGCGCCAGCCCTGGCATTGGCGGCGCCTGCTGCCGCCGCCTCGCCCGCGACGCCAGACGCGACGGCCGGAAAATCCAGATCGCGGCGACGGAGCTCCGCCCGACGCCGGCCATCGACGCCCTCAAGACCGAGCTTGAAAGCCTGGGGGCCGAGGTGGTCTTGCTCTACGGCAACCTTGCCGACGCGGAAACGCCGGCGCAACTGGTCCAGGGCGCCGTTGACGCTTTCGGCGGGCTATCGGCTGTCATTTCGAACGCGGGCGCGGCCGCGCCGGGTCCGCTCAGCACGCTGGAGGTCAAGGATTGGGACCTCCTGATGAACATCAACGTCCGCGCCGGCTGGCTGCTCGCCAAGGCGGCATATCCCTATCTGAAGACGGCAGGCGGGGCCTATGTCGCGATCGCCTCGATGTCCGGCATGGGGCCGCACCCGCTGATGGGAGCTTATAGCCCGAGCAAGGCGGCCTGCATCAACATGACGGCGCTGCTGGCCCAGGAATGGGCGCGCGACGGCATCCGGGCGAACTCGATCGCGCCGGGGATGATCGAGACGCCGTTCACGGCCAATGTCTATGCCGATCCCGTGCTGAAAAAGGCGCGGAACGATGTGGTGCCGCTCGGCCGGGTTGGGACGGCCGACGATATCGCGGACGTGGCGGCGTTCCTGCTCTCGAACGACGCGCGTTACATGACCGGGCAGAACATCTGCGTCGATGGCGGTTTCGCGTCCTCGATCCTTGGGCATATTCCCGGCCGGCCCAACAAGAACGGGTAACGACGCCAGTGCGGGCCTATGTATTCCAGGCGGCGCTTTGCCTGTGCCTGGCATTAGGCGGGATGGCGGCGTCCGCCGGTCCCGCCGGCGACCTCATCCGCCAGATGAGCGATGAGGCGATCGCAGCGCTATCGGACGGCGGCCAGCCGCTCGTCCAGCGCGAGAAGCGCCTGCAAGGCCTGCTGGACACGCATTTCGATCTGGAAAGAATCGCCCGTTTCGCCGTCGGCCGGTATTGGCGGGCGGCGACGCCGGAGCAACAAAGCGATTACATCAAGGCCTTCTCCGATTATATCATGGCGCGATATGCTCGCCGGATCGGCGGATATTCCGGCGAAACCCTGGAACTGGTTTCCGAGCGCCCGACGGAAACCGGCGACGTTCTGGTGGAGACGCGCATTCTGCGCCCAGCCGGCCCGCCGATCGCCGCCGAATGGCGCGTTCGCACCGACGGCGGACGGCCGCTGATCATCGATATCGTCATCGAGGGCATGAGCATGGCGCTGGCGAAAAGGGCTGCATTCGCGGCGCTTATCCGGCAAAATGGCATTGACGGGCTCATCCTGGTCCTCCAAGCTGACACTGGCCGAAAAGGGGCGCGACCATGACCATCAGAACCTTCGCCGCGGCCCTCGCGCTCGCGTGCTTTGCCCTGTCTGCGTCGGCGCAGGTCACGCATACATTCGACGATGGCATGGCCGCATTCGAGACGGCCGACTTCGCCAAGGCCGCAAGCATCTGGACGCCGTTGGCGGAAGCAGGCGACCTCAAGGCCGCCTATAATCTCGGGGTACTTTATCAGGAAGGCAAAGGCGTCGCGGTCAATGAAGCAGAGGCGCTGAGATGGTGGCGCATCGCGGCCGAAGGCGGCTCGATCGACGCCCAACATAACCTTGGCTTGTCCCTGCTCGCCGGCGCAGGCGAGAATCCCGCTCCTGGCGAGACCCTCCACTGGCTGATCCGGGCTTCGGAGAACGGCAATGCCCAATCGCAGTACACGCTCGGCAAGATGTACTATGAAGGCCTGGGCGTCCCCAAAGACTATGAAATCGCCTATCAATGGATGGGGCAGGCGGCGGAAGCCGGATTTCCCCCGGCCCTCTACAATGTCGCCAAGATGACGCGCGACGGCCAAGGCGTCCCGCCCGACATGAAGATCGCGTTCAAACTGTTCGCCACGGCCGCGGAGGCCGGATACGCCAAGGCGCAAGCAGCGCTCGCGGTCCGATATCAGTTGGGCGAAGGCGTGCGCCGCGATCCGGAACAGGCGCTCCGCTGGGCTTACCGCGCGCGGGCTGGCGGCGTCGAGCGCGCCCAGGAAACGATTGACGCGATGGTGGCTGAGGTCGGGGCGGATGTCGCGAAGCGCATCGAGGCCGAAGCCAAAACCTTGAGCAAATAGGCCGCTGCGCTCAAGCCCGGCCGTCAGTCCATCGGCTTCAAACCGGCCTTATAGCGTTTCCAGTTTTTCTGATAGGAACTGGCGTTGCTCATCATCCGCTCGGCTTCTTCCGGCGTGAAGGTGCGCACGACTTTGCCGGGCGCGCCCATCACCAGCGAATAGTCCGGGATTTCCTTACCTTCGGTGATCAGCGCCTTGGCGCCGATCAGACAGCATTTGCCGATCTTCGCGCCGTTCAGCACGACAGCGCCGATGCCGATCAGCGATCCGTCGCCGACCGTGCAGCCATGCAGCATCACCATATGGCCGATCGTGACATTCCGCCCAAGGGTCAGGGGAAAGCCCGGGTCCGTATGCAGGACCGAGCCGTCCTGCACATTGCTGCCCTCGCCGATGGTGATGCGGTCATTGTCGCCGCGCACTGTCGCGCCGAACCAGATGCTGGCGTCGCGCTGCACCTCGACATTGCCGATGACCACGGCGGATTCGGCGATCCAGCTTTCCGGGTGCGCCTGAACATCCACGCCATCGAGCGCATACCGCATCCAATCCACTCCTTATTGTCTTCTTTTGTGCGCCATTGTGCGTCGGTCAGCGCCATCCGGCGCGGGCGTGACGGCCGCGCACGGGTTCCGCTCGCATCTTAAGCTTGATCGCCGCCACCTGATAGACGGAGAGCCGGGTGATGTGCGCGACTTCGGTCAGCGGCATCGACGTTTCCCGAATCAGGGCCCGTGCATGGTCATGGGGGTTCATGCGGCGATTGCTTTTGGGGCGTTGGGAGGCGCTGCGCTGCTTTGGCGGCGGCGGCGCTTCGTCCTCATCCAGGCCGCGACGCCGGGCCGCGTCAAAGGCCGCGCTCCACCGGCGCTTTTCATCCTCGGGCTTGCGGTAGCGGCCATCGCGGTCCTTGGCCTGGCCCCACCGCTCCTCGAAGCCCGGAGGCGCCTCGAAGCCATGGCCGTTCCAGCCGCGCGCGGCCGCCCTGCCCCAGAAGTCGGGCCGCGGCGGCGGACGCGGACGCGGCGGCTCGGCCGCCGGCTCGGCAGACGCCGCCGCTTCGCGCAGGTCCATGCCGTGCCGCGCCGCAAGTCGTTTGGCGGCGGCCAAGGCGGCATCCCGCTCGCCTTCGAACGGGCTTTCCGCGGCCAACTTCAGCAGGTTGTGAAACCGCCGCCGCTCCCCACTGTCGAAACCCTTCGAAATCTGGCCGCTCCTTCAGGCAAAGATCCCCTGACCATAACTGAATTGCGGCGGGTTTTCGACCATAACCCGCTCCTATCGACAACCGGTAAATACGGACGGATCGCCACAGCCTGTCCTGACGATGGCGTGGAGGGGACATGCGCCCTATAGTCCCGCGCATGTTTCGACCTGTTGGAGCATGGCGCGTTCAGGCGAGCGCGCGGTCCATGGCTCCAGCTTTATGACCGAAAGGGGCGCTGCGGGCATGTTCGGCTTGAGTTTGGGCAAACTGCTCGTGTTAGCGATCGTCATCGGCGTCGTCTGGTTCGGCTGGAAGCGCATCGCGGCGCTGGGCCAGGCCCTGCAACGGGCGGCGTCCCAAGGCGCCGGCCCCCGCGAGACCGGCGGCGGCAGCGGCGGCAAGGCCTCGCTCGACGACAAGACCATCGATCTCGTCAAGGATCCTGTGACCGGCGACTACAAACCGACAAAGCGCGATTGACCTGACGCCCGCCCGCCGCCTAATTTGCTGCGGCGCACAACCTCCCCTTTCCTTCGCTCAATAGCTGCGAGTACTTGACCGCATGTCCGCCATACCGAGTTTCCAAGATCTGATCCTGCGCCTGTCCGCCTATTGGTCGAATGAAGGCTGCGCCATCCTGCAGCCTTATGACATGTGTGTGGGCGCCGGCACCTTCCATCCCGCCACGACCTTGCGCGCGCTTGGGCCGGAGCCATGGCGCGCCGCCTATGTGCAGCCCTCCCGCCGCCCGACGGACGGCCGCTATGGCGAGAATCCGAACCGACTGCAGCACTATTACCAATATCAGGTGATCCTGAAGCCCAACCCGGAAGACATTCTGGAAAAGTACTTCGGCTCCCTGAAAGCGATCGGCATCGACACGAGCATCCACGATATCCGGCTTGTCGAGGATGACTGGGAGAGCCCGACGCTGGGCGCCTGGGGGCTTGGCTGGGAGGTCTGGTGCGACGGCATGGAAGTGACGCAGTTCACCTACTTCCAGCAAGTCGGCGGCTATGACTGCTCGCCGGTTTCTGGCGAAATCACCTATGGGCTGGAACGGCTGGCGATGTACGTCCAGGGCGTCGACAATGTCTACGATCTGAAATTCAACGCGGCCGGCCTGACCTACGGCGATGTCTTCCTGCAGTCGGAGAAGGAATTCTCCGCCTATAACTTCGAGCATGCGAACACGGCCGCCCTGTTCCAACACTTCGCCGACGCCGAAGCCGAATGCGAGGCCCTGGTTAAGGTCGGCCTGGCGCTCCCGGCCTATGACCAATGCATCAAGGCGAGTCACACCTTCAATCTGCTGGACGCGCGCGGCGTCATCAGCGTCACCGAGCGCGCGGCCTATATCGCCAGGGTCCGCGCCCTCGCGAGAGCGTCCGCGACGGCCTGGCTGAAGGGCCGCGGGCATCTCGCCTACGACCTGCCGAAAGCGGAGGCCTGAGATCATGGCTGACCTGTTGATCGAACTGCTTTCCGAAGAAATTCCCGCCCGGATGCAAGCCCGCGCCGCAGCCGACTTCGCGGACGAGATCGAAACACGGCTGAAGGCGGCGGCGTTGGCGCCGGAAACGATCGAGCATTATGTGACGCCCCGTCGGATCGCCGTGATCGCGACCGGCGTCGCCATGCGCCAGCCCGACCGGGAGGACGAGCGCCGCGGTCCCCGCGTCGGCGCGCCCGACAAGGCGATCCAGGGTTTTCTCGGCGCGAACGGACTGGCCTCGCTCGAAGCCTGCGAGGTTCGAGAGATCAAAGGCGCCCAATTTTATTTCATCGTGCGCAAGATCGAAGGCCAGGCCGCGACCGAAGCCTTGCCCGGCATCATCGCCGAGGCGACGCACGCAATCCCCTGGCCGAAATCCATGCGCTGGGCCGATACGGAGCGGCGCTACGTCCGCCCTCTGGCGCGGGTCTCTGCGACGTTCGACGGCCTGCCGTTGCCGGGAGAGATCGATTTCGGCGGCGTCGCCGGCAAGAAGGCGTTCACGGCCGCGACCATCGGCCATCGCTCAATGGACGCCGGCCGCGACATCCCGCTGACGACCTTTGCGGCGTACCGCGACGCCCTGAACGACGCCCATGTCATGCTCGACCCGGCGGCGCGCAAGGATACGATCCGCATCGGCCTTGAAACCGTCGCGGCCGCGGCCGGCCTCAAGGTCAAGCCGGATCCGGGGCTGCTCGACGAAGTGACCGGGCTGGTGGAATGGCCGGTCGTGCTGTCCGGCCGCATCGACGACGCCTTCATGTCGGTCCCGGCCGAAGCGCTGACGACATCGATGCGGACCCACCAGAAATACTTCGCCCTGGAAACGCCGGAAGGCGCGCTTGCGCCCGTGTTCGCGGTCGTCGCCAATATCCAAAGCACGGACGGCGGCAAGCGTATTGTCGCCGGCAACGAGCGCGTGCTGCGCGCCCGGCTGGCGGACGCCCGCTTCTTCTGGGACCAGGACCGCAAGATCAAGCTTGAGGACCGGCTCGAGGCGCTTGAGAAGGTGGTGTTTCACGCCAGCCTCGGCTCCCTCGCCGAGCGTGTCCGCCGCATCCGGCGTCTGGCGCGGACCCTGGCGGCCGGCATTCCGGGCGCGAGCCCGGACAAGGCCGACATGGCGGCCAAGCTCGCCAAGGCCGACCTCGTGTCGGATATGGTCGGCGAATTCCCCGAGTTGCAAGGCGTTATGGGCCGATATTACGCGCTCGAGGAAGGCGTTGACGGCGAAATCGCCGACGCGATCCGGGATCACTACGCGCCGCAAGGCCCGCAGGATGCCTGTCCGACCGCGCCCGTCTCGGTCGCCGTCGCATTGGCGGAGAAGTTCGACACGCTCGCCGGGTTCTTCGGAATCGACGAGAAGCCGACCGGCAGCCGGGATCCCTATGCGCTCCGCCGCGCGGCGCTCGGCGTCATCCGACTTGCCCTGGAGAACCAGTTGGCCCTGCCGCTCAAGGCGGCGATCAAGGCAGCCTATGACGGCTACGACGGCGCGCTGAGCGAAACTGCCGATGCGACAGCCGACAGCTTGCTGCAGTTCTTCGCCGACCGCCTGAACGGCCACCTGAGAGGGCAAGGCGTGCCGCATCACCATATCGCCGCCGTGTTCGCGCTTGGCGATGAGGACGACCTTGTCCGCATAGTCGGCCGGGTCGATGCGCTGGGCGCGTTCCTCGCCAGCGAGGATGGCGGGAACTTGCTGATCGCCTATCGCCGCGCCGCCAATATCGCGGCTATCGAGGCGAAGAAGGACGGCCAGGCCTACGAAGACGCCGCCGACCCGAAGCTGTTTGCGGAAGCCGCCGAGACGACGCTCGCCGAAGCATTGGCGGCGGTCCGACCGGCGCTTGCCGCGGCGATTGGCGCAGGCGATTTCGCTGGCGCCATGGCGGCCCTGGCGACGCTCCGGCAACCGGTCGACGCCTTTTTCGACGCCGTCACGGTCAATGCGGACGAAAGCGCGGTCAGAGCCAATCGGTTAAGGCTCCTTTCGACAATTGGAGCGACAATGCGCGACGTTGCTGATTTCGGCCAGATCGAGGGTTAGATGACACAGTGGGTTTACAGCTTCGGCGGCGGCAAAGCCGACGGCCGCTCCGAAATGCGCGAATTGCTTGGCGGCAAGGGCGCAAATCTCGCGGAAATGGCGAGCCTGGGGCTGCCGGTGCCGCCCGGATTCACCATCACGACCGAGGTCTGCACCAATTTCTACGACAATGCCCGAACCTATCCGGCCGAGTTGAAGGCAGCCGTTCAAGCCGCCCTGCAGCAGATCGAAGTGGAAACGGGACGCAAATTCGGCGACCCAAAGGCGCCGCTCCTGGTGTCGGTCCGCTCCGGCGCGCGCGTCTCCATGCCCGGCATGATGGACACGGTCCTGAACCTCGGCCTCAATGACGCCACCGTCGCCGGCCTCGCCGCCGACAGCGGCTCCGACCGGTTCGCCTGGGACAGCTACCGTCGCTTCATCCAGATGTATGCCGATGTCGTCATGGGCGTCGATCATGGCTTGTTCGAGGAGCGGATCGAGCTTCGCAAGGACGAAAAGGGCGTCTACCTGGATACCGACCTGGATGCCGACGATTGGAAAGCGCTGACGGAAGCCTTCAAACAGATCGTGCTTGAAGCACTCGACACGCCCTTCCCGGAAAGCCCGGAAGACCAGCTCTGGGGCGCGGTCGGCGCCGTGTTCCAAAGCTGGCAGACCCAACGCGCCGTGACTTACAGGCGCCTGCACGAAATTCCCGAATCCTGGGGCACGGCGGTCAACGTCCAGGCCATGGTCTTCGGCAATATGGGCGATACGTCCGCGACCGGCGTCGCCTTTACCCGCGACCCCTCGACCGGCGAAAAACTGTTCTATGGCGAATTCCTGGTCAACGCCCAGGGCGAAGACGTCGTCGCCGGCATCCGCACGCCGCAATCCCTGACGATCCAGGGCCGGGAAGCGCAAGGCTCCGATCTGCCGTCGATGGAAGAAGCCATGCCGGAAGTGTTCGGGCAATTGCTTGAAGTGCAGGCGCGCCTCGAACGGCATTACCGCGACATGCAGGATATCGAGTTCACGGTCGAGCGCGGCCGCCTTTGGATGTTGCAGACCCGGTCGGGCAAGCGCACGGCCAAGGCCGCCATCCGCATCGCCGTCGAAATGGCGAAGGAAGGCCTGATCGGTCAGGACGAAGCCGTGCTGCGGGTCGACCCGGCCTCCCTCGATCAATTGCTGCACCCGATGCTCGATCCCGATGCGGAGCGCACCTTGCTGGCGCGCGGCCTGCCCGCGTCGCCGGGCGCCGTCTCCGGCCGCGTCAGCTTCAATGCCGACGAAGCCGAGGCGCTTTCGCTGAACGGCGAGGATGTCATCCTGGTCCGCATCGAGACGAGCCCGGAAGATATTCATGGCATGCATGCTGCCCGCGGCATCCTGACAAGCCGCGGCGGCATGACCAGCCACGCCGCCGTCGTCGCCCGCGGGATGGGCCGGCCTTGCGTCGCCGGCGCCGGCGAAGTGCGGGTCGACTACGCCAAAGGCGAATTCCGCGCCGGCGGCCATGTGATCAGGAAAGGCGATCTGGTAACGCTCGATGGCGGCCAGGGCCATATCTATCTGGGCGCAGTGCCGACCCTGAAACCTGAGCTTTCCGGCGAATTCGCGGAATTGATGGTCTGGGCCGACAGCGCCCGCAAGCTCGCGGTCCGGGCCAACGCCGAGACGCCGACGGATGCGGAAACCGCGCGCGGCTTCGGCGCCGAAGGCATCGGCCTTTGCCGGACGGAGCACATGTTCTTCGATGCCGACCGCATTATCGCGGTGCGCGAGATGATCATGGCCGACGACAAGGCCGGCCGCGAAGCCGCGCTGGCCAAGCTGCTGCCGATGCAGCGCCAGGATTTCCACGATCTCTTCAAGATCATGTCCGGCCTTCCCGTGACGATCCGCCTGCTCGACCCGCCGCTGCATGAATTCCTCCCCCATACCGACGATGAAATGGCCGAAATCGCACGAGTTTCGGGCAAGTCGATGGATCAGATCCGGGAGCGCGCCGCCCGCCTGACGGAAGCCAATCCCATGCTCGGCCACCGCGGCTGCCGCCTTGCGATCACCTATCCGGAAATCTACGAGATGCAGGCGCGCGCCATTTTCGAGGCCGCGAGCGCCCTCTTCGCCGAAACTGGCGAAGCGATTATTCCGGAAGTCATGATCCCGCTTATTGCGACCAAGGCCGAAATCGACCGGATGAAAGTGCTGGTCGATCGGGCCGCCGCTGCTGTCGCCAAGGAAACCGGCCGGACGGTCGAGTATATGGTCGGCACCATGATCGAGTTGCCCAGGGCCGCGCTCCGAGCCGGCGAGATCGCCGAGGCGGCGGAATTCTTCAGCTTCGGCACGAACGATCTGACGCAGACGACCTTCGGCCTCTCCCGCGACGACGCGGCCTCGTTCCTCGACAGCTATATCCGCCAGGGGGTTCTGGAGAAGGACCCCTTCGTTTCGCTGGATCAGGACGGCGTCGGCGAGTTGATCGAGATTGCGGCCGAACGCGGGCGGAAGACCCGGCCGGGCATGAAGCTTGGCATCTGCGGCGAACATGGCGGCGACCCGGCTTCGGTGGAATTCTGCCACCGGGCCGGCCTCGACTATGTTTCGTGCTCGCCCTTCCGCGTCCCGATCGCGCGCCTCGCCGCCGGCCAGGCGGCGCTGCGAAAGAGCTGACGGCGGCGAAAGCGCAAAACACGCTTTGGCGCCGCGCCCGGAGTATGCCTAAAATCCCGCCATGCGGGTTCAGGTCGCCATTATCGGAGCGGGACCAGCTGGCTTGTTGCTCGGCGAGCGGCTTGGCCATGCCGGCATCGACGCCATCATTCTGGAGCGGCAAAGCCCGGACTATGTGCTTGGCCGCATCCGGGCGGGCGTGCTGGAAAGCGGGACGATCGACCAGCTTCGCGAACTTGGGCTTGGCGCACGCGTCGATGCGGCGGGCCTCCGCCATGGCGGCATCGAACTTTGCTTCGACGGGGGCCGCCATCGGATCGATCTTGCAGGACTGACCGGCGGCAAGCATGTCACGGTCTATGGGCAAACCGAAGTCACCCGCGATCTGATGGCCGCGCGCGCCGCGGCCGGGCGAACGACAGTCTATAATGCCGAGGCCGTGACGCCGCTCGATTTCGATGGCGAGAAGCCGCGCGTCGCCTATCGCCTCAAAGGCGCCGAGCAAACGATCCGGGCGGACTTCATCGTCGGCGCCGACGGACATCATGGCGCAGCCCGCGCCGCGCTGCCGGGGGGCGCCATCGCCGCCTTCGAGCGGGTCTATCCCTATAGCTGGCTCGGCCTTCTGGCCGATGTGCCGCCTGTATCGGATGAACTGATCTATGTCCGCCATCCGCGCGGCTTTGCGCTCTGTTCGATGCGCTCGCCAACCCGAAGCCGCTATTACCTCCAGGCGCCGGCCGACGCACGCGCCGACGCCTGGACGCCCGACAGCTTTTTCGACGAACTGGCGCGGCGGCTGGATCCGGAAGCCGCCGCCCGTTTGATCCGCGGCCCTGCCCTCGAGATGAGCGTCGCCCCGCTCCGCTGCTTTGTCGCCGAGCCCTTGCGCTTCGGCCGGCTGTTCCTGGCGGGCGACGCCGGCCACATCGTGCCGCCGACGGGCGCCAAGGGCCTCAACCTCGCTGCGAGCGACGCCTTCTATCTCGCTGAGGCCATTCAGGACTTCTACGATGAAAAATCGACGGCCGGGATCGACGCCTATTCGGCGCGGGCGCTGGCCCGGGTCTGGGGGGCCGTGCGCTTTTCCGCCCAGATGACCGCCCTCACCCATCAGACGCCCGGCGACGGCGGCTTTGACGACCGCCTGCAAATGGCGAACCTGCGGGCCTTGGTTCGTTCCGAGACCGAAGCCCGTGGGCTGGCGGAGAACTATGTCGGCTTGCCGTATTGAAGCATGGCAAGCAGGCGAACGCGCGGCCACTGGCGACATTTGGCGCTTTCGGTCGATACTGCATGGGCGTGACGCGCGCGCCGCGTTCACGGGCACACACTGGCGATAGGACAATTTCATGGAATTCCGCACTCTTGGCCGATCCGGCTTGCGCGTTTCGGCCGTTGGCCTTGGCTGTAACAATTTCGGCGGCCGGCTCGCCGTCGAGCAGACCCGTGCTGTGGTCGACGCCGCCCTGGACGCAGGCGTCACGCTGTTCGATACCGCCGACCGCTATGGCGGCTTCGGCGGATCGGAATCCCAGCTTGGGGAAGTCTTGGGCGCCCGGCGCCAGCAGATCGTGCTCGCGACCAAGTTCGGCGGCGCCATGTCGGCGGACGGACCGCGCAAGGGCGGCTCGCGCCGCTGGATCATGACAGCCGTCGAGGATTCGCTCCGGCGCTTGAAGACCGACTGGATCGACCTCTATCAGATCCATTTCCCCGATCCGCTCACGCCGATCGAGGAAACCTTGCGCGCCCTGGACGACCTCGTAAAAGCTGGCAAGGTCCGCTACATCGGCTGCTCGAACCTGCGGCCTTGGGAACTGGTGGAAGCGTCGTTCACGGCCGAAATCGCCAAGACCGGCGCCTTTATCTCGGCGCAGGAGGAATACAGCGTCCTCCGTCGCGGCATCGAGGAAGACCTTCTCCCCGTGGCGCGCCGCTATGGCCTCGGGATCTTGCCGTTCTACCCGCTCGCCAATGGCCTGCTTACCGGCAAATACCAACGCGACCGCATGCCCGACGGCGCCCGGCTGACCGTCGATCCGGCCTATGGCGACCATGCCTATATCAATGACGCGAACTGGGACGCGGTCGAAAAGCTCCGTGCCTTCGCTGAAGCGCGGGACCGTAGTCTGCTGGAGCTGGCGTTCGGTTGGCTCCTGACCGAACCGCTGACGGCGAGCGTCATTGCCGGCGCGACGAAGCCGGAGCAGATTCACGCGAACGTCGCGGCCGCGAGTTGGCGCCTGACCCAGGAGGAGATGGCCGCCGTCGACAAGATCGTGCGGCCATAGCTAACCCGCCAAACGCATGGGCGCGCGGACGATTTGGGTTTGTCATTGCGTCCCGGCCAGTGTTTGATAGCAACGTGAACAAATTTCGGGCCGCTTCATCCGCGGCCCTCGAAGCCAAGCCAAGAAGGTAGCCAGATAGCCATGTCCGCATCCCAGCAGAGCGCCGGTCCGGCGCGCAAGCAGGACCCGAACAAAGCGGCGGTCCGCGTCGCGTTCGACCCGACCGTTGCGAGCGACAAGCCCCAGGAATTCTACGACAAGATCAAGCAGCGGTTCGCGGAAGAGCGCGACGTGCGCCTGAAATACCGCCCCGAAGGTCTTGGCCAGTATACGTCCGACCTCGAAGGCGATCTGGCGAAGTATGAAGTCGATCCCTATGCCGAGGCGACGGTCGCGCGCGAGCCGATCGATGACTATGTCGAATGCCTGTTCATCGGCGGCGGCTTTTCAGCGCTTCTGACGGCGGCGCGCCTGCGCGAACGCGGCGTCGAAAGCATCCGCATTGTCGAGCGCGGCAGCGATGTCGGCGGCACCTGGTACTGGAACCGCTATCCCGGCGCGGCCTGCGATGTCTCGGCCTACGATTATCTGCCGCTCCTGGATGAGATGGGCTATGTGCCCGAAAGCTTCTTCGCCAAAGGGCCGGAAATCTATGCCCATTGCCAGGCGATCGCGCGGAAGTACGACCTCTACGATCTGGCGGTCTTCCAGACGACCGTGACCGCCACCCATTGGGATGAGAAAGCGAAACTCTGGCGGCTGCAGACCGACCGGGGCGACAGCCTCTCCGCCCGGTTCGTGATCGTCGCCAACGGCACGCTGGCGAAGCCGAAGCTTTCCCGGATCGAGGGCATGGCCAGCTACAAGGGCCATTCCTTCCATAGCTCCAGGTTCGACTACGATTATTGCGGCGCCGACCTTTCGAACCTGAAGGACAAGGTCGTCGGCATCATCGGGACCGGGGCGTCCGCCGTGCAGATCATCCCGCGCGTCGGGCGCGCGGCAAAGGAACTGTATGTCTTCCAGCGCACCCCCTCCGCGATCGATATCCGCGACGATATCCCGACCGATCCGGAATGGGCGGCGTCGCTGAAGCCGGGCTGGCAGGTAGAGCGGTTGCGCCGGCATGTCCTCGGCACCAAGCCAGACGAAGCGAAGCGGCAGGAAATCGCCAAGCTGCCGCGCGACGAAAAGATCCGGCGCTATGAAAACCAGAACATCGAGCACCAGATGCGCATTCACGCGCGCGTCGATGCCATCGTGAAGGACAAGGCGACGGCCGAAGCGCTGAAGCCCTGGTACATGCACCGCTGCAAGCGCCCCTGCTATGACGACGAGTATCTGCCCGCCTTCAACCTGCCGAATGTCCATCTGGTCGACACCAAGGGCAAGGGCGTCACCCAGATCAATCCGCGCGGCGTCGTCTTCGAGGGCAAGGAATATCCCGTCGACGTGCTGATCTACGCCACTGGCTTCGAAGTGCAGGTCACCGGCATCTACAACGACATCCGCGGCGAAGGCGGGCTGGAGCTCAACGAGAAATATGCCGAGGGCATGCGGACGGTGTTCGGCATTCACTCGGCCGGATATCCGAACCTGTTCATCATGGGCGGCTATCAGGCCTCGTTCCAGTTCAACGTGACCTTCATGCTGCAGACCCAGGGCTTCCATATCGCGGATTGCATCAAGTACGCGCGCGAGAACGGCTATACGACCGTCGACGCCAAGCCCGAGACCGAGCAATGGTGGGTCGATGAAGTCATCCGCTATCGCGGCACGACCGATCGCAACAAGGAATGCACGCCTGGCTATTACAATTTCGAAGGCCAGGAAAACCGCCGCCAGGACGGAAATTACAATGGCGGCATGTATCAATACGCGGATCACCTGACGTCCGCGAAAACCAAATATCAGGAATACTTCAACTTCAAATAGCGCTCGCGACGTCGCCGCCGCCTTATTCCAGAAGCGGCGGCGACAGCCGATCTATCCGTTAAGCGAGATCAGGCGCTCGCTGCGTCCCGCCGCGCCGGGAGCGCGTCGTCCTCATCGTCGAAGATGTAGGGCGCCAGGGTTTCCTGGGCGGTCATGCGGCGTTCGTGCCAGCGCTGGCCCCCGCCGTAATAGGCGAGGCTGCCCGGCTTGGCGTTGCCGTCGCCATTGTAATAGGAGACGCAATCCCGGAGCGGCGCGGACAACAGGTCCATTTCCGCGCAATGCGCCACGTATTCGTCCTCTGCCGCCTGCTCCACATCGACCGTCCGGGCGCCGCGCTCCCGCATGGCGGTCATCATCCAGGCGATGTAGCTCGCATGCATCTCCGAAACGCGGGTGAAGTTGAACTGGCCGCCGCCGCCCTGGGGGCCGTTCATGATGAGCAGGTTCGGGAAACCGGCCGAGTGCATGCCGAGAAACGTCTTCGTGCCATCCCGGCCCCATTTCTCCGACAGCGTTTCGCCGGCCCGGCCGCGGATCATGTTGAAGGAGCCGGTGCCCATCCAGACGAAGCCTGTGGCGTAGATCAGGACATCGACCGGATATTCCTTGCCGTCATGGACGACGCCGCGCTCATTGATCTTTGCGACGCCGGTCGGCGCGGTGTCGACGAGATGCACATGGGGCAGGTTGAATGTCGGCAGATATTCGTCATGAAAGGTCGGGCGCTTGCAGCCATAGGGGTAATAGGGCTTGAGGGCCGCCGCGGTCGCGGGATCCTTCACAATCGCTTCGACGCGCCCGCGGATCTGCTCCATGATGCGGAAGTTGGTGTTCAACTGGCGCTGGATCAGCTCCTCCGGCGACAGTTCGGTATTGTGGCGGCGCGGCTTCTTCAGGCTTTCCACCTTCCCCGCCAGAAAATCGTCATTGCCTTGCAGCGCCGCCCGTCCGGCGGAAATCAGCGCCAGCCGCTCACGCCGCTTGACCGCCCAGTTATCCTCATTCGGCCAGGTCGCCCGTTCCTCGTCCGTCGTCGCGCGCTGGTCGCGCACGTCGATCGAGGATGGGGTGCGCTGGAAGACGTAAAGCTCCTTCACCACCTTCGCGATTTCGGGCACGATCTGCACGGCGGTGGCGCCCGTGCCGATGATGCCGACGCGCTTGCCCGCCAGATCGACATGATAGTTCCAGCGCGACGTATGGAAGGCCTCGCCCTTGAAGGTCTCCATGCCGTCGATCTTGGCGAGCTTCGGCGTCGTCAGAATGCCGTTCGCCAGGACGACGAAGCGCGCCTTCATGGCGTCGCCCCGGTCGGTCTTGACCACCCAGCGCGCCGCCGCCTCATCCCAATCCGTCTGCTCGACTGTGGTATGGAACAAGCAGCGTTCGTAGAAGCCGAAGCGTTCCGCCATTGTCTGGCAATATTCCAGAATCTCGAAGCCGGACGCGAACTTCATGGAGGGGATGTAGCCCATCTCCTCCAGCAGCGGCAGATAGCTGTAGCTTTCGACGTCGCAGGCGATGCCCGGATAGCGGTTCCAGTACCAGGTGCCGCCGACGTCGCCGCCTTTCTCGCAGAATCGGACGTCGGTGAAGCCAGCTCCGCGCAGCCGGTACCACAGCAGCATCGCGCCGAACCCGGCGCCGACCACCAGGATTTCGCATTCGTCGTCGAGCGCCGGCCGCTCGATCGGCGGCTCGGAATAGACGTCCTCCAGGTATTTCGCGAATTCGCCTTCAAGCGCGATGTAGTCGGCGGCGCCCATCCGCGCTTCCTTGAATTCCCGGTAGCGCGCCTGCTCTTCGGCATTGAAGGCCGCGCCCGGCGGCGCTTCGGGCAGCGTCGTCAGCGACCGATCGGTGACGATCGAATAGCCCTTGCCGGCGATCCGGTCCGTCGCCTTGGCGGCGCGCGTGTCGAAGCGCTTCTGGCCAGTGGCTGGGTCAATGCGAATGGGAGCGTTCATGGATCGGCTTTCTCGTGTCGTCGCGGGGTTGGGTAACGGAAGCGCTGGCGCCAGAGCCATCGGCGTCGGACGCAGTCGCGTTATCGGGCGGCGTTTCAGCCGCCCGCCAGAGAATGGAACCACAGGTCAGCGCACGCGCCAAGCCCTGCCGCAGGGAGCCGCTTCAGCCGCCGAAGGCTCGGCCGGCCAACGGAACCAGCGGCATGTGACGGTTCACGTCCTTGTACAGAAGATAGCGGAACCTGCCGGGGCCGCCAGCATAGCACGCCTGAGGACAGAACGCCCGCAGCCAGAGGTAATCGCCCGCCTCCACCTCCACCCAATCCTGGTTCAGACGATAGACGCCTTTGCCCTCCAGAATATACAAGCCGTGCTCCATGACGTGCGTTTCCGCGAAGGGGATCACCGCGCCGGGCTCCAGGCTCACGATGGTGATATGCATGTCATGGCGAAGATCGTCCGGGTCCATGAATCGGGTCGTCGCCCAGCGGCCATCGGTCCCGGGCATCGGCGACGGCGCGATATCCTGCTCGCGACAGAGGATGACGTCCGGCGGCGCGAGCCCCTCGACCGCCTGATAGGCCTTGCGGATCCAGTGAAACCGGGCGGGCGCGTCGGCTGCATTGCGCACCGAGAACGCCGCGCCGGGCGGCGCATAAGCGAACCCGCCCGGGCCGAGGCGGCTGACGGCGCCGCCGAGCGTCAACTCGATCTCGCCTTCCGCCACGAACAGGGCGGCTTCCGCCAGCGGGTCGGCTTCCGGCCGCTCGCTGCCGCCGCCGGGGCCGACCTCGACGATATAGTGGGAGAAGGTCTCGGCGAAGCCCGATAGCGGCCGCGCGATCACCCAGAGCCGGGTATCGCGCCAGAACGGCAAGCGGCTCGTCACGATGTCCTGCATGACGCCGCGGGGCATGACCGCATAGGCCGTCGTCATGACGGCCCGGCCGGTCAGAAGCTGCGATTGCGGCGGGTTGCCGCCCTTCGGCGCATAGTATGCTTGTTCGGCCATGCCGTTCCTCAGTCCCCTCGAGAGTCCGCAGGCGGAGCGTTATTCCGCCGCGTCCGCCTTCTGGTCCGGGGCGTCGACAAGCTTGGTCGCGAAGCTGGCCGGCGAGACGATTTCGAGGACTTCATAGTCCAGCGAGCAGGCGATCTCCCGGTGCTTGATCATGGGCTTCTGCAGGATGACGTCGCCTGGCTCAAGCCGGCGCACGCCCTCGCCTTCAAACTCGAATTCCGCCCAGCCCTTGAGCACGTAGACGAACTGGAAATCGCACTCGTGAACGTGCCATTGCTGCACGTCGTCCTTCGCCGGCTTGCCGGTATGGCGGATGACATGGGCGATGAAGTCGCCCTTGGTGCCGGCTTTCGTCCCGACATCGCGATACTCGAATATCTCGCGGAGTCCCGGCTTCCATTCCGCTTCGGACGCCTTGTTGTGCACGAAATCCCAATGGTCGGTGTTCTTGATCTCAGCCATGTGTCCTCTCCCTGGTAGACTTTTCGAATGTTCGCCGCTCGCTGACGGCTCGTTGCGCCGCCAGCCTAATTTACGAGTTTCGCATATTCGTCGAGGCGCGCCAGGATTTCGTCGCGGCTGGCGTCTGGAATCTCCAGGAGCGCCCGCGCGATGCCAGCGTCCGCATATTCGGCCAGCGTTTGCGCGTCGGCCTTCGTGCGGAATGTGGTGATCGACAGGGTCGACATGTCCCGGCCGGCTTCGTCGGCGAAGCGCTTCAGGCGCTGAACCGCCTCGGCCGGGTCGAAGCCCGCCCAGGGACGCGGATACCAGCCGTCGCAATAATCGACGACGCGCTTCAATGTGTGGTCGGTCTCGCCGCCAAGCAGGATCGGCGGATGCGGGCGCTGAGTCGGCTTCGGCCATGACCAGGACGGCTCGATCTGCACGAATTCGCCGTCGAAGCTTGCTTCCTCCTGGGTCCAGAGCGCCTTCATCGCCAGAATATGCTCGCGCATGCGGGCAAATCGGGTTTTATAGGTCGCGCCGTGGCTTTCCATCTCCTCGACATTCCAGCCGCCGCCGATCCCGAAGACGAAACGCCCGCCGGAGAAATAGTCGACGCTCGCGACCGCCTTCGCGGTCACGATCGGTTCGTGCTGCGGCACGAGGCAGATGCCCGTTCCGACCTTGAGGGTCGTGGTCGCCGCCGCCGCCGCCGTGCAGGCGACGAAGGGATCGTGGGTGTGGGAATAGCGCTTCGGCAATTCCCCGCCGCCCGGAAAGGGCGAGGTCCGCCGGGTCGGGATGTGGGTGTGTTCGGGAAAGAACAAGCTCTCCAAGCCGCGGTCTTCCATGGCTTTCGCCAGTTCGCGAACGTCGATGCCGTAATCCGTCGGGAAGTAGAATGCGCCGATCTGCATGGAATGCCGCTCCGTTTTCTGTGATGGGCCAGCCTACCCGCAGGAGGCCATTCAGACTATGATTCTTTCGGCAAGGATGTTTTGTCGATGACCAGCCTGTGTCGCGCCTGCGGCCATATTGCGGAACAGCCGATCGGTCGTCGCTGCCCGGCCTGCCGCTCGCCGCGCATCGTCGCCCATCCCGAGCTTGCGGACCTGACGATCGCGCATATCGATTGCGATGCATTCTACGCGACCATCGAAAAGCGCGACGATCCAAGCCTGGCCGACAAGCCGCTAATCATCGGCGGCGGGCGGCGCGGCGTCGTCTCGACCGCCTGCTATATCGCCCGGCGCTACGGCGTCCGCTCGGCGATGCCGATGTTCAAGGCGCTCAAAGCGTGCCCCGACGCGGTCGTGATCCGGCCCGACATGGCGAAATATGTCGCGGTCGGCCGCGCCGTCCGGACGATCCTGGAAAGCGCCACGCCCCTGGTGGAGCCGCTTTCGATCGACGAAGCGTTTCTCGATCTCACAGGTTCGGCCCGGCTGTTCGGCAAGCCGCCGGCGGCGATTCTGACGGACCTGGTCCGGCGGATCGAGGCGGAGCTTGGCGTCACCGCCTCGATCGGCCTCTCCTATGCGAAGTTCCTGGCGAAGCTGGCGTCGGAGATCGACAAGCCGCGCGGCTTCGCGGTGATCGGCCGGGCGGACGCCAGGTCCTATGTCGCGGCGCTTCCGGTCCAGGCCCTGCCCGGCGTCGGCGCGCGCTTCACCGAGACGCTGAACGCCGACGGCTTCCGCCGGGTCGGCGATCTGGCCAAACAGCCGCCAGGGGCGCTGGCGGCGCGCTATGGGGCCATGGGCGTCCGCCTGGAAGCATTCGCCCGCGCCGAGGACCCGCGCCTCGTCAACCCGTCGCGGCCGACGAAAAGCATTTCCTCCGAAACCACATTCGAAACCGACATCGGCGACGCCGACGACCTCAAGCCCCTGCTCTGGCGGCAGGCCGAGCGCGTGGCCCGGCAGTTGATCGAGAAAAACTACGCGGCAGGCTCCGTCACGCTCAAGCTGAAAACCAGCCAGTTCCGCATTCTGACGCGCCAGCGGCCCGCCGAACCGCCAACCCAACTGGCCGAGCGCCTCTACCGGATCGCCGAGCCGATGCTGCTGGCGGAAGTCGGGCAGCGCACCTACCGCTTGATCGGATTGGGCGCCGGCGACCTGAAAGCCCCGGAGGGCGCCGATCAGGACGATCTTCTCGGCCGCGCGACCCCGAACCAGAATTCCGCCCGCCTGGCGCGGATTGAAGCGGCGATGACCGTGATCCGGGAGAAATCCGGCGACCGGGCGATCTACAAGGGCCGGGCGCTGCGTCCTGAAAAATCCGATCAGCAGCGCGGCTCGGGCAAGGATTCCAAGCGCTGAAGCGTCATTTTCAGGTCATAGCCGTCGTAACTGTAGATCGCTTCGGCCAATATCCCGTTCGCCATCAAGGTCTCCGCGCCTTCATAGGTCGGCGCGGCCTCGTCGGGCTTGGTGTAGAAGCCGGAAAGGAAACGCCAGCGCTTGCCCGACAGCAGCGGATTGTCGTCGGCCACGGCGATTCCCGGAACGATCAGGCTGCTGACCTCCAACGGCTCATCGGGAGATGCGCCGATGAACCAGGGCGCCGTCAGATTGGTCGCGCCCGCATCCGCCATCGCCAGCGCATGCTTGAGCGAACCGACGACGAACCCGGTGCCGGGCGGCAGCGCCCGCTCGGCGGCGAAAGGTTCAGTATAGCGGGCGACGCCGCCATCGCTGCCCAACTGCGCCCGACCGATCATCAGAATGGTCTGGCCGTCGCCGTAGTCGGAGGTCGACTGGAAGCTGTAGGTCTTGTTGTCCAGACTTTCACGGCCTTCGAGCTGAAAGTTCATTTCCGTCGGCTCGCCGCCGACCGGCACGGTCGCAAGCTGGTAGCTCTGGCGGTAGCGCCAGCCCTCGCAGGTCCGCGACAACTCAAGCGCCGCCACGCCCGATGCGCTGGCAAGGACAGCGCTTGGCCGCGCCAGGGTCATCACATAGATCGCTCGGTGCGGCGCGATGTCCGCGGCCGCCGCCGCGCCGCCAGCCAGACAAGCCGCAGCCGCGAGGCCCCCGACCAGCGGCAGGACGAAGCAGAGACGGTCACGGCTTCGGCGCATTGAATTTAATCCCCAGCTCGCGCAGATGCCGGGGGTCCGCGGGCGCCGGCGCGCCCATCATCAGATCCTGGGCCTGCTGGTTCATCGGGAACGCGATCACCTCGCGAATGTTCGGCTCATCGGCCAACAACATGACGATCCGGTCAATGCCCGGCGCAGACCCGCCATGGGGCGGGGCGCCAAGTTTCAGGGCAGACAGCATGCCGCCGAACCGCGCCTCGACTTCCTCCGGGCCATAGCCCGCCATCTCGAAGGCCTTGTACATGATTTCCGGCCGGTGGTTCCGGATGGCGCCCGAGGACAGCTCGACGCCGTTGCAGACGATATCGTACTGGAACGCCTTGATCGCAAGCGGATCCATCGTCTCCAGGGCCTCCATACCGCCCTGAGGCATGGAGAAGGGATTGTGGGAGAACATGATCTCGCCGGTCTGCTCGTCACGCTCGAACATCGGAAAGTCGACGATCCAGCAGAAGCGGAACGCATTCTCTTCGACCAGATTGAGATCGCGGCCGACGCGGTCCCTGGCCTTGCCGGCGAAGCTGGCGGCGTCGGCCGGCTTGTCGCAGACGAAGAATACGGCGTCGCCATCCTTCAGGCCGCATGCCGAGGCGATCGACTGCACCCGCTCCGGCCCGAGGTTCTTCGCGATCGGTCCCGCGCCTTCGCCGTCGCGCAGGAAAATATAGCCGAGGCCCGGCTTGCCCTCGCCCTGCGCCCAGGCGTTCATACGGTCGCAGAACGCGCGCTGGCCGCCTCCCGGCCCCGGAATCGCCCGAACGACGGCGCCCTTTTCAATCAGCCCCGCGAAAATCTTGAAGCCCGAGCCGCGGAAAGCTTCGGTCACATCGGTGATCTGGATCGGGTTCCGAAGGTCCGGCTTATCCGAGCCGTATTTCAGCATCGCATCGTCATAGGCAATGCGCGTGAACGGCGCCGGAGAAATCGTGCGGCCCTCGGCAAACTCCTCGAAGACGCCGTGCAGCACGGGCTCAATCGCTGCGAAAACATCGTCTTGCGTGACGAAGCTCATCTCGAAGTCAAGCTGATAGAACTCGCCCGGCGAGCGATCCGCCCGGGCGTCTTCGTCCCGGAAACAGGGCGCGATCTGGAAATACCGATCGAAGCCCGCGACCATCAAGAGCTGCTTGAACTGCTGCGGTGCTTGCGGCAGCGCGTAGAACTTGCCGGGATGCATTCGCGACGGCACCAGGAAGTCCCGTGCGCCCTCGGGGCTGGTCGCGGTCAGGATCGGGGTCTGGAACTCACGGAAGCCTTGATCGATCATCCGGCGGCGGATCGACGCGATAATATCGGACCGCAGTGCGATATTGCGCTGCATCTTCAGGCGGCGGAGGTCGAGGAAACGATACCGAAGCCGGGTCTCCTCGCCGTAATCCTCGTCGCTGTTCACCTGGAGCGGCAGCGCATCGACGGCGGACTCGACCAGCCCCTCCTGCACGCGGAGTTCGACCGCGCCCGTGGGCAGCTTTTCGTTCACCGCATCCGCATCGCGCGCGACGACGGTCCCCGTCAGGGTCACGACGCTTTCCAGGCGAACCCCTTCGGCGAGCGCGAAGGCGTCGGCGCTGACATCCTTGTCGAACACGCATTGGGTCAGGCCGTAATGGTCGCGGAGGTCGATGAACAGCAGCCCGCCATGGTCGCGTTTGCGGTGGACCCAGCCCGACAGACGGACGGACAGGCCAACGGCGTCGGCGCGGAGCGCGCCGCAAGTGTGGGTGCGGTAGGGATGCATGGGCAAGCGAACTTTCTTCTAAACCAAATGGGCCGCCGGGCGGCGGTTCGCGCGGGGATTGGCCATGGCTGGCCGTTTCCTGTCAACCGTCGATCGCACGATATTCGGCATGGCGCCACTCGCGCCGAACGGACTTTATGATATAACCGGTTTCCAGATGACAAACCTGCCACAGCTTATCACCCGCCAAGCGGATCTCGTGACGTTTTGCGACGCCATCAAGGGCGCGCCTTATGTCGCGGTCGATACGGAGTTCCTCCGCGAATCGACTTTCTGGGCGAAATTATGCCTCGTCCAGGCAGCGACTCCGGACCATGCCGCCGCGATCGACCCGCTTGCCGACGGCATCGATCTGCAGCCGCTTCTGAACATCCTAGCCCAGCCAAAGACGATCAAGGTCTTCCATGCGGCGCGCCAGGACATCGAGATATTCGTGTCCCTGATGGGCAAACCGCCCGAACCGGTCTTCGACACGCAGATCGCTGCCATGGTGTGCGGCTTTGGCAATTCCATCGGCTATGACAAGCTGGTCGCCGCCGTCGCCCGCCAGACCGTCGACAAGGGACCGCGCTTCACCAACTGGGCCGACCGTCCGTTGTCCGATTCCCAGATCGAATATGCCCTGTCCGACGTGACCCATCTCTGCGTCGTCTATGAGCGGCTGCAGGCCATGCTGGAAGCGCGCGGCCGCACCTCCTGGGTCGCAGAGGAGCAACGTGCGCTCGTTGCGCCGGAAACCTATGACGTCGATCCGGAGAATGCCTGGCGCCGGCTGAAAACCCGCACCGACAAGCCGAAATTCCTTTCGGTCCTGCGTGCCGTCGCCGCTTGGCGCGACCGCGAAGCGATGCGCCGCAATCAGCCGCGAAATTGGGTCATGCGCGACGACGTCCTGCTGAATGTCGCGGCGACGGCGCCGAAGGACGAAGACAGCCTCGCCCGATGTCGCGGCCTATCGAAAGGCATTGCCGGCAGTCGCGCCGGCAAGGAACTGATCGACCTGATCCGCGAAGCGGCGGCCCTGCCCGCGAGCGCCGCGCCGGCGCCCGTCGAACGCCGCCGGGCCGATCCTGAACTGACGGCGACGGTCGAACTGCTGAAAGTGCTCTTGAAGCGCGCGGCGGAAGAGCACGGCGTCGCCCAACGCCTGATCGCCAATGCCGAAGATCTGGAAGCGATCGCGGCTGGCGACCCGACTCCGGCCATGTCCGGCTGGCGTTTCGACGTTTTTGGCGCGGACGCCAAGCGGCTGACCGAAGGCAAGCTGGCGCTCGCCGTATCCGGCAAGCGGGTGCTTGTCTTCCCGGTCGACCCCGATCAGGCCGCCGCTGACTGAGCGCTCAAGACCGCCGCCTCGACGCCCAATTCCTTCGACAACTGATTGAGCCGCTTGCGCACGGTCTCGCCAAGCGCTTCCAGGGGCGCGCCGTCGCCGATCAGCGCCAGTTGCTGCCCGTCCCGTCTGAGTTGAAACCGCTCCCGCAGGCTCGGCAGCGGGCCGACGCCGTCGCCGGGTTCGATCGCGTGGGCCAGGCGGAACGTCATGCCGAGCGCAGTCGCCTGCCGCCGCGCCGGCTCGTCAAGCAGTTTCGCCGCATCGGCCAGCGCGTCCTCCAGCCCATAGCCATGGTAGCGGGCATAAACGGCGGTTGCGAGGAAAACCCGCTCCTGGTGATTGACCCCGGCCGACGCCAGGTGCAGCGCGCGGGCGGCTGCATGATGCCCCCGATAATCCGGATGATCGTTGCCGGACATGTCGCTGAGCCAAGCGGCGGCGCGCACCAGCCTGGCTGAACCGGGCGGCGTCAGAAATGCCCGTCCGGCCCAATCCGCCAGACGATCGCCATCGAAGGCGACGCGCGCGCCGCTCCGCCCGACGTCGCGGCAATGGGCGATCAGGGGATCCGCTTCCTGGCATTCGGCCGACATCTGATCGAACTCAACGCCTTCGCGCAGGCCATAGGCCGAAAACACGACCGTCGCCGGTTTGACGCGGGCGATCAGTTGCGCGAGCAACCGCCCCGAATAGGGCGCATTGATGCGGCGGCGGCTTGATATAGCCTTGAGCTTGCCGGAATCGTCAAGGTTGGCGCGCCCAACCGACGCCGCGAAGCGGTGCGCTTCCTCGGCGGCGAGCGTGTACTGGTGGATGATCCGGATCGGCACGCGTTTCACGGTGAAATGCTGCTTCGCCAGCGCCCGCCATGCCCCGCCGACAAGGTAGAGCGCCCGCCCGGCCGCCATGCCCGCGGGGACCTGCTTCAGGAAGTCCCGAATCGCCTGCGCTTCCTTGCGCTTCGCCTTAATGTCGTCGATCGCGAGGGTGCCGAGCGGCAGCGAGCGCGGCGCGCTGATCCTGCGGTTGGCGATATCCGCGATTTCCAGGCTGCCGCCGCCCAGGTCGCAGATCACGCCGTCGGCATCGGGAATGCCGCAGATAACGCCGAGGGCGGAAAGCTGCGCTTCCTCCTCGCCGGACAGGATCTGGATGCGCACGCCAAGCGCCGCCTCGGCCTGCTCGATGAAGGCGGGCCCATCGGCGGCGTAGCGCGCCGCAGCGGTGGCGACAGCCCTGATCCGGCCGACTCCCATATGCGCGGCGACCAGCCGGAACCGGGCGAGCATGGCAAGTGCCGACGCCTTGCCCTCAGGGTCGAGCTTTCCGGTCGCGAGCAAATGGCGGCCAAGCCCGCTCATGGCCTTTTCGTTGAAGATCGGCTCAAGCGAGCGATCATCCCGGTCGTAGGCCACCATTCGGACGGAATTCGAACCGATATCGACAACGGCTGAACGGTCGGTCCGATTGAAGGCCATGCGGCAGGGTCTCTTACGGTTTCGGCATGACGAGGCTGAGCGATGGGGTGGTCGAACCCTGAAGCGCGCTGCCCCGGCCGGAAAGGCTGGGATTGTGCATGAAATAGGCGTGCGCGCTGAATGGCTCGACGCCTTCGGCCGGCGTCTCCCGGACATAGCTGCCGTCGGGCGTCAGCCGCCAGCTTTGCATATTGTCTTTCAAGTTCGCGATCATGATCTGATCCAGGACCTGGCGCCGGGCTGTCGCATTTTCGATCGGCGCCAATGTCTCAACCCGACGGTACAAATTGCGCGGCATCCAGTCCGCTGAGGAGATGAATACCTTAGCCATGTCTGACGGCAACCCCCCGCCGGCCCCAAAACACACAATCCGCGCATGTTCCAGGAAGCGGCCGACGATCGACTTGACCGAAATCGTCTCGGAAAGTCCAGGAACGCCGGGCCTGAGGCAGCAGATGCCGCGCACGACCAACTTGATCTTCACGCCCGCCTGGGATGCGGCATATAGCGCTTCAATGATGTTGGGGTCGACCAGGGAGTTCAGCTTCGCCCAGATCGCCGCCGGCCGGCCGGCCTTGGCATGCTCGATCTCCTCCTGGATCAGTTCCAGCAGCTTCGGCTGCAGCTTGTCCGGCGAATAGACCAGCTTTTGCATCCGGTCCGGCTTCGCATAGCCGGTGATGTAGTTGAACAGCAGCCCAGCATCCCGGGTGAGCTGCGGCTCCGACGTGAAGAACGAAATGTCGGTGTAGATGCGCGCGGTGATCGGGTGGTAATTGCCCGTCCCGAAATGGGCATAGGATCGCAGTTCCTGCCCTTCCTGGCGCACGACCAGCGAAACCTTGGCGTGGGTCTTCAGCTTCAGGAAGCCATAGACGACCTGCACGCCCGCGCGCTCAAGATCCCTGGCGAGCAGAATGTTGTTGGCTTCGTCGAAGCGCGCCTTCAACTCGACCAGGGCTGTGACGCTCTTGCCGGATTCGGCGGCCTCGATCAGAGCCTGGACGATGGGGGAGTCCATGGTGGTGCGGTAGAGCGTCTGCTTGATCGCCAGGACCGCCGGGTCCCGCGCCGCCTGGCGCAGGAACTGCACCACGACGTCGAAGCTCTCATATGGATGATGGACGACGATATCCTTTGCGCGGATGGCCGCAAAACAATCCCCGCCGAAGTCACGGATGCGCTCGGGAAAGCGCGCCTGAAAGGGCTCGAACACCAGATCGGTCCGGGAGGAATCGATCAATTCGGAGATATCGCAAAGGCCGACCATGCCGTCGACAGCGATTACCTCCGACGGATCGACTTCCGCTTCATGGGCCAATTCCGCAATCAGGCTTTTTGGCATGAAAGCGTCGCAGGACAACCGGATCACATGGCCGCGGCGGCGCCGCTTCAAGGCGCTTTCAAAGAGCCGCACCAGGTCTTCGGCTTCCTCGTCGATCTCAAGCTCGCTGTCGCGGATGATGCGGAAGCAGCCGCCGCCCTCGACTGCGAAGCCTGGGAACAACCGGTCGATGAACATGAGCGCCACATGCTCGACGGCGATCGCCCGGATCGTCGGACCCGGCAACCGGAGGAACCGGCCAAGCCGCGCCGGGAATGGCAGCATGGCCGTGATCTTCTCGTCGTCGCTGCGCCGCTTGAGCTCAAGCGCCAGCCCGTAGCCGAGGTTCGGGACAAACGGGAACGGATGGGCGGGATCGACCGCCATCGGCGTCAGCAGCGGGAAGATGCGGCGGTCGAACTGTTCGCCCAGCCATTCCCGCTCGCTGGCCGTCACCTCGTTCGCCCGGAGGACATGAATGTCGGCGGCCTGCAATTCCTTGACGAGCGCCCGCCACCGGGTTTGCTGCATCTCCAGCAATTCCCGGGCGCGGGCATTGATCGCGGCCATCTGGTCTTTCGGACTAAGGCCATCGGCGCTCGGCGTGGTGACCCCGGCGTCGATCTGGCCTTTCAGGCCGGCGACCCGGACCATGTAAAACTCATCGAGATTGTTCGCCGAGATCGATAGAAAGCGCAGTTGCTCGAACAATGGATAGCTCGGGTTCGAAGCTTCTTCGAACACGCGCTCATTGAAGGCCAGCCACGAAAGCTCCCGGTTGAACAGACGAACATCCCGCATGGGATCGATCGGATCGGATTTCTGGGTGCGACGCGCGCCGGCCATCATGAGTCTCCTGGGGCTTTTGCCCTCGCAGGCGGAACAAGGGTCTTCGCTCACAGTCTAGCGCCCGAGTGTAACCCATTTATGGCGGCCTCAGAACGCCGGGGTCAGATATTGCCGGGGAAGGCGCCGCCGTCCATCAGCAAGTTCTGAGCCGTGATGAAGCCGACATGCTGGCTGCACAGGAACGCGCAGACCTTGCCGAATTCCTCCGCCGTGCCGAAGCGGCCGGACGGATTTTCCGCAAGGCGGGCCGCATGAGCGCTCTCGACCGATATCCCGTCCTTTTGCGCCGCGAACGCGATGCTGCCGCGCAGTCGGTCCGTGTCGAAAGGCCCCGGCAGGAGGTTGTTGATCACCACATTCCGCGCGACGACCTCGCGGCTGATGGTCGAGGCAAACCCGGTCAGCGCCATCCGGGCCGCCGTGGAGAGCCCAAGATTGTGGATCGGCATCCTGACCGATGCGGACGTGATATTGACGATCCGCCCAAATCCGCGCTCCGCCATGCCGTCGATTACGGCCGTTATCATTTCGACATGGCTCAAAAGCTGTCCCTCCAGGGCTGCGAGCCATCGTTCTCGCGTGTCGGTCCGGAAGTTTCCAGGGGGCGGGCCGCCGGCATTGGTGACCAGGATATCCACAACGGGCGCCGCATCCAGAACGCGCTGGCGCACCTCGCGTTGGGTTATGTCGCCGACGACGGTCTTGATCGTCACGCCAGGCGACGTCGCGCGAATGGCGGACGCGGTCGCCTCCAGCGCATCGACTCCGCGGGCGTTCAGCACAAGATTGACGCCTTCCGCCGCCAGGGCCGCGGCTGAGCCTCTGCCAAGGCCCTTGCTCGCCGCCTCGACGATGCCCCACTTGCCGCTGATCCCAAGATCCATGCCCTATTCCCCCGTGTTCCTGATGGTTTTGAGCGCCGCCCGCGCGAGGCTAAGCGTGATCGGCCGCTTGGCGGCAAGCGCCGCCCGGTCGAGCGCCGCCACGATCGCGACGGCGGCGGCGAACGATCGGTCAAGACGCTTCGCCAGATAGTCGATCGTCGGTCGATCGATGGCAAGCTGCCGGTCGAAGCATAGCTTTTCGACGACGCGGGCGAACAAGGCGTCATCGGGCGGCAAAGCTTCCGCGGCAGCCAACGCCCGGAGGCGGGAACTGAGATCGGGCAATCCCACCTTCCAGCGCGCCGGGGCCGCGCGGGCGACGAGCAAGAGCGCGCCTTGCCGTTCGCGGACGATGTTCAGCAGATGAAACAGCGGCGTTTCGGCTTCGGCCTGCAACGCCCGTGCGCCCAGGTCCAGAACAAATCTGCAGGGCGCCGGCAAGCTCGCCAGATCGAGCGCCGGAAGTGCGGCCGGATCGAGCGGCCGGGCCTCGGCGGCTGTCCCCCAGATCGCCGACAGATGGCTTTTGCCGCTGCCCTTGGGCCCCCAGATCGCCGCCGTCCCATGGGGCCAGCTTGGCCAGCGCTCGATCAGGCCCCGCACCGCGGCGTTACAGTCGGACGCCAGGTAGTCCTCAGCCGCGAAAGCTGGCGTATGCGGCAGATCAAGCGGGTATTGCTCGCTCACGAATCGGGCGGCCAGGATGTCTTGTCATCCCGGGCATGGTCGTCGAGATAGATCGGGCTTTCACGGTACTGCCGCAGGGCGAAGCGGGTCAGAACGCCGATGGCCGCCGCGACCGGCAAGGCCAGCAACATGCCAAGAAAGCCCAGCACCGCGCCCCCGGCAAACAGCGAGAAGATCACCCAGACCGGGTGCAGGCCGACTTTGCCGCCCACCAGCTTGGGCGTCAGGATATTGCCCTCGACAGCCTGGCCGATCAAAAAGATGGCGGCGATGATCGCGATGCGAAACGGATCGTCGAATTGCAGCACCGCCAGCCCCAGGCTCGCGATCAGACCGAAGATCGATCCGACATAGGGTATGAACGCCAGGATGCCCGACAGCACGCCGACCACGAAGCCGAATTGCAGCCCGGCGGCGGTCAACAGGATGCCGTAGGTCAGACCAAGCACGATGCAGACGGTCGCCTGCCCGCGCACGAACCCGGAGAGCGTTTCATCCACCAGCCGCGCCTGCTCGCGGACGGTCGCAACATGGGCGCGCGGGATCAGGTTATCGATCCAGGCGATCAACCGATCCCAATCGCGCAGCATGTAGAACGCGACGATGGGCGTGACGAACAGGAAGGTCGAGACCGTCACCAACGCCATGCCGCCGTCGAAAATGCGTCGCACCAGCGCGCCGAAAACCTCCACGGCCTTGCCGATCTGGCCGCCGACGGCATTGCGCAGGCGCTCCATATCGCCTGCATCCAGGCTTTGGGACGCATAGTCGAGCAACCCGGTGATCAGGCCTTCGACCTTTTTCGAGTAGCGCGGCAGGGCTTCGGCGGCGGCCAGGAATTGTGCGTTGATTAAGGGAAAGGCCAGCGCCAGAACCAGCAGCACGGCAAGGCCGAACAGCGTGATCGCCAGGGTGGCGGCAAGCCAGCGCGGCGCTTTGTGCCGCTCCAGCCAGTCCGCCGCCGGGTCCAGGAAATATGCTACCGCCAAGCCGACAACGAACGGCAGCAGCACTTCCTTGAACAGGACGATGAAGAAGATCAGCGCCGCCAGAATCGCCAGCCATGCCAGCATCTTCCGCCAGATCGGCATAATGCTCTGGCGCCTGGCGCCGTCCGATGCCTCTTCTGTCGCCACGCTCGGCCTCCTATCGCCCGCCGAGAGATGGCGGCGCAATCAATACCCATTCGGTTTCGCCGCCCGCGCCTGCTCGCGCCAGATCCATGCTCTGACGCGCGACGCCGGACCGTACGGTCTCCGGCGTGCCGTTGTAATAGAGCCGCAGCCGCGCCCGCGTCCGGCTGAGCGCCACGAGTTCATGGCGCGTGACGCCGGGCGACGCATCGAGCCGGCGCCGGGCATTGGCGAAATCGGCAAGGCCGGTAATCGGCAGATCGGCGACCAGACTGCTGAGACCCGCCGTCGCCGGGCCGGCGGCATTCCGCTTCCACGCAGCCTCCAGGGCAGCGATGATGGCGTTTGCCGCCTTCACGCCCAGTTCCTCGGGCTTCGCGCCGGGCGCGCCGACTTCTACATGGCGAAAGGCGCCGATCTGCGGCCCGCCGCCGACGACATTGGACACAGTCTCCAGCGTCGGCCTGCCGCTGACAGGATCGATGCCGAAGCGCGCTTCGGCGACGAGCACGCCAGCGGCGCTATAGCGAGCGGCGAAGGCGCGCAGCCGCGCCTTGTCCAGAGCGGCGGCTTGCGCCGCGGACAAGGCGCCGACGTCGGCAAGATCGCCCCGCGGCAGCATCACCGGAGCCAGACCGTCAGCCGGCCCGCGGAAGTTCCAGGCCGAAGCCCAGGCGTTCGTGCCTTCCCAAAGCGATTGCGCTCCCGCCCAATTGTAAACCGGGGCCAAAACGATCGCTGGGGCGGGCGTTTCCGCAAAATCGACTCCGCGCTGGCGGAGGAACGCCCGCACCCGGTCGGGCCGAAAGGCGATCTCCATGGTCGCGGCATATCGCGTCGCCGTGGTCTTCTCGTCTTCGATCTTCAATGCGGCGGCATGGTCGGCGGCCAGCGCATAGGTGACCGGCGGCAAGCGGCCCCGATCGGCAAGCGGCGTCAGGCGGTTCAACAGATGCTCAAACGCTTGAATATGCGCGGTTTCAAATGCTTCCTGCCGCGCGATCGAGGAGGTTTCCCGCGTCAGGTCGATATTTATATTCGAGATCGTATAGGGGTCCGATGCGCGTGCGCCGCCAGCGACGGACAGACCCGCCAGCAGCATCAGGATTGCAAAAATTCGTGCGAACATCATCGCCTTCGCCTCCAATCAGATTGCGCCCAAGCCCGGGGACAGGTATCCCCGCTGAACGAATGCTTCCCCCTGACGCAACATATAGACGGATCGACCATGGCTGAGAATGCCGGTGACGCATACAAGGCGGCAGGCGTGGATATCGCCGCGGGCGACGCGCTGGTGCGCCGGATCGCGCCAGCCGCGAAAGCCACGGCGCGGCCCGGCGCGGATGTCGCCCTTGGCGGCTTCGGCGCCGCATTCGACCTGGCCGCGGCTGGATACAGAGACCCGATCCTGGTCGCCGCGACCGATGGCGTCGGCACGAAGCTGCTGGTCGCGGAAGCCGTCGGCGAGCATACCGGCATCGGAACAGACCTCGTCGCCATGTGTGTCAATGACCTTGCGGCGCAAGGCGCGGAGCCGCTGTTCTTTCTGGACTATTTCGCGACCGGTCGGCTTGACGTAGATCAGGCCGCCACGGTCATCGAGGGCATCGCCGCCGGCTGCCGGCATGCCGGATGCGCATTGATCGGCGGCGAAACGGCGGAAATGCCTGGCGTGTATCCCGTCGGTCGGTACGATCTGGCGGGATTCGCTGTCGGCGCGCTGGAGCGCGGCGGCTTCGTCGACGGCTCGACGACCGCCGCGGGCGATCTCGTGATTGTCATCCCGGCAAGCGGCGTGCATTCCAACGGCTATTCCCTCGTCCGCCGGATCGTTGAAAAGTCCGGTCTCGCCTATGACGCGCCGGCGCCGTTCGAGGCTGGCGCGACCCTCGGACAGGCGCTGCTCCGGCCGACGCGTATCTATGCCCGGCAGGCCGTCGCCCTCGCCCGCGCCGGTTTGGCGCACGGCATGGCCCATATCACCGGCGGCGGCTTGATCGAGAACCCCCAGCGCGCCTTCGCCAAGGACCTGGCCTTGGAGTTGGATATGGCGAAGGTTCCGATGCCGCCGGTCTTCGACTGGCTGCAGGCGACCGGCGATATCGCCAGGCGCGATATGGCCCGAACCTTCAATTGCGGCGCCGGCATGTTGATCTATGTCGCGCCCGACAAGGCTGACGACGCGCTGGCGCTGCTGGCGGCGACCGACGCCGGCGACGCCGTCATCGCCGGGCGGCTGGTCGCCCGGAACGGCGGCGACGACATCCGCCTGACCGGCCTCGACAAATGGCGCGCCTGAAGCTTGGCGTCCTGATTTCGGGGCGCGGCACAAATCTTCAGGCGCTGATCGACGCGGCGGCGGACCCGGCGTTCCCGGCGGAAATTGCCCTCGTCCTCAGCAATCGCGGCGACGCGGCGGGCCTCGTCCGGGCCGAAGCCGCCGGCATCCCGACCGCCGTCGTCCGGCACCGGGATTTCGCCGACCGGCCGGCGTTCGAGGATGCGCTGAATGAGACGCTCGCCAGGGCGGGCGTCGAACTGGTCTGCCTCGCCGGGTTCATGCGCCTCCTGACCGCGCGGTTCGTCGACTTTTGGGCCGGCAAGGCGATCAACATTCATCCCTCGATCCTGCCGGCCTTCCCCGGCCTCGACACCCATCGCCGCGCGATCGACGCCGGCGTCCGGTTCGCCGGCGCGACCGTCCACTATCTCAGCGCCGAAATGGACGCCGGGCCGATCATCCTGCAAGCCGCGACGCCGATCCTGCCCGAGGACGATCCCGATAGCCTTGCCGCACGTGTGCTTGAAGCCGAGCACGTCATCTATGTCCGCGCCGTTCGCTGGATCGCGGAAGGCCGGGTGACGATCACCGACGGCCGCACGCGGATCAGAGATGTCGGCGACGCCGCCGCATACGCTTTGCCAGCGAAATCCGCCGCGGTATAACCCTTCAAGCAGTTACTTTCCGGAGCTCTCAAAATGGTCGATTTCGAAACAGACGCCCAGGTTCGCAAAGCCGGGTGGGAATCCTTTGCCAAGATCATGGCCTATTGCACTGTCGCCGTCGCCGGCATCCTGGCCCTGATGGGCATTTTCCTGGCCTGAGGCAGACCGCGGGCGGGCGGTTAAGCGAACGCGCCCGCCCTCACTGCTATAGGGCCGACAGCGCGAGGCCGCCTAGCGCCGCGACGCCGAGCGTGCGGATCACGCTCCACTTCAGGCAAAGCAGCAGCGCCGCCGCGAGCAGCGCCAGCATGGCCGCGCGCCAGTCCAAGGTCGCGAGCGTCGGCGTCCAGAGCCTGACCGGCCCGTGGTCGACGGCGACGACCTCCCCGAACAGCACCTTGAGCGCGAACCAGAGCGACAGGTTCAGGATCACGCCGACGACCGCCGCCGTGATCGCCGCAAGCGCGCCCTTGAGGCGCGGCCGACCCGCGATCCAGTCCACATAAGGCGCGCCCGCAAAGATCCAGAGAAAGCACGGCGCGAATGTCGCCCAAAGCGTCACGACGGCGCCGGCGACGCCAAGCCCGATGCCGCCCGCCTTGAACGCTGCAAGGAAGCCGACGAACTCCGTCACCAGGATCAAAGGTCCGGGGGTAGTTTCAGCGAGACCCAGCCCGTCCAACATTTGACCCGGCGTCAGCCAGCCGAACGTCGTCACCACGGCTTGCGCCATATAGGCCAGCACGGCATAGGCGCCGCCGAAGGTAACGACCGCGAGTTTCGAGAAGAAGACCGCGATGTCGACCAGGATGTGATCGCCAAGCGCCGCCCAAAGCAATAGGAAGGGCGCCCCCCAGACGCAGAGCCAAAGCGCGGCCGTCGCCAGCATGCGGCGCGCGTCCGGCACGGCGGTCCGGTCGGCGACCTCGCCCCTGCCGCCTCTGAGCAAGCCCCAGAGACCCGCGCCCAGCACGACCAGAGGAAACGGCAACGACAGGAAAAACAAGGCGACGAACGCCAGCCCGGCGATCGCCCAATGGTCGATCCCATTGAGCGCCCGCTTCGCCACCCGCAGCAAGGCCTCGATGACGACGACCAGCACCGCGGCCTTGACGCCGAGGAAGATGGCGTTGAGCGCTGGCGCCTCGCCATAGAGCGCATAGACGATCGCGAGCGTCAGGACGACGGCGGCGCCGGGCAGCACGAACAGCAATCCTGCCGCCAGGCCGCCCAGCACGCCATGCAGCCGCCATCCGGCATAGGTCACAAGCTGCATCGCCTCCGGCCCCGGCAACAGCATGCAGAAGCCGAGGGCATTCAAATACTGCTTTTCGGTTAGCCACTTTTTCTGATCGACGACGATCTTGTGGATCAGGCCGATCTGAGCGCCCGGCCCCCCGAACGACAGGAAGCCGATTGCGGCCCAGGCCCGAAAGGCCTCGCGGAATGTCGGACCTGTCTGTTCTGTCAATTTCCCGACCCCTTTCACGTCTTCGCGGCCGGCCAGTCGTGGCCTTCCTCATACCCGTCGCGAGCCCAGCGATAGAGCGCGTCGTAGACAGTCAGACCAGCCGCAAGCTGCGCCAAATCGTCCCGGTAAAGCCGCGACAGCCCGACAGAGATCGCCAGCAGGCCCGCGGCTTGCGGGGCGAGTTCGGGCCGATCCGTGTCGGCGCCACGCACGACGTCCGCCAGCCGCGCCAGGGCTGGGTGGCCAAGGTTGAACTCCTCGATCATCACGTCGAACGTGCAGCGCTCGCCGCGATGGCTCCAGAACGTGTTCTCAACGTCGAAGGGAAAGGCGCCGAACCGGTCCGCGACATCCAGCACCTCCCCAGGCGCGACGAACAGGAAGCGCGCATCGGGATCGACAAAGCGCCGGATCAGCCAGGGACAGGCGATACGATCGATCTTCGGGCGCTGCCGCGTCACCCAGAGGCCGCCTGGCGTGACGCGCGCGGCCGGGACCATGATCTCGCCCGCCTCCCGCCAGGCGACGACGCCGCCCGCGAGCGTTTCGGCTTGCACGCCATGGGCGCGCAGCAGCGCCGCCGCGCCCTGGCTCAACTTCCTGCCGCGATGACAGATGACGACGACGCGGCGGCCGCGAAGCCGCTCGGCCAAGGTCTCGATTCTGTCGAACGGGCAGCGGATCGATGTGGGGATCAGATAGGGATGAGCGTCGAAGTCCTCGTCGATGCGAACATCGACAAGCGCAGGCGCATCGGGCGCGCCGATCAATCGGGACAATTGGGCGACGGTCATTTCAGTCGGAGACGGCATGGCGCATCCTTCCTCTCTTGGTCATGAGGGTTATCGGACACGAAATTCGGCTGCCGCCTCACGAGGCTTTCGAAGGCCCCATGCCGCCACTAATCGTCGATGTTTCGGCTGGTTGTCAAGCAGTCAGCACATTCAGCAACTCGAGCTGCGCGGTCAATTGAGCGGCGCGGTCAGGCGCATCTGCCCAAAATATCCGACTGTATCTTGACCGAGCGACAGTACGCCAACCCCAGCGCCTAACCGGAACCCATTATCAAAGCTCAAGTTCAAGCCAAGGCCTAGGTTTGCCGAAAATGCATCCGCCTGCTCGCTCTCTGTCGCCGATATCGTCAACTCCTTCGTATCGCGGAACGTGTAGATCAGCGTCGCATTCCCCCAAGGCGCAACGGACCGGATCGGCCCGTCTTCCATATACCAGGTGCGGGAGACGTTCAGGCCTCCCGAAATTGCGACATCCTCATCAGTCCCGCCTGGAACAAACAGCGCATTGGAATCTACATAACCGTCGCGGCGGTCCCGCGTGTAGTCAATCGACACGCCTGGCGTGAGGAGAAAATCTCCGACCGTCTCCTGGCCAGATAGAGAAACTGATAGTCCCAGCCGATCGAAGTCGTAGTCGCCCCGCGCCCCGGCTATGGCGACATCTGCATCGCCGACCGAATAAGCAGCGGACAGGCCAAGGTCCAATGCCGAAAAAATCCGCAAAGACCCATAGACGCCGCCGCCATAGGCCATCGTCTCCAGATCAAGTTGCATCCGCGCCGAATCCACATCGCCGGCCAGCAAGGACCCGAATGCCCCAAGCGTCAGGTCATCCGTCACGCCGACCGCCAAGCCCAATAGCGCCTCCGACGTAAAGCCATCGATCCCCGTCTTATCGCCGTCCAACGCCGCTACCCGGCCGCGCGCCCAGATATTCAAAGGCATGCCGGCCGCCGTCAGGGGCGTCTCGCTGCCGCCCGGCGCCATTCCAAGCCCTTTGCCTCGCGCCCATGCCGCGAAATCGTCGGTCGACCAATTGACAGAAAAACCGCCGGAGTCCGGTCGGAACAAGATTGCCTCGCCTTCGTTCAGCACCAGCTCATCGGCAGCGCCCGGCTGAACGTCGGCAGCGCCCGGCTGAACGTCGGCATCGCCTTCGCGACTATCTGGGGAGGACAAAATCCCAGATTTGCTTGCTTCCTCCTTGAGTCTCTTATGCAATGAATTCGCAGAATTAACCACCTGAGCCGCATTTAATGATTGTTGCGTCAACGCTTCAATCTCGGCCCCCACTTGCGGATTCAACTTCTGAATTAAGGCAAGTGCGTGAAGAAAACCATATCTTCTAATTGGCGTTTGAAGCAAAGGCTCGAACCGTGGGTCAAACCTACCAATAAAAATGGAGTCCACCAAGTTTCTTACTATGGTTTTTGGGTTAAAATCCACTGGATCACCGGTCACGTCCGTCAATGTGGTGTAAATTCCCGGATGGCCTGAGGTCATGATCAG
>CALAHN010000108.1 GCA_937891825.1 uncultured Alphaproteobacteria bacterium
GAAGGATCGCAACCCATTGCAAGCCTTCATGATCTTTTGATTCAGGCTCTGAGAGGCCCATGACGACATTGATGTCGCCCGCCTTCATATCGATGTTGATATCGTTCAGGCCAAGGACGTGGTTGTGCTCGTTTAGCAGGTCCGCCTTGCTCATGCCTGCCAGAACATGCTCCAGCATCGCAGTCGGGTCGGGCCCGAAGATCTTGTACAGGCCCTGGACGCTGATCTTTGTCGGCCGCGGCGCGGCGGCGTCGTTGGCGTCTTCGGTCATGTTCATCGCTCCTGTCGGCCGGCGCGCGAGGCGTCGATCCGGTCGAGCGCGGCCTTGCTCGCCCGGTCCAGCACCACCGCCAGCAGCACGATGCAAAGCCCGGCGATCAGGCCGACGCCCAGTTCGAGATTGCGGATGCCGCGGAGCACGAGGACGCCAAGCCCCGGCGCGGAGACCAGGGACGCGATGACGACCATCGCCAGGCTCATCATGATCGTCTGGTTGACCCCGGCCATGATGTTCGGCAGCGCCAGCGGGATTTCAACGCCCAGAAGCTTCTGGCGGCCGTTCATGCCGAAAGCGTCGGCAGCTTCGATGACATCCTTGTCGACCAGCCGGATCCCGAGATCGGTCAGCCGGACGACCGGCACGATCGCGTAGAGAATGATCGCGATGCCATAGAGCTTCGATTCCGTCACCGAGAACAGAAAGATCAGGGGAATGAGATAGACGAAGCTTGGCAGGGTCTGCAGAAGGTCGAGCACCGGGATCATGAAGCGCTGCAGCCGGTCGTTCTTCGACATGGCGATGCCGATCGGCACGCCGAAGGCGACGCAGATTGTCGTGCAGACGAAGATGATCGACAGCGTCTTGATCGCGGCTTCAAGGTGATCGATGGCGCCAAGGAAGACCAGAGCCGCCGCGACGAGCAGGATAATGCCCTTCGACCGGGTCGCCTGCCATGCGGCCAGCAGCAGGATCGGCATCAAGGCCCACCAGGGCAGCCAGGTGAACATCCAGAGCGCCCCGTCCAGCATCCAGCTCAAGGGCTGGGTCAGGGGATCGAGGACGAACTTCAGCACGTCCTTCACGTCCAGAAAGGTCTGCTCGACCGCGGCCGTCATGTCCCGGGTCCGGGGGATGGCGTCGCAGGCGCGGTGAAGGGCGTCGAGGGAGGGGAAGGGCACGGCGCTGTCCTGAGCGCCCGCGGCGTCGCCCCTGGTCTTCGCCAGAAGCTCCGCCATGCTCATCGGTCCGGCGCTGGCGCCGGGATCCGCATCGCACCATTCGCGTAGTCCGAGCGCGTTGAACACGCCGTCGTAAAAGGCCACCGCCCATTCCCCCTGCAGCAAGCCACGCCGTCGCGGGCGTGGGTCTTAGTGTTTTTTATTGCTCCAACCTTATGCGTCAGAACAAATTATCCACGCTCAGGCGTCGCCGCCCGAGCGTGGCTTGCTCGAAGCCTCGGTCGTAATCTCGATTTCGGCTTCGATGTCGACATCGTCGGAACGGCCGGGGCGGGCGCGGCGGCTGCCGCTCCGCCCCGGCGCGCCGTCTACTTGAGCAAGGAGCTCAGCTTGGCCTTCGCATCGGCGTTGAGCCAGCCGCCCCAGACGTCAGTATAGGTCGTCAGGAAATGCACGGCCGCTTCGTCGGCGGACGCCTTGTTGGCTTCCTGCCAGGCCAGCACCGAGCCCATCTGCTTGTTCGTGAAGGTCACATTGCGCAGCAGGTCGGTCACGACCGGGTTGGCGGCCGCGAACTTGTCGGTCACGACGGTCAACACCCGGCTTTGGGGATAGGGCGAAAGCTTCGGGTTCGCGCATTCCTTCTTCGAGTTGCAGGCATGGGCATCGGCGTCGAAAGCCCCGACATCGACCCGCACCATGTCATACCGGCCGAGGACGGACGTGGGCGCCCAGTAATAGCCAAACCAGGGCGCCTTGTCTTCAAAGGCGGACGCGATCGACGTGGCCATCGTCTCGCCGGAGCCATGCTGGAAGACCTCGATGCCGGCAGCTTCAAGGCCAGCCGCCTTGATGTTGTTGGCATTGACGATCTGACAAGCCCAACCGTCGGGGCACTGATGGAAGCGGCCGCCGACAAGCGCGGGGTTCTTCTTCACGCCTTCGATCGTCGCCAGTTCGGGGTGGGCGTCCAGCAGGTATTTAGGAATCCACCAGCCTTCGACGCCGCCGTCGGACAGCACCTTGGTCAGCGGCTTCACTTTGCCGGCAGCCTCAAGTTTGTCGTAGGCAGGCGATCCTGCGACCCAAAGCTCGGTCAGGACGTCCGGTTCGCCGGTTTCCGCCACGGACGCGATCGCCGGGTTGGTGGAGGACGGGATGACTTTGACGTCGCAGCCGTAGCCCTGCTCCATCAAGAACTTGGCGACGGATGTGACGACGGCCGCAGAGGCCCAGTTCATCTCGGTGATGGAAACTTCGCCGCAGGTTTCGGCCTTGGCGGCGCCGGTCGAAAGACCCATCGCAATAGCCGCAGTCGCGGCAAGGATTTTCAATTTCATTGTAAGCTCCGTGTTATTTCGCGACCATGATCAGAATCAGCCTGAAGAGACAGAAACAAGGCTCAGTCCTTTTGGGCGCTGCGCTAAGATAGCTTGCGATATCGCCTTGTCTACATTTAATTCTTATTCTAAGTAAATTAAGTTTTATTACTTTGTAATTTCATATAAAATCAAAATCTATTCTATATAGGGTATATATAATTATATACAGTGAAATAATTATATGTGCAGCGAAAAATGGCGTCTGAAAACATGACGCGCCTTCGCCGCGTCGCGCGGCCCCGCAGCGCTTCGGGCTTCAGCCGGCGGCGTTAGATCGACCCCACGTTTGGCGGTTCCGTAAAACGTGGGATAAGTTGATTTTTATCAATAAGATAATGGATAAACCGCGCGCCTGCTTAGACGCGCCATGCGCCAGGCGCCAGCCAGATCCGGAGTAGCGGCTGCAGCAGGACGGGCGCGAGATAGATCGGGATCTGGCTGACCGCAAAGTAAAGCCAGACGTCCGGCGGCGCCAGCGGGCCGGCGACGGCGAGCATCAGGCCGACATTGCGCTGGGAGCTCATCAACCCGATCGCCGCGGCATTCCGCTTGCCCCAGAGGATGAACGCCAGGCTGGTCAGGACGATCAAGCTGGCGTTCGCGGCGAAGGCCAGCGCAGTCAGGCCGAGGACCGTCAGCGGCGCCTTCAGGAATTCCAGCCCGACTTCGCCCATGACCGACGAGACGAAGACCATCAGAACCAGGATATTGACCCCGTCGAGGGTTTCGCCGTGGCGCGCGATCGCCGGCGCGCCGAGCGCCTGCCGCAAGCCGACGCCAAGCGCCGCCGAGGCCGCCAGCATCCCGGCCAGCATCAATCCGAGCGCCATGCCGGAGAGCGGCAGATCGGCGCCGCTCAGCGATGTCAGGACGGGCGCGGTCAGGGGCGTCAGCATGCTTGTCAGGATCAACACGGCCAGCGCCAGATCCCCGTTCAGGCCCATCAGCCGCGCCAGCGCCGGCGACGCCATCATCGGACTGGTCACCGCCTGCAGGACGAGGGCGAGATAGAGCCCATCGCCGATCGCGTCGCGCCCGTAACCGGCCATCGCCAGGATGGCGAGCGCCGGCATGGCGATGCATGACCAGAGCGCGGCCGCCAGCACCAGGCCCGGACGCCGGGCGAGGCCGACAAGGGCGCGGAGATCCGTCCGCAGGAATGACAGCACAAGCAGCACGAAGACCGCCTCGCCGACATAGGGCCGGAGCACGGCGCCGAGCGGCGGCGTCAGAATGCCGATCAGGATCAGGGCCGCCAGCGCCCTGGCGCGCTGGCGGCCGATCCAGGCGAGCGCGGACAAGGCCGCTAGATGGTCAGGTAGCCGCCATCGGAGGGCACCAGCACGCCGGTGACATACTGCGACATGTCTGAGGCCAGGAAGATCGCCGGGCCGACGATGTCGGCGGGCGTCCCGGGCCGGCCCATGGGGATGTGGCGCATGAACCGCTCCAGCATCTCGGGCTGCTTCTGAATGCCGGCCTCGTTCAAGGGCGTGAAGATCAGGCCGGGGCCGATGGCGTTGACGCGGACGCCGTATGGCGCCAGTTCCGCCGCGAGCCCGACGGTGAAGTTCTTCACCGCGCCCTTGGATGTCGTGTAGGCGACTGAATTCGGCGTGTGCACGAAGGACTGGATCGACCCGATATTGACGATCCGCCCCTTGCGCGCCTTCAACTGATCCTGGAACGAATGCACGCAGTTGAAGAGGCCGGTGATGTTGACCGCGACCGTGTCGTTCCAGTCGTCGATCGCTGTGGCGCTGTCGATCGTCGCGCGGCGCACGATGCCGGCATTATTGACCAGGATCGAGATCGGGCCGTGTTCGGCTTCGATCTTGCGCGCCGTCGCCTGACAGCCCTGGAGGTCGGTCACGTCCAGGGCGAGCGCGTGGCCGACGCCGCCGGCGGCGGCGATGCGGCGCGCGGTTTCGGCCGCGCCCTTGGCGTTGACGTCGCCGACGATCACGGCGGCGCCTTCCCGGGCATAGCCCTCAGCGATCGCCTGTCCGATCCCGGAGCCGCCGCCGGTCACGACCGCCAGATGTCCCTCAAGCAAACCCATGCCTAGTGTCCTCTTTCTAATGCGCTTTTCAGCTTCCCGGCACGATGCCGGGGGCCAAGCTTTCGATATGTCGGTAGATATCCGCCGGCCGGGTGATCCAGATGCGGTCCTGGTGCGCCAGGATATGCTCGTAGACCCGGCGGAGCGCCGGCATCCGGTACGGACGACCGACGCTGAAGGGATGCAGCGAAATAGGGCAGACCACCGGCGTCCCGCGCTCGGCCTGCCGCAGCATTTCGTCGAACTGATCGATCAGCATGTCCGCGAATTCCTGGGAGGTATAGCGGAAGAAGACCAGGGCGCGATTGTCGTTGCACTCGACCGGATAGGGCATGGAGAGGATGCGGCCGCCGGACCGGGTCCGGAACCAGATCGGCTGATCGTCGGTCGTCCAGTCCATGAAATACTTGTAGCCGGCCTCTTCCAGAAGGTCCGGCGTCAGAAGCGAGTTGGAGAGCCAGGGGCTCATCCAGCCAAGCGGCGCCGCGCCTTCCTCGGCCGCAATCCGGGCGGCGCAATCGACCAGCAGCGCTTTCTCCTCGGCTTCCGGCAATTTGCCCTGTTCGTCGGAATTGGTGTGGCCGTGGCCGACGAACTCGTCGCCGCGTTCCCGGAATTTCTGGGCGATGTCGGGCGCGTGATCGTAGAGCGCCGTATTCCACTGGGCCTGACAGGGGATGCCCAGGTCGTCGAACATCTCCGCAAGGCGCCAGAAGCCCACCCGGTTGCCGTATTCCCGCCAGGAATAGACCGAAGCGCTTTCCGCCTGATCCGGCGGGGCGATGCCCGCGCCCTTGCCGCGCCCGAAGCGGAAGACCTCCATGTTGAGCGCGGTATAGACCGCAAGCTTCGTCCCGTTGGGCCACGCATATTGCGGCCGCTTCAGGATATTCGAATAGGCGAACCGGCCATGATCCTCGAGCCGTTCTGTGGCGGACATGTAGGCGTCTCCTTATGTGCGCGCGGCGGCGAGGCAGGCGCGGGCTTCCGGTTCCAACGGGCCGGCCGCGGCGGCGGCGAGCGCGATGTCGATATGCTCCAGGGTCGCTGCGCCGAACACGGCGGCGCTGATCCGCTCCTCGGCAAGCGCAAAGCGGACGGCGGTGGCGGCGTGAGGCTCGTCCCGGGGCCCGAGCGCCGCCCAGGCCGCGCGGGCGCGCGCTTCCTCGGACGCTGCGTCGGCGTTCGGCAGGATCGGGATTTCCCGGCCATGGCGCACGGTCGTCGCCAGCACGCCGGCCGCCATGATGCGGATCGCGAAGACGCCGACGTCGTGCGCCTTGCAGGCGCCGAGGAGGCCCCGGAAGTCCGTCGTGTCGAAGCCGGGCGGCACGGCGGCGCCGGCGCTTGGGTTCAGCAGATTGTAATAGACCTGCGCCGTCTGAAAGCGCCCGCTGGCGACGACATCGCGGACGGCGCCCGGATCGCCCAGCGCCGTGATGCCGGCATGGTCGGTCATGCCCGACGCCCGCGCGGCGGCGAACGCATCGGCGACGCCGCCGGGCTTCAGGATGTCATGGGGCGCGATGGCGCGGTCGCCGGCGAAGCCGATCCGGTTGTGAAGCTGATAGACCTCGACCTTCGGCAGGCCGAGGCGTTTCAAGCTGGCCTCAAGCGCCCGGAGCACCGCGTCCCTCGGCGCTTTCAGATCGTCGGCCGACAGGTTGATCTTGGTTGAAACCCGTGGGCGCTCGCCCGCGGGCAACTCCGCCAGCAACCGGCCGATATTGGTTTCGGACTGGCCGTTCCCATAGGACTGGGCCGTATCGATCCAGTCCGACCCGGCGTCCAGGCAACGCCTTAGCGCTTCGCGCCGAACATCCTCCGGCGGATCGATCATGACGCCGCCGACGAAGCCGCCGCCTAGCACAAGCTCCGGGATGTCGAGGCCGGTCTGGCCGAGTTTGCGATGCTGCATGGATTATCCTTTGCCGTCTTTCCAGCGGTAATAGCCGATCAGCGCGCGGCTGAGCGGCGCCACGATATCGTGCATCGGGAGCGTCCGGATCGGGGAGGGCGGGGGCGCGACCGCGCTTGCAGGCGCGCCCATGACCCGTTCCGCCAGAGACGCGCCCATCGCCGTCGCCATGGCGATGCCGCGGCCGGAATACCCAAGGCCCGCGAAGACGCCGCCCGCCAGTTCGTGCAGGCGCGGCAGGCGTTCCGGCGTCATGGCGATCCAGCCTTCCCAGACATGGGCGATGTCGATCTCGCCGATCTGGGGAAAAGCTTCCTCGAGCCTGGCTTTCGTCGTCCGCGCGATCTTCGCCGACGCCCCGAAGGGCGAAATCGGCGCTGCGGTCGTGATCAGCCGGTTGCCCTGATCCTTGCGGAACGCCCAGAGCGCCTGTCGCGTATCCGAAAGGCCGTGATTCCCCGGCAGGACGCTGCCGGCGATATTGTCGCTCATCGGCGCGGTCGCGGCATGGAAGGTGCGGAACGGGACGATCGATTGCCGAAGCCGCGGCCAGAGGCTGCCGGTATAGCCATTGGTCGCGAGCACGACCGTATCGGTGCTGACGGAGCCGCGGGGCGTCTGGACGCGCCATTTGCCCTCGGCCCGGTCAAGCGAGGTCGCGGGCGACTTGCCGTGGATCGCGGCCCCTGCCGCCAGCGCCGCGCGGGCGAGGCCGCGGCTGTAGCCAAGCGGATGAATATGCCCGCCCTCTTCGTGGATCCAGCCGCCATGGCGGTAGTAGGGCGAACCCGTCATCGCTTCGGTCTCGGCGCCGTCGAGCAGTCGGGCCGGTTTGCCGCGCTTCGCCCACTGGGATTGCTTGGCGCGGACGCCGACCATGCGGCTCGCCCGGTGCGCCGGTTGCAGCCAGCCGTTCTGCGCGGCCTCGCAGCGGATGCCGTGCTTGCGGATCAGATCGAAGACCAGGGATGCGGAATCGCCGACCCAGGCGTTCATCTGCTCGCCGCGCTCCTCGCCGAACAGCGCCACGATGTCGTCCGGGTTGTGGCGGGAAAATGCCGGGATGACCTGCCCGTTATTGCGGCCCGAAGCGCCGAAACCCGGCGCTTCGGCTTCGAGCACAATGACGGCGGCGCCTTTTTCCGCCAGATGCAGCGCCGTCGAAAGCCCGGTGAAGCCGCCGCCGACGATCACGCAATCGGCGCTCGCGTCGCCTACGAGCTGCGGCGTTTCCGGCGGCGGTTCGGCGGTATGGGTCCAGAGATTGCGGGAAAAATCCGCGGTCGGGGCCTGGCTCATGCGCGGACGCCTCCGCCGCCGACGATTTCCGATCCGGTCACGGGAATATCTATTGAGCCTTGCGTCATAAGCTGTCCTATCCTCTATCCAGCGCAGCTTGCCGAATTCCGCCGCCGTTGTGGAGTCGGCGGATTGCGCGCTTGACGACGGCCCTTGAGGTTTCCAAGTTGGGGCAGGAATTTTTGGAGGCGCGCGGTCAGATGGCGGTTGTTCGACGCATTCTCTTGGTGGACGACGAAGCGGACCTGCGCAGCACGCTCGCGGCGCAACTCAAGCTGCACGATTCCTTCGAGACCGACGAAGCCGGCACGGGCGAAGCTGGCCTGGCGATGGCGAAAACCGGCCGCTATGACGCTATTTTGCTGGATGTAGGCCTGCCGGACATGGATGGGCGCGAAGTCTGCAAGGCGTTGCGCCGCGCCGGGGTCGCCTGCCCGGTGATCATGCTGACGGCGATGGACGGCGACGCGGATACGATCCTCGGCCTCGATTCCGGCGCGAACGACTATATTCCGAAGCCGTTCCGCATGCCGGTGCTGCTGGCCCGGCTGCGCGCGCATCTCCGCCAGCATGAGGCGAGCGAGGATGCGGTCTTCACCATCAACCGCTTCGTTTTCCGGCCCGGCGGCAAGCTGCTGGTGGATGAGGCGGCCAAGAAAAAGGTGCATTTGACCGACAAGGAGACCTCGATCCTCCGCTATCTCTATCGGGCCGGGCGGAAGCCGGTATCCCGGGAAACCTTGCTGAATGAAGTCTGGGGCTACAATCCTGGCGTCACGACCCATACCCTCGAAACCCACATCTATCGCCTGCGTCAGAAAATCGAAGCCGACCCGTCGAATGCCGAAATCCTGGTGACGGAACCGGGCGGCTATAAGCTTCAGCCGTGATGATTTGCACACATTATTGGGAAATTGATTGATTCCAGACTGACGATAGGCGCTAATCGGAGTTTATCGGAGAGTCGGATCGCGAAGTAGGCGGCCGTCATGGGAGCCGGGCTTGGGCGACGTGTTTTCCATAACGTTCTGGGGCGTCAGAGGCAGCATCGCCGCGCCCGGACCCACGACCCAGCGCTACGGCGGCAATACGCCGTGCGTCGAGATCACCTGCGGCGACCGCACGATCATCATCGACGCTGGCACCGGACTGCGGCCGCTTGGCGGGAAGCTCGCCGCGGAAGGCCGCAACAAGGAAGTCGACCTGTTCTTCACCCATACGCATATGGACCATTTTGTCGGCCTGCCCTTCTTCGCGCCGGCCTATGACCCGAGCAATGTGGTGCGCTTCTGGGCCGGGCACCTGAAGCCGGAACGGACGCTGGAATCCGCTTGTCGACATTTGATGTCGGACCCGTTGTTTCCCGTCCCGCCCGATGTGTTTCAGGCGGATGTTTCCTTCATCGATTTCGACGTCGGCGCGACCTTGTCGCCGGCGCCGGATATCAAGGTCGTCACCGCGCCCCTGGACCATCCCGGCCGCGCGACGGGCTACCGGGTCGAGTATCAGGGCAAGGCGATCGCCGTCGTTACGGACACGGCGCATGTGCCGGGCAAGCCGAACGCCAGCGCGCTCAAGCTGATGCGGAACGCCGACATCGTCGTCTATGACGCGATGTTTACCGAGGCGGAGTTCGCGGCACGCCCGGACTGGGGCCACTCCACATGGAATGAAGGCGTGCGCCTCGCCGAACAGGCCAAGGCCAAGACGCTGGTGATTTTCCATCACGATCCGAGCCGGACCGACGATCAGTTGGACGCGATCGCCGCGGAGGCGGCCGCCGTCCGCCCAGGGACGATCACCGCCCGTGAGGGCGAGACGCTCGCTCTTTGATCGGGGCGGCGCGAGCGCGTCGGCGCTTGATGAAATTTCAATTGCTGCATGCCTTCGGCCTCGGCCGGCGCGGCTGGTTCATACCATATCGCTACCGGGGCGAGACGCCGCCGGTGGCGGACGCCTATCCCGAAGCCGTCTTCGCAGCAGCCGAGCCCGCCATGCGCGCCGCGCTGGCCATGGCGCTTGGCCATGCCGGCGAATGGCCGCGCTTCGCCGAACGGCCCGAGCCGCCGACGCCGCGCTTCGACCAGGACTGGTTTCCGGGCCTGGATGCGGCATTGCTCTATGGCTTCGTGCGCGACGGCGCCGCGCAGTTGATCGTCGAGGTCGGCAGCGGCCACTCGACCCGTTTCGCGGCCCAGGCGATCCGGGACGCCGGCCATGCGGCCCGCATCGTCGCGATCGACCCGGCGCCGCGCGCCGCGATCGAAGCTCTGGCGCCGATCGTCACGCTCCGCCGCCATCCGCTGCAGAGCGTCGGCCTCGCGCCCTTCGCCGCCCTCAAGGCTGGGGACATCCTGTTCATCGATTCGAGCCACATCATGATGCCTGGGTCCGACGTCGATATCCTGTTCAATCGGGTGTTGCCCATGCTGCCGCCCGGCGTGCTGGTGCATATTCACGATGTCCTGCTGCCCGATCCCTATCCCGAGGACTGGGAATGGCGCGGCTATAACGAACAGAACGCCGTCGCCTGTCTGCTGGGCGGCGGCGGTTATGAAGTGCTCGCCTCCAGCCGTTATATCGAGACGCGCATGGCCGATCTTGCAGCGCCGCTGCTGCAGTGGCTGCCGCCCTCGCCGCCGGGCGCGCGGGCGACCAGCTTGTGGCTAAGGAAGCGCCCGGCGCCGCCAATGTGAAGGCCAGGCGGCGAGCGCCTGGGGTAAGATCGTCCCAGGCCGAGGAGGGAGTTCGACCCGTGACCAGAAGCGCCGTTCAAGTCAACGCCCCGGTCAAGGGCCCGGCCGCGAAGGCGCTCGGGGCGCTCGCGCAATTCGCGTTTGGGGCGCCATCCCAAGCCGAGGCGCTGCCGGCGCGCGTCCGCCGACAAATCGCCGCCGCCCAGGATCAAAGCGAAATCCTGATCGGTTGGCTGCAATTCGGCATCGTGCTCGTGTTCGGCTCGCTCTATTTCCTGTCGCCGCAGAATGGGCCGGAGGTGGCGGGGCTGCAGCCCGCCGTTCTGGCGATCGGGGCTTACGGCGCCTTCACCCTGGCGCGGCTCGCCGTCGCCTATCGGGGGCGGCTGCCCGGATGGCTGGTCGCGCTCTCAGCCGTCGCCGATATTGGGCTGCTGCTGGGGCTGATCTGGAGTTTCCATATCCAGTATGGCCAGCCGCCGTCGTTCTATCTGAAGATCCCGACGCTTTTGTATGTCTTCATCTTCATCGCTCTCAGGGCGCTGCGCTTCGACGCCTTGTATGTGGCGGTCGCGGGCGTGGTCGCGGCGTTGGGCTGGGGCTGCATGGTTGCCTATGCCGTCGCATCCGATGACGGCCAGATGATGATCACCCGCGACTACGTCTATTACATGACCAACAATGCCATCCTGATCGGCGCGGAGTTCGACAAGATCGTCTCGATCCTCTTGGTGACGGCCGTCCTGACGGTCGCCATCGCCCGCGCCCGACGGCTGCTGGAGCGCGCGGTCGCGGATTCCGCCGCCAATGACGACCTGTCGCGCTTCCTGGCGCCCGAGGTCGTCTCCCAGGTCACGCGCGCCGAGCAGAGCATCGCCGCCGGCGAGGGCGTCACCCGTGAGGCGGCGATCCTGTTTCTGGACATCCGCAACTTCACGCCGATGGCGAACGGGATGGCGCCCCAGGCGGTCATCGCGCTCCTGACCGAATATCAGGCGCGGTTTACGCCGATCCTGCGGCGGCATGGCGCGGTTATCGACAAGTTCATCGGCGACGGCGTCATGGCGAGTTTCGGCGCGGCCGAAGCCAGCCCGACCTACGCCCGGGACGCCGTCGCGGCGCTGGAAGCTTGCATGATCGAAAGCGCGCGCTGGGCCGAAGCCCGCGAAGCGTCGGGGCAGAAGGCGGTCGGGATCGTCGGCGGGTTGGGCGGCGGCCGCGTCGTCTATGGCGCGGTCGGGGCCGGCGACCGCCTGGAGATGACGGTTATCGGCGATGCGGTCAATCTCGCGGCGAAACTGGAGAAGCATACGCGCGCCGCGGGCGTCCCGGCGCTTGTGCCAGGCGATCTTTACCGCCTGGCGACGGCGCAGGGGTTCAATCCGTCCCTGCCGGTACGGTTATTGCCGCGCCAGGCCATCGACGGCGCCGACCGGGAAATCGACCTGGTCGCGTTGGCGGCCTAAGCCGGATTGTGGCAGCATGGGCTGGAGCAATTCCAGTTGAGGAGCATTCCCCGAAATGGCGACCACCCATACCCTGAACGCCAGCGCCCAGACCTGCCATTGGGGTTGCTTCGCGGCCGATATTCCGCCGGTTCTGGAGATTCAGTCAGGCGACACGGTCGTCATCCAGGCGATCTCGGGCGGGCCGCAGGTGCTTCCGCCAGACGGTTTTTCGGTGCCGCCAGCCTATGCCGACGTCCATGCCCATGTGACCCCGCCGTTCGGCGGCGGCCATATCCTGACCGGGCCGATCCGGGTTGCGGGGGCGCAGCCGGGCGACGCGCTTGAGGTCACGGTCAAGCGGATCGATCTCGGCACGGATTGGGGCTGGAACTACATCAAGCCGCTGGCCGGCGCGCTCTATGAGGATTTCCACGAATACCGCCTGATCCACATCGCGCTCGATGCGGCGCGCATGACGGGCCGTCTCCCCTGGGGCGTCGACCTGCCGCTCAGCCCGTTCTTCGGCGTGATGGGCACATCGCCGCCGCCGGCCTGGGGCATGCTCCGGTCGACCGAGCCGCGCGCCTTCGGCGGCAACCTGGACTGCAAGGAATTGGGCGTCGGCGCCCGCATCTTTTTCCCGGTCTTTGTCGAGGGCGCGAATTTCTCCGCCGGCGACGGTCATGCGCTACAGGGCGACGGCGAGGTCAATGTCACGGCGATCGAAGCGGCGCTGACCGGCACATTCGAATTCAAGCTCCATAAGGGCATGGCGCTCGACCTGCCCTTTGCGGAGACCGCAACCCATTACATCACCCTCGGCCTCGATCCCGATCTGGATCAGGCGACGAAGCAGGCGCTCCGCCAGATGATCAAGCTTGGCGCCAGCCGGACGAACCTTTCGGCCGAGGACGTCTATGCGTTGCTCAGCATCTGCGGCGACCTCCGCATTTCCCAGGTCGTGAACGGCGTCAAGGGCGCCCATGTGATGCTGGCCAAAGCCCATCTGCACGGGGATGGCGGCGTATGAGCCAGACCTACCTGCCCGAACTCCGCGAGGCCGATGCGACCGGCGCCGTCGCCGACATCTACGCCGAAATCCGGGCCTGTTCCGGCGTGCCCTACGTTTCGACCCTGCAACGCTTCCTGGCGACGCTGCCGGGCGTGCTGGAGTTCGGCTGGTCGGTGGTCCGCCCGGTGATGCTGTCGGGCGCGGCGCCGGAAGCCGCGTGGCAGGCCGCGGCGGCAGCCGATCCGCCGCCCTTGCCGCCGCTGACGCCGCCGGTCCTCCGGCTGCTGGGCGTCGGGGCGGACGATCTTCAGGCGATCCGCACAATCGCGGCCAATTTCGCGCGCGTCTCGCCGGTCAACGTCGTGACGGGCGCGCTGCTGGAGCCGCTGACCGAAGGGGCGGCGCCGCCTTCCGGGCCGGGCTTCGGCGCGGCTGCGTGGACGCCGCCCGCCATGCTGGCCGACATGCCGCCGCTTCCGGCGATGGACGGCCTCAGCGACGATCTGCGCGCGGCGCTCCAGACCCTGATGGTCCCGATCGGCGGCCAGCCGTTCCTGCCGGCGCTCTATCGGCAGTTTGCGGCATGGCCGGCCTTCGCGGCCTATCTCGCCGCCATCATTCCGCCGCGCCGCCAGGATGCGAGCGTCATCGCGGCCGAAAAGCGCGCGATCGACGGCATCGTCGCGGCGGGCCAGGCGCTCTATGGCCAGCTTCCGCCGCCGCCCGCGTCGGTTCAGCCGCCCGATCCGGCGACGGCGGCCTTGATCAAGGAAGCGATCGGGCGATATCGGAATACCAGCGCCGATATGATCTGCACCGGCCAGGCATTGCTGAAAGCGCTGCCGGAAACGCTTTAATCGTCCCCCAACAGGAGAGTGTCCGCATGACGGCCTTCGCCGCAATTACGTCTCGTCGTTCGATCCGAGGCTTCACCGATCAACCGGTTCCGCTGGACCTGGTGAACCGCATTCTGGAAGCCGCGGCGCGCGCGCCGTCGGGCACCAACATGCAGCCCTGGAAGGCGACGGTCGTCACCGGGGCCGCCCTGAAGCGCACGTCGGACGCCGTGCTCCGCGCGCGCCACGCGGGCGAGGAGCATGCGAGCGAGTACAAATACTATCCGGACAAGTTTCCCGAGCCCTATATCACTCGCCGCCGGAAGGTCGGTTGGGACCTCTACACCCTGGTTGGCATCCAGAAGGGCGATACGGCGAAGATGGCAGTTCAGCACGACAAGAACTTCACGTTCTTCAATGCGCCGGTCGGCATCTTCTTCACGATCGACAAGCGCCTGGAGATCGGCAGCTGGCTCGATTATGGGATGTTCATCCAGAACGTCATGACCGCCGCCCGGGAAGCCGGTCTGTCGAGCTGCCCCCAGGTCGCCTGGGCGCAATACCACAAGGTGCTGCGCGCGGAGCTCGGCATTCCGGAAGGCGACACCATCGTTTGCGGCCTGGCGCTAGGCTATGAGGACGAAAGCGAAATCGCCAACACCCTCCGCACAGAGCGCGCGCCGCTCGAAGATTGGGTGACGGTCGTCCAGGACTGAACCGGCCGAGATCATCCGCGCTTGGGCAGAAGCGCCCAAGCGCGGATGATCTGCCGCCTATCTAGGCCGAGCGCGCCGCGACATCGATGCCGATGAACCGCGCGGCGTTCAGGCCGAGGATCTTGGCGCGCGTCGTCTCGTCCAGGTCAGGCATGGTGCGTTCGATCGCCGCCGAGGAATGCGGCCAGGTGCCTTCATGGTGCGGATAATCGTTCGCCCACATGAAATTGTCGGTCAGATTGTACTGTCCGGCGAGCGCCAGGCCCGATGGGTCCTCCTGGAAAGTGGAGAAGCCGTGGGCGCGATAGTAGTCGCTCGGCAGGCCCTGCAGCTTCGGGCGGACCCACATGTGATGCTTGCGGTAGGCTTCGTCCATGGCGTCGAGCAGCCATGGCACCCAGCCGATGCCGGCCTCGACCGTCGCGAAGCGCAGTTTCGGGAACCGCTCCAGCACGCCGGACGCGCAGAGATTGGCGACCGGCTCGATCGTCGGCGAGAGCGAGTGGCTGACATAGTTGATGACCGCGCCGCCATTGCCGCGGGCCGCGCGCGGGTCGCGCCCGGTCGAGACATGGAAGGTGAACGGCATGCCCACTTCCTCGATTAGCGCCCACATGGGGTCGAAGTGCGGCAGGTTGTAATTGACGTGATCCACGTCATGGCTGCCCCAGATCGGCTTGCACGGGAAGCTCAGCACCCGGTAGCCCAGTTTGGCCGTCCGTTCGATTTCGGCCATGGCGCCGGGAAGGTCGCCGGTCGCGATCGAGGCGACGGGGACCATGGCGTCGGGGTAGGGGCCGAACTGCTCCCAGGCCCAGTCGTTCCAGACCTTGCATTGGGCGTTGGCGAAGACCGGGTCCGGCGTCGCCCACATGGCGAGGCCCTTGTTCGGGAAAATGATCTCGACATCGATGCCGTCGCGCGTGTTGTCCCGGATGCGGTCCTTGGGATCGGCGCCGGCCTTGGAGCGGACCCAGTCCTCGCCCTCGAAGCTCATGACGCGCACGCGGTCAGGGCGGTAGCCTTCGCAGAAGCGCCACTGCACGCCCTTATCGTCGGTGATGATGCGCGGCGCCCGGTCCCGGTACTCGACCGGCAGGCGCGTCGCCCAAAGGTCCGGCGGCTCGTTCGCATGGCAATCGGTGGAGACCATGAAGTACTTTTTCGGATCGTCGGCGCGGGCCGTGCGGCGCCAGCCTTCGGCGCCGGGGGTTTCCAGCCGCCACAGGTTTTCCTCGTTGATCGGCACGTTCTGCACGTCATCCATCTGAAGCATCCTCCGTTTATGCCAAGCGCCATTGCACCAGCGTGTGCGGCGGGTTGGCGGATTTATGATGTTCGAACACGGCCTCCACAGACCCGCCGATCGGCACGTCCTGCTTCGGGTCGCCCAGCAGGTTGCCGATCATCCGGATATTGTCGGCGCCGGGAAGCTCCACGAGCACGATGATATAGGGGCCGTGGCCCTTCAGCGCCGGATGCACTGGATGCCAGACCCGCTCCCAAGAATAGATCCGGGCCTTGGGCGCGACTTCCGTCCAGGCGAGGTCGAAGGAATGGCAGGAATGGCAAATCCATTCCGGCCCCCAGACCCAGGTCTGGCAGTTCTGGCAGCGTTGAACCATCAAGCGCTCCGCCGCGACGCCGTCCCAATAGGGCTGGGAGAGGCCGTCGGATTCCGGGACGGGGATCGCCAGGCCTTCGGGCAGGTATCGGGTCATAGGGTCGCCTCCGAGCCGAAAATACAGTTGGAGACCGGCGTCACCATCGGCCCCGCGATCACCATGGAGACATCGACATCCTTCACCTGGGATGTGGCGGTCCCGCGAATTTGCCGGATCGCTTCGATCTGCAATTCCAGGCCGTGCATGTAGCATTCCGCGAGATTGCCGCCGCTGGTGTTGAGCGGCAGCTTGCCGCCGGGGGCGAGCAGGTTGTCCTTGACCAGAAAGTCGTTGGCTTCCTCGGGCTGGCAGAAGCCATGCTCGACAATGCTCATCAGCACGCCGCCGGTGAAGTTCTCATAGGATTGCAGCACGTCGACTTCCGATGGCTTCACCCCCGCCATCCGGTAAAGATTGGGCGCGACGGAGGCGAAGTTGGCGCTGGCGTAGTTCGGGTGATTGTGGCTCGGCGCGCCGCAGCGATGGTCGGAGCCGGCGGCCGCGCCCAAGAGGTAGCTCGGCTTGTGGGGCATGTCCTTCGCCCGTTCGGCCGGCACGACGATCAGGGCGGCGGCACCGTCGTTCTCCATGCAGCAATCGTAGAGCCGCCAGGGCTCGACGATCCAGCGGGATGCGTCATATGCGGCTTCGTCCAGGGGGCGGCCATACATGACGGCGCGCGGGTTCGACTGGGCATGGTGATATGAGGCGAGCGAGATCGCCCGCAAAGCGTCGTGGCGCACGTCATGGTCATGCATGAAGCGCATGCATTTCATGGCGTAGCGTTGGGCGGGCGACATCAGGCCGTAGGGCGCCTGCATCGCCATGTCGCCGGAAATGGTTGGGACCTGGGGGCCTTGCCCGAAGCGGGCGAACTGGCCCTGAGCGAGGGAGCGGAACACGACGACGCAATCGGCCATGCCGGTCGCGACCGCCGCGGCCGCGTTCCCGACAGCCGCCGCGCCGCCGCCGCCGCCGCCGCCCCACTGCATGTTGGAGAAGCGCAGCTCCTTCGTGCCGAGCGCGGCCGCGATGCGCGACGGGTCGTTCCGGTCATTGCTGTATGACGCGAAGCCGTCGATGTCCTTGGGATCGATCCCGGCGTCCTTCGCCGCGTTCAGAATGGCCATCAGCGCCAGCTTGAATTCGGCGTCGGGCGATTGCCCGTGCTTGTAACAGGTCGTCTCGCCAATGCCGGCGACGGCCGCCTGGCCGCGCAGGGTTCTTGTCGCCAAGGCCGTATCCTCCTGTTTTTTGGAATGGTAGGCGCATTTCAATCGCCCGGTCCAGACGAGCCGGCGCCAGCGCGAATTCGCTCGCCCCGAGGCGACCGCGCCCTATACTTCCAGCCGAACCGGAGGAGGAAGCCGCCCATGCGTTTGCTCACAGTCGGACTGCTCTGCCTGGCCTGGGCGCTGCCGCCAGCGGCCGGCACGGCTGGCGCGGCCGATGCGGGCGACCTGCCCGTGATCGATGCCCACATCCACTACAGCCACGACGCCTGGGACATGCTGCCCCCGGATGCGGCCATCGAGGCATTGCGGGCGGCCGGGCTGTCCCGGGCCTTCGTTTCCAGTTCCAGCGATGACGGCACGCTGATGCTGCAGGACCTGGCGCCAGACCTGATCGTACCGGTGCTGCGCCCCTACCGGCGCCGCGGCGAGATCGGGACCTGGCATAGCGACCCAAGCGTCGTCGACATGCTGCGCGACCGCCTCGCCAAGCGGCGCTATGCGGGCATCGGCGAGTTCCATGTCTTCGGCGCCGACGCCGACAAGCCCGTTATCCGGGCGGTCGTGAAGCTGGCGGCGGAGCACAGGATATTCCTTCATGCCCATTCCGACGCGGACGCGATCCGGCGGATATTCATGCAGGATCCGGGGGCGCATGTGCTCTGGGCGCATTCCGGCTTCGCCCATCCGGAAGACGTGGCCGCCATGCTGGCGCAGCACGAGACGCTTTGGGCCGATCTGGCGTTCCGCTCGGAGCAGGCGCGGGGCGGCAAGGTCGATCCGGAATGGCGGAAAGCCTTCGAGGCGTTCCCCAAGCGTTTCATGCTAGGCACGGATACCTTCGCGCCGGAGCGTTGGCACTATGTCGCCGATCATGCGTCCTGGTCGCGGGCCTGGCTGGCCGATCTGCCCCGGCCGCTTGCCGAGAATATCGCTCACCGGAACGCCGCGGCGCTCGCCGATTGGGCGTTGGCGAAATGAACGGGCGCCGGCGCATCGGGGCGTCGGCCGTTCTCCTGGCATGCGGTTTGTCCCTGCCGGCCGCGGCCAGCGAGGTCTGCGCACGGCTTCCAGAGGCCAAGGATGTGCTCTCCGGCGGGGGCTATGAACTCAGCTATCGGACGGAGCCGGAGGCCATCCGTCTGAACGCGCCCTTCGCGCTGCTGCTCGCGGTCTGCGGGCCGGAAGGCCCGTTTGCCGGGCGTATCGACATCGACGCCGATATGCCCGCCCACCGCCACGGCATGAACTATCAGCCGACCTTCGACCAGCTTGGCGGCGGGCGTTACCGGGCGGCGATCCTGGCGCTCCACATGCGAGGCGACTGGCGCTTCCGCTTCACGCTGCATGGCGCCGATGGCCCGGTCCGGCTGGACGCGCCGTTCCGGCCATGATCCGTAGGCTCGCCCTGGCCATAGCGCTTCTGATGCCTGGCGCCGCGCTGGCAGAGACGTTCAGCGCGGCCGAGCGAGAGGCGATCCGCGAGCATGGCCCCTGGCCGCAGGCAGCCCTGTCGGACCCGACCAACCGCTTCTCCGGCGATCCTGGCGCGATCGCCTTCGGGGAACGCCTGTTTTTCGAGCGCAGCTTGTCGGCGGAAGGCGATGTCGCCTGCGCCCAGTGCCATCGCCCGGACATGGCGTTCACCGATGGGCGCAAGACGGCGCGCGGGACGGCGGACGGCGCCCGCAATACCCTCTCGCTCTGGAATGTCGGCCAGATGCGCTGGTTCGGTTGGGGCGGCGCCTCGGACACGCTCTGGGGCGCCAGCGTCCGCCCGCTCGCGCTCATGGCCGAAATGGGCGCGCCGCCGGAAGGCCTCCGCGCCCGGCTCCGCCAGAATGCGGCGCTCTGGCACGACTATCGGGCGATCGTCGGCCAAGCCGCCGAGGACGCCGATGGGTCCGCTGTCACGGCGACTGTCGGGAAGTTGCTCGCCGCATATCAGGAAACCCTGATCTCGCCGCGAACCGCGTTCGATCGCTTCCGGGCGGCGCTCCTGGGCGATGATCCGGCCGGCGTCGCCGCTTATCCGGCGACGGCGAAGCGGGGGCTCAAGCTTTTCATCGGCAAAGGGAATTGCAATCTCTGCCACGCTGGCCCGCTGTTCGCGACCGATGGGTTCGAGAGCGTCGGCATGCCGCATTTCATCGGGCCGGGCGCGGTCGACAAGGGCCGCTACGGCGACCTGTTGACGTTCCGGGCATCGGCCATGAAGGCAAGCGGCCCCCATTCCGATGCGCCGGGGCCGATGCTGACCGATCAGGCGCGGCTGCAGCACAAGGATTTCGGCGCGTTCCGTGTTCCGTCGCTGCGACAAGCTGCGTTGACGGCGCCCTATATGCACAACGGCGCCCTGCCGACGCTCGAAGCCGTCATCCGCCACTATTCCGATCTCGACATGGAGCGCCTGCATGCGGACGGCGCCGCGATCCTGCGGCCTTTGCATCTCTCCAAAAGTGAAATCGCGGACCTCGTCGCGTTCCTCGAAACGCTCTCGGCTGCGCCTTAGAGCATGGACCGCGCGTCCATCTCGACGCGCGGTCCATGCTCTATCTTATTGGCGGCGATCAAATTATCCAACCTTAGGCGGCTCCGCCCAAGGTTGGTTTGATCTAGGGTTTGCCGCCGTAGAGCGTGCTCGCGACGCCAAGATAGCTGTCCCAGGCGAACCAGTAGCTGAGATGGCCCGGAATGCGCGCGAGCGTCTGGCCGTTCGGGCCGATCAGCGCCGTTTCCTCAACCCGCCAGGCGCCGGCCGCACTAGTCAGGCTTTCGGCGCCGGGGCCCGGGCCGAACGTCTCGCTCCCGCGGTCGTAGGCGCGGACGGTTTGAGCCTCCGCGTCGCCGATCAGCACAACGGACCGGGCGCCGACGGCGTCATTGATGATGGGCGTGGCCCGAAAGGCCTCGACCGGCCAGGCGCGGGCGGCGGCGACGTCGCGGATGCCGAATACAACATCCTTGCGCTTCGCGACGCTTTCGTCCCGCACGATCGCGGGAAACATCAGGTCGGGGCTGGCGAAATAGTCCTGATAGACCACGCCGGAGCCATAATCCCGCTTGTGCCCGGTTTCGAGCGACAGAACCCTTGTCTTGGGATGGCGCTTCCGCCATGCGCCCCAGGTGGTCGTGACGGCTGGCCGGATCGCGAGGCGGATGCCAGAACCGCGCAACGGCCCCGCGACCGGCTCGCCAGTAAACTGGTTCCAAAGGCTCTCGGTCGCCCGATCGAACATCAGCTTGTTCGACCGATAGAGCAGGCCAGATGACCCGAAGATCAGCGGGGCCGGTCGCCCCTCGACCGCGGTCTCATACAGAATCGCCGCGCCGCAGAGCGTGCAATAGGCGAGCGCGACGGGAACCCCGCCGATGGTCGCGTTGAACATCTCATGCCAGCCCATGATCCGAAGCGGATATGCGCGAACGTCGCCATTGATGGCGATGCCGAACACACGGTCGTCCTCTTTCAGATAGACGGCGGCGCTGGCGTCGATCATCGCCGGCTCGTCGAGCGACGGAATGCCGTCGACACGGACGCCGCCCCAGACGATCTCTTCGAGACGGATATCCATGTTGGCGGCCAGGCCCATGTCATCGCCGAGAAACCGTCGAAACTCAGGGTCGATGCGGTCATAGAGATCGAGCTTAATCGCGCGGTAGCTCGGGTGGGCGGGGACATCCGGGCGCGCTTCGATCCAGCGCATCGCCGTGCCCCAATCCCGGATGGGCTCGCCCGCGAGCGTCGACATCGCCGCAAGGAGCTCGGGACTGGCGCCGCGATAGCGGAGCGCCAGCGCCAGCGCCGGCAGCGCTTCCGGCCTGGCGCCGGCCCGCAGGCGGGCGACGCCAGCCTCGGACTCAAAGGCGTCGCCGAAAACCGCTTCCCGGCTCGCCCTGGCGACGCCAGCATCGTCGAGCGGCTCCGCCATCAGGCTGGCGGGCGTAAGCAAGAGCGCCGAGAGCGCGAACGGTAGCAACCGGGCCATGCTCAGGCATCCTTTCGAAGCGTCGTCGCCCCGGCAAGCTGGCCCAAGTCGGCCCGGAAGCCCAGTCACATGCGCGTGTCGCGACGGTGAACGTGCGGGCGCCGGCGCCTCAATAGGCGAGGCGCAGGATTTCCATCACCTGTTCCGCCGTCCGGATCGGCCGCGGGTTCGAGAAGGTCCAGTCGTCCAGCAGGCAGTTCTCGGCGAGCTTGGGCAACTGGTTGTCGGAAATGCCGACGGCGCGGAGCGTGCGGGGCATATCGAGGCCGGAAATGAAGCGGTCGACGACCTCGGCGGCGGTTTTGCCGGGATGGCCCATGGCGGCGGCGATCGCCGCCTGCCTGTCCGCGTTTACGGGCGCGTTCCATTCCAGCACATAGGGCAGCATCACGCAGGAAGTATGACCGTGGGGCACGCCGGCGCTGCCGCCCAGGATATGGCCGATCGCGTGGCTGGCGCCGAGGCGAGAGCCCGTGACGATGCCGGTCATCGACATCCACGCGCCCATCAGGCATTGCAGCCGCGCTTCGAGATCGGCCGGGTCCGCCTTGACTGCCGGCAAGCCCCGGCCGAGCAGGCGGAGGGCCTGGAGCATCGCGCCGTCGGTATAATCATTGGCGTCTAGGGACAGGAACGTCTCGACCGCGTGGTCGAGCGCGCGCACCCCTGTCGAGAGAAACAGCCATTCGGGGGTATGGACCGTGATCGCCGGGTCCAGGATCACCGAAACCGGGATGATGCCTTTGTGGATGTAGCTTTGCTTCAGCTTGACCCGCGTGTCGGTGACGCCGGCGCGGGCATTGAACTCGCCGCCGGAGAGGGTGGTCGGGACCGCGATCAGGCGGACGGCGGGCGCGGCATAGTCCGGGAAATGTCGCTTGCCCTCGGCGTCGACGCGAGTGCGGAACGGCTCCATGCCATCTTCGTCGCGGATATCGTGCTCCAGGCAGATCGTGACGGCCTTGCCGCCGTCGGTCGCGGAGCCGCCGCCGATGGTGACGAGGAGGTCGGCGCCGGCCGCCCTGGCCGCGTTGGCGCAGGCGATAACGGCGCTGCGCGGGCTATGGGCGGGCATATGGTCATGGGTTCCCGCATAGCGCGCGCCCAGGGCTTCGCGGATGCCGGCGATCGCGTCGGTTTCCCGGTTGAGCGTGCCGCTCGCCAGCAGGAATACCCGCCTGGCGTCCCGCGCCGCGACTTCGGCCGAGAGGGCGTCGCGGGCCGCCTGGCCGAAGATCACCCGCTCCATGCCGGTGAAGTTGACGAGTCCTTGCTGCATTGGCGCTGCTCCCCATGCGCGGTTCGATGGCGATACCACCCTCGCCGTCCTTGGTATACGCTTTCAGCCTGCTTGGTTCGACGGGGGACATGAAGCTATGGATTTCGGGGTTTTCAACCTGCTGCAACATCGGGACCGGTCCTGGACATCGCATCAGATCATCCAGGATGCGATGGAGCATGTGCAACTCGCCGAAGAGCTTGGCTTCAGCCGGGTCTGGTTCGCGGAGCATCATTTCTCGAACTACAGCCTCTGCCCGTCGCCCTTGATCCTCTGTACCCAGGCGGCTGCGATCACCAGGCGCATCCGGATCGGCAGCGCCGTTCTGATCCTGCCGCTGCATCAACCGGCCCGGCTCATCGCGGAGATCGCGCTGGTCGATGCGTTGAGCGGCGGCCGTCTCGATGTCGGCGTCGGCAGCGGCTACCAGCACTATGAATTCGCCCGTCTCGGCGCCGATCTGACGGAGAACAAGACTGTCTTCAACGAAATGCTGGACATGATCGACCGCGGTCTCCGGCAGCCGCATTTCAGCTATGTCGGCCAGAAGTTCAATCAGCCGCAGACGGCGATCAACATTGCGCCCGTCCAGACCCCGCGCCCGCCGATCTGGATCGCCGGCGCCGACCCGAACAGCCATCGACGTTGCGCGCGCGACGGCTTTGTGCCGTTCATCTCCGGCGGCATCGGCAGCGCCGAAGATATTCTGAAAGGCCGGGAGAAGGTCGAGGCGAGCTACCGGGCGGAAGGCAAGGACCCGGCGGCGATGCCGCTCGGGGTGCTGCGCTTTGTCTGCGTCTCCGACGATCCGGCGGTGATCGACCGCTATGTCGACGGCGCTCGGTTCCAGCGGCGGCTCGCCATGTCGCTTCGCCACCGGCGGGAGACGATGGTCGACGACTACATGGTCGATGAGGCCGCATTCCCTGGCGAGCCGTCGCTGGAGGAGATCGCCCGGAATATTGTCGTCGGCAATGCGGAAACCGTCGCGGAACGCCTCTGCCGGGAGATCGAACTTTATGGCCCGCGCCATATCAGCATCTATTTCGCCGTCGGCGATGTGCCGAGCGCCGATGTGAAGCGTTCCATGACCCTGTTCGCATCCAAGGTCGTGCCGATGATCGAGCGGCATTTCGGCAAGCCGCTCGCCGAAATTTCCAATGCCCCCATGCCAATGCCTGCGCCCTTGCAGGCCGCGGCGGAGTAGTCCCATGACCGCATTTACCCTGAACGGCGCGCAAGCGGCCGTCAGCGCCAGCGGCGACACGCCCTTGCTGTATGCGCTCCGCAACGAACTGGATTGCAAAAGCGTCCGTTTTGGCTGCGGCCTCGAGCAATGCGGCTGCTGCGCCGTGCTGGTCGACGGCGAAAAGGCCTTCGCCTGCACGCTGCCGGTCGCGTCGGTCGCGGGCAAGTCGGTCGAGACGGTCGAGGGCCTGGGCGCGGCGGATCGGCCGCACCCGATCCAGCAGGCCTTCCTGGACGAGCAAGCTGGCCAATGCGGCTATTGCCTCTCCGGCATCCTGATGGCGACGAAGGCGTTGCTCGCCCGCAACGCCCAGCCGACGCGGGCGGATGTCGTGGCGGCGCTGGACGATCACCTGTGCCGCTGCGGCGCCCATACTCGGATCGTGCGCGCCGTTCTGCGCGCGGCGGCGGCCGTCCGATGAGCGCGACCGTCCTGCCCGCCAGCCTCGCCGCCAATCCGCGCCTGGACCGCTGGATCGCCTTCCTGGCGGACCGGACGGCGCGCGTCGCCTCCGGCAAGGTCGAGATCGGCCAGGGCATCGTCACTGCGCTTCGCCAGATCGCGGCCGACGAACTCGATCTGCCGCTGGAGCGGGTCGTCGTCGCTTCCGGCGATACCGACATCGGACCGGATGAGGCCTACACGACCTCAAGCCTGTCGATCATGGCGTCGGGCGCGGCGATCCGGAGCGTGGCCGCCGAGGCGCGGGCGCTTCTGACCGAACGGGCGGCGCTTCGGCTGAACTGCGCGCCGGGCGACCTCACGGTCGAGGCGGGGCGCTTTCTGCAAGCGGGCCAGGCGACCGATATCGACTACTGGACGGTCGCCGGCGAAATCGACTGGACGGCCCGGCCGACCAACCGCGCGGCGCCGAAGCCGGTTTCGGCGCGCCGCCATGTCGGCGCCGATGCGCCCCGAACCGACCTCCCGGCGAAAGTCGCGGGCGGCGGGTTTCTGCACGATGTCAGCTTCGCGGACATGCTTCATGCCCGAACGCTCCGCCAGCCATTACCCGGCGCAAAGCTGGCCAGCCTGGATGAAGCCGCGCTCCGGCGGCGGGCCGGGGCGGCGGCGTTCGAGATCGTGCGGCAAGGCGACTTCGTCGCGTTCGTCGCGAGCGATGAATGGACCGTCGAGACGGTCGCTGCGCTCGCGCCGGCGCACGCGGACTGGCAGGGCGGCCGCCGCAATCCGGAAGGCGGCGCCGACCCCCATGCGCTGCCGGATCAGCCTGCGGTCGAACTGGTCTACGGCGATCCGCCGCCTGCCGCGGCGCCCGCCGGCGAGACCATCGAGATAGCCGTCACCCGGCCCTATATCGCCCACGCTTCGCTTGGCCCGTCGGCCGCATTGGCGCGCTTCGCCGACGGCAAGCTTGAGGTTCTGTCCCACGGGCAGGGCATGCATCCGCTCCGCCGCAATCTGGCCCTGGCGCTCGACCTTGCCGAGGACGCCGTCCATGCCCGGCACGTCGACGGCCCTGGCTGCTATGGCCACAACGGCGCCGACGACGCGGCGCTCGACGCGGCGATCGTGGCGCTGGCGCGGCCGGGCCGCTGGATCCGTCTGCAATGGCGCCGGGAGGAAGAATTCGCCTTCGAGCCGGTCGGCCCCGCCATGCTGGTCAAGATCAAGGCGACTGTGAACGATGCCGGAGAACCCATTGACTGGACGACGGATATTTATAGTCCCGTGCATGTCCAGCGGCCGGGCGCGCCGGGCGTCGTCATGCTGGCCGCCCAGGCGCTGGGGCCGCTGCCGGACTGGGGGCCGCCGGTCGATCCGCCGCCGGAGCGCGGCTATGGCGGGCCGCGCAACGCCTTTCCGCTCTACCGGGCGGGCGCGGTCCATGTCCTGCATCACCTGACCGAAAAGGCGCCGGTGCGCACCTCGGCGCTCAGGGGGCTCGGCGCGCTGCCGAACGTCTTCGCGATCGAGGGCCTGATGGACAAGCTGGCCGCGAACGCCGGCCAGGACCCGCTCGACTACCGGCTGGCCTTGCTGGACGATCCCCGGGCGCGGACGACCCTGGAAAAAGCGGCGGAGATCGCCGATTGGCGCGGGCGCGGGCCGGGCGGCGGCGGCAAGGGCATGGGGATCGCCTTCGCGCGCTACAAGAATGTCGCGGCTTATGCTGCTGTTGTCGTTGCCGTTACGGTCGATGAAGCCGTTCGGCTCGACGGCATCTGGGCCGTCGCGGACGCTGGCCTGGCGATCAATCCCGATGGGGTCCGGAACCAGTTGGAAGGCGGCTGCGTCCAAGGCGCGAGCTGGGCCATGAAGGAAGCCGTGTCAATCGAAGGAAACGCCATTATTTCAGTCGATTGGGATGCATATCCGATCCTGAAGTTCAGCGAAATCCCGGAGATCGACGCCCGCCTGGTCGGCAGCCCGGATGACGCGCCGCTGGGCGTCGGCGAATGCACGGTCGGCCCGACGGCGGCCGCAATCGGCAATGCCGTCGCCCATGCCCTTGGACGCAGAGTGTACGACATGCCCTTGACGCGCGACCGCATCATGACCGCGTTGCTGGCGGAATGACCTGAAGGAGAAAACGACATGAACCCAGTCATTGGTTTGGATCATTGCATTATCGCGGTCGAGGACCTGAGCGCCGCCGCGAAGGATTATGAGCGGCTCGGCTTCACGCCAGCCCCATTGGGCGACCATCAGAACCGGGCGACGGCCAATCACTGCCTGATGTTTCCAGAGACCTATCTGGAATTGCTGGGGGTCAATCAGCCGGAAAATCCCGACGGCGGCCTCCGGGCTGCGTTGCAGGCTCGGGGCGAAGGGCTGCACCGGCTGGCGCTCGGGACCCACGACGCCGACGCGGTCAAGACCCAGGTCGAAGCCCTGGGCGTGCGCACCGAAGGGCCGACCGATCTTGCCCGGCCCTCGCTGGAGCCGGCCGGCATGGTCAAGTTCCGCAATCTGCAGCTTTCCGCCGACGACCTCGCCGGGGTCCCGGTCTTCATCTGCGGCCATAAAACGCCGGAGCTGATGCGCAACAAGCGGCTGATGACCCATGCGAACGGCGCCAATCGGTTCGCGGGCGTCACCGGCATCGCGGTCGATCCGACGGCGACGGCGCAGCAGATGGCGAAGCTGTTCGGCGAGGCGTCGATCGCCCGGACCGATTACGGCGTCGAGATCGACACCGGGCGCGGCTTCATCCGCTTTGCGACGGACCAGACGATCGGCAAGGCGCATCCGGGCCTTGCGACCCATCCGGCGGCGGAGCGGCCGATCTGGCATGTGCTCTCCATCGGCGTCGCCGATCTCGATGCGACGGCGCGCTATCTCGCGTCGGCCGGGGTCGCGACGGAGCGGGCGGGGCCGGCCATCCGCATCAGCCCGAAGGACGCGCGCGGCCTCGTGCTGGAGTTCATTGCGTGATCGTCCTGACAAACGACGAGGGCCGGCCGGGCATCGGCCGGACCGCGGCCAGGCTCCAGGAAGGCGCAACGGCGCTCGACGCCATCGAAGCCGGCGTCCGGCTGGTCGAAGCCGATCCGGCGATCCGGACCGTCGGGCGCGGCGGCCTCGCCAATATTCTGGGCCAGGTGCAGCTCGACGCGCTACTCATGGACGGGGATACGCTCCGGACCGGGTCTGTCGGCGCGCTCGAAGGCTTCGCGCATCCGATTACGGTGGCGCGGGCCGTCATGGAGCGCTTGCCCCATGAAATGCTGGTTGGGGCCGGCGCCGCCCGCTTCGCGGCGGAGATCGGGGCGGAGACAGCGCAGAACCTGACCGACGCCGCCGCGGAGGCCTGGGGCGACTGGTTCGACCGGACCGTGCCCTTGAAGGACCGCGCGCGCTGGCGCGACACGGCGGCGCTTATCCCCTATGTTCAGGGGGCGATCAAGGCGGACCTGCTGCCTGCCGAGCGGGCGGCCGACCCGATGCCCCAGGGCGCGGACACGACGACCTTTCTCGCTATCGACAACAAGGGCTCGGTCGGCGTCGGCGTCTCGACGTCGGGCTGGGCGTGGAAATACCCAGGCCGGCTTGGCGACAGTCCGATCGTCGGCGCGGGCGCTTACGCCCATTCGCGCTTTGGCGCGGCGGCCTGCACGGGCACGGGCGAGATGGCGATCCGGGCCGGCACGTCCCGCTCGATCGTGCTCTACATGAAGATGGGGTTGAGCGTGGCCGACGCGGTCGACGCCGCCATCGACGATCTCCGCGATCTTAAGGGCGGCTTGATCGACCGCATCACGATCCACGCCATCGACCGGGATGGCCAGGACAGGGTCGTCGCCGTCAACGCCCAGCAGGACCGGAATTACTGGCGCTGGCGCGAAGGCGAGGCGGCCCCCAGTCGGACCCTCGCTGAAAGAGTGAATTTATGACAAGCACGGCTTTGTTAAAGCGCGAAATTAAATGCCTCGTCTTTGATCAATACGGCACGGTCGTCGATATGCAGAAGGGCCTGCGGGAGGCCGCGGCGCCGTTTCTGCAGAAGAAGGGTTGGACGGGCGATCCGAACAGCTTCGTCACCTGGTGGCGGCGAACGCATTTCGAGAATTCGATGATCGACGCCTTGTGCGACCGGGGCCATACGCCCTACCGGCAGATCGGGCATCGCGCGGTATCGTTCGTCATGGACCGGGCCGGCATCGCTTATACCCAGGCGGAGGTCGAATGGCTGGTAGCCGAGATTGAGCGGCTGAAACCGTTCCCCGACGCCCGGGAGGCGCTGGGCAAGCTGCGGACGCGCTATAAGCTGGCGATCCTCTCAAACGGCGACCGGGACATGCTGGCGGCCGCTCAGCCGCATATCGACATTCCGTTCGACAAGGTGATGTCGGTCCAGGAAGCAGGCTATTTCAAGCCGCACTGGAAGACCTATGCGAAAGCCGCGGAATTGCTGGAGCTTGACCGGACAAGCATTCTCTTTGTCGCCAACCATGCGTTCGATTGCGTCGGCGCGAAGTCCTACGGCATGCGGACGGCCTTCATCGACCGCAGAAAGCGCCCGTTCGGCGACTGGCCGGAGCAGCCTGACCTGATCGTCAGCGACCTCGCGGAACTGGCCGATAGTCTGGTCTAGTTCAGGCCGCCGGGGCGCTGCTGCCATGCTCCGGCGTGCCGGCCGTTACAAACTCCAGCCGTTCCTCTCGTTGTGGATTTCTGATTTCCAAGGATACAGTCGAGCCTTCGACATCGGGTGGATCTCGCGATGCAGGTAATCAGTCTGGCTGGCTTGGACGGAACTGACGGTTTTCGCCTTGATGGGATCAATGTGCTCGACCAGAGCGGCATTTCTGTCAGCGGGGCGGGCGACGTCGACGGCGACGGCTTCGCTGACCTCATTATCGGGGCCTTCCGCGCCGGTTCGACCGGCGAAAGTTACGTGGTGTTCGGCCGGGCGTCCGGCTTCTCCGCTGCTCTGGATTTGGCGGGCCTGGACGGAGCGGATGGCTTCCGCATGGTTGGAATATCCTCGAATGACGAGAGCGGTCGTTCTGTCAGCGGGGCAGGCGACGTCAACGGTGACGGCTTCGCCGACCTGATCATTGGGGCGCGGTTCGCCGATCCAAATGGCGTTGATCTTAGCGGCGAGAGTTATGTGGTGTTCGGCCAAGGGTCGGGCTTCTCCGCCAGTTTGGATCTCGCTGATCTGGACGGCGCCGATGGCTTCCGCCTCGACGGCATCGATGTGCAAGATCAGAGCGGGCATTCGGTCAGCGGGGCAGGCGACGTCAATGGCGACGGCTTCGCTGACGTGATCGTCGGGGCCTTTGGCGGCGCCCCGAACGTGGTCGGCCAAGCTGGCGAGAGTTATGTCGTATTCGGCCAGGGTGCAGGATTTACGGTCAGCGTGGATTTGGCTGACTTGGATGGAACTGATGGTTTCCGTCTCGATGGAATCGATGCGAACGACCGGAGCGGCAATTCGGTCAGCGGGGCCGGCGATATCAATGGCGACGGTTTCGACGACCTGATCATCGGCGCGTTTTTCGCTGATCCAAATGGGAATGAATATGCTGGCGAAAGCTATGTGATATTCGGCCGGGCTTCGGGCTTTACGGCAAGCTTGGCTCTAGCCGGCCTGGACGGAACTGATGGCTTCCGTCTCGACGGCATTAATGAGAATGATTTGAGCGGCGCTTCGATCAGTGGGGCAGGCGATGTAAATGGCGACGGCTTTGACGATCTGATCATCGGGGCATATTTCGCTGCCCCGAACGGGGAGGCTTATGCTGGCGAAAGCTATGTCGTATTTGGTAAAGTAGCGGGTTTCACCGCTGGCTTCGATCTCGCCAGTCTGGACGGCTCTGATGGCTTCCGCCTCAACGGCATCATAGCATACGATCAGAACGGCTTTTCAGTTGGCGGGGCGGGCGACGTCAACGGCGACGGCTTTGCTGACTTCATCATCGGCGCAAGATACGCCGACCCGAATGGGGACTCCGGCGCTGGCGAGACTTACGTGGTGTTCGGCCGAGCATCGGGCTTTGTGGCAAACTTGGACCTAGCGGACCTCGATGGAGCCGATGGCTTCCGACTTGAAGGCATCGATGAGGCTGACCAAAGCGGCAGATCTGTCACTGGGGCAGGCGATGTGAACGGCGACGGCTTTGACGATCTGGTCGTCGGAGCCCCGGGCGCCGATCCGAACGGGGTTAATGCCGCCGGCGAAAGTTATGTCGTCTTCGGCTTCGATACGGGCGCCGTCACGCACCAGGGCACGGCCGCAGCCGATATTCTGACCGGCGACGCCAATGACAACGTTTTGATCGGCGGCTTGGGCGCGGACCTTCTAACGGGCGGCGGCGGGGGCGATGTCTTTCGGGCCGGCGCCGGCGACGATGTTCTGGCTGTCGCCGACGCTGACTTCCTGCAAGCCGACGGCGGCGCGGGCGTCGATACGCTCAGGCTGACGGGCGCCGGCCTGACGCTCGACCTGACCGGACAGTTGGCCGCCCGGATCGCCAATGTTGAGGCGATTGATCTTGTCGGCGCCGGCGCCGGCGTCCGGCTGACCGGGCTCAGCGTCCGTAATCTTTCCGATTCCTCCAACACCGTGCGGATCACCGGCGATGCGACCACGACCCTGACCCTGACGGACGCCGGGTGGACCCGCGCTTTTGGCGGCGACGCGGTGCTCCTTCGGAACGGCGCGGGCGTTCTGATCGTCGATCCCAAGGTCAACATCGCGGCGTCCGCCGGGATCGGCGTCGGCCTCCTGGACCTGGGGACGCTGGATGGGCAGAACGGCTTCCGCTTGAACGGCGTCGCAGCGAATGACAGGAGCGGGGCTTCGGTCGGCGATGTCGGCGATTTCAATGGCGACGGGTTCGACGATGTCATTGTCGGCGCTTATAACGCTGCGCCAGACGGCGCTAACGGCGCAGGCGAAAGCTATCTGATCTTTGGAAAGGCCAGCGGCTTTGCGGCGTCGATCGACCTTGCCGGCTTGGACGGGGCCGATGGCGTCCGCCTTCGCGGCGTCGATCAATTTGACAACAGCGGACGGGCGGTGAGCGGCGCCGGCGACATGAATGGCGATGGCCTCGCCGACCTCATCATCGGCGCAAAATACGCCGATGCCGACGGCAAGCAGGATGCGGGCGAGACCTACGTCCTGTTTGGGACAGCATCGCCGCTCGGGGCCAGTTTCAACTTGAATGCGTTGGATGGCGCTGATGGCTTTCGTCTCGATGGCGTCAATCTGACAGACTACAGCGGCATAGCCGTTGATGGCGCTGGCGATGTGAATGGCGATGGCTTCGCCGATCTGATCGTCGGCGCGACGGGCATTATAGGCGCCCCTTACTTCCCGAACGGCGGCAATGAAAGCTATGTGATTTTCGGCGCTGCCGCCAGCTTCCCCGCCTCGATTGACCTTGCCGGGCTGGATGGGGCGGACGGGCTCCGCTTGAACGGCATCGCGGCGACCGATCAGAGCGGCCGGGCGGTCGCCGCCGCTGGCGACGTCAACGGCGACGGCTTCGCCGATGTCATCATCGGATCGCCGAGAGCAGACTATGGCGCCGTCGCCAACCGCGGCGAAAGCTATGTCGTGTTCGGCAAGGCGGCCGGGTTCACGGCGGAGCTTGACCTGGTCAGCCTGGATGGCGCCGACGGCTTTCGCATAATCGGCGAAGGCGCTGCCGACAACAGCGGCTACTCGGTCAGCGGCGCGGGCGACGTGAACGGCGATGGGTTCGCCGACGTGATCGTGGGCGCGACAGGCGCCACGGACGGCGGCGGCGTCAAGACCGGCGCCGGCTATGTCGTATTCGGCAAGGCGGGCGGTTTCAGTGCGACGCTGAATCTTGCCGCGCTCGACGGCGCGGACGGGTTCAAGCTCGAAGGCGCCGTATTGAACGACTTTACCGGCTCCGCTGTCAGCAGCGCCGGCGATTTTAACGGCGATGGGTTCGACGATCTCCTGATCGGCGCGCGGTTGGCTGATCCGACAAACAGGGGAGCAGCGGGCCAGAGCTTCGTCGTGTTTGGACGCGCGTCCGGGTTCGGCGCAGTTCTGGACCTAGCGAGCATCGATGGCGTCAACGGCTTCCGGATTGACGGCGCCAATGTGAACGCCCAAAGCGGCGGCGCGGTCAGCGGCGGGGGCGATGTCAATGGCGACGGCTTCGATGACCTGATCGTCGGCGCCCGCTTTGCCGCGAGCGCCGGGGGCGAAAGCTATGTGATTTTCGGCTTCGCGACGGGCCTTGAGACGGATTTTGGGGGCGCGGGCGACGATGTCCTGATCGGCGACGCCAATGCCAATGCCCTCGTCGGCGGCCAGGGCGATGACACGCTCCGCGGCGGCGGCGGCCGCGATGCCCTCAGAGGCGGGGCCGGCGACGATGTCGCGGAAGCAGCGAGCGGCGCCTTCCGGAAGTTCGACGGCGGCGCCGGCTTCGATACGCTGCGGCTGACGGCGACGAACCTCGCGCTCGATTTTACCGGCGTCGGCGACGGCCGGCTGGCGGATGTCGAGGCCATCGATCTTGCCGCCGCAGGGTCGCGCGTGACCCTCGATGCGCTGACGATCCTTGGCCTCTCGGAAACATCGAACAGCGTCACGGTGACCGGCGGCGCCGCGAACCGGCTGATCCTCGCCGACGAAGGATGGTCTCTCGCGCTCAACAGCGGATCGACCCGGACCTTCGCCAAGGGCGAGGCGCGGTTCGTCGTGGCCGAAACCCTGAGCATCGATGTCGTCGGTTCGGCGGGCGCGGACAGTCTGCTCGGCGGGTCGGGCGACGACATCCTGAATGGGCGGGGCGGCAATGACAGCCTGGACGGCGGCGGCGGCTCGGGCGACCTCGCGGATTATTCCGACGCGCTCCTCGCCGTCGGCGTCAATCTGACCAGCGGCAGCGGAACCGACGGCGAGGGCGGCGTCGACAGCCTGATCCGGATCGAGAACATCCTGGGGACGGCGCAAGACGATGTCCTGATCGGCAATAGCGCCGCCAATATCCTGCGCGGCGGCGACGGCTTCGACCGGATCGACGGCCGCGCCGGCGCCGACCGGATGGAAGGCGGGGCCGGCGACGACCTCTATACCGTCACGGATGTGGGCGATGTTGTCGTGGAGCTTGCGGGCGAAGGGACGCGCGACCGCATCAACGCGTTCGTCGACTTCACCAATCCGGAGAATGTCGAAATTCTGGTCGGCAAGTTCGCGGCGGTCGGCCTGCGTCTGACGGGCAGCAGCCTCAGGGATCAGATAACGGGGGCGAACAAGATCAACTCGCCGGATACGATCCTCGGCCTCGATGGCAACGATCAACTGATCGGATTGGTCGGCGACGACATTCTGGACGGCGGCGCCGGCATCGACCGAATTTTCGCGAACAGCGGCAACGACCGGATCATCGGCGGAACCGGCAATGACCGGATGACCGGCCAGCAGGGCGTCGACACGTTCGTCTTTGCGCCGGGCGACGGCAACGACCGCATCACCGACTTCAATACCGCCCAGGATCTGCTTGACCTGACGGCGTTCAATTTCGCGAACTTCGCCGCCGTTCAGGCGCTGACCAGCCAGACCGGCGGCGGCGCGCTGATCGATCTGGCGGGGCCGAACTCGATTGTGCTCGAAGGCGTCGCGGCGGCGGCGCTGGGAGCGGAAGACGTGCTGATTTAGGCTTGCAGGAAGACCGGAAAGGGCGCCGCGGTCACGATCTTTTTGGTCGCCCGGCCCAGGCCTGCGATATCGGCGCTGCCGCTTTCCCCGTAGGCGCCGGCGACCAGCATCCCGGCGCCGACCGCCTGAACCGCCGCAATCAGGGCGCGGCCACGGGCGCGGGCGGTCAGGTGATCGGAATCGTAATGCTCGACATGGGGCTGAATGCCGTAGTCCTTGAGGTATGCGGTCAGGACGTTTGTCGGCAGGTCCCGCTGTCCGGAGCCGAGCAGGATGACCGCATCCTCCGCCTTTTGCAGCAGCGGCAGGGCGGAGCGCACAGACCGGGCCGATTGGGCGGCGCCGTTCCAGGCGATGGCGATCCGGGCCGGCATGGCGGCCGGCGGCGTCGGCGGCGTGATCATGACAGGGCGGCCGGTCTCGAACAGCGCCGCGTTCAATTGCGCCGCCTGGGGGCCTTCTTCCGCCGACAGGCGCTCGACGATCACGAGGTCATGGCCGTATCCGGCGGCGGCGATGGCCTCCGCGGCGTCGCCCTGAAACACCTGAAAGGTCGCGGTCTGGCCGGCGCAAACCGTATTGAAAGCGGCTTCGGCACGGGCGGCGGCTTCGGCGGGGGCGGCGGTCGCCGGGGCCGCAAAGACGGATTCCGCGAAGGTGTACAAGGTTGCGCCCTGGGCATTCGGATGCAGCACGGTCAGGCGGCTGCCGGTGGCGCGGGCGAACGCGAGCGCGCAACACAGCGATTCCGTGTCATTCTCGCTGCCGTCGATCAGAATCAAGATACTTTTCATGGTCAGTTCCCCCTGGCTCCAACCACGCTTAGGCGGATACGCTTTTCACCACAATCCCCGAAAGCGCGGCGATGACCAGAGCCTGGCGCGCGAGCGGCCGGTCCGCTGATTGACTTCGAGGCGCCGGACCTTACGATTTGCCGCCAACCCATTCAGGAGAAACGCCCCATGTCCCGTGTTCATGTCATCGCCGTCATTCAGACCAAACCCGGCAAGCGCGACGATGTCCTCAAGCTCTTCAAGGCCAATGTGTCGGCGGTGCTGGCCGAGGACGGCTGCATCGAATATGGCGCGACGGTCGATTGCGCCGCCGCTACATTCGCCGCGCCCTACGGCCCCGATACGTTTGTCGTCGTGGAGAAGTGGGCGAGCCTCGACGCCCTGAAGGCCCACGGCGCCTCGCCTCACATGAAAGCCTACGGGGCGAGCACCAAGGAGATGCTCGCCGAGCGCACGATCCACATCATGTCCGACGCCTGACCGGCCGGCGGCGTCCCGGTCCGGGGCGCCACCATGCGGAGCCGATGATGGCGTTTCGCGGACGCCATCGACCCAAAGCCGGAAGGGCGCGTCACCGATGACCCAAGCGATCAAAAATGCGGCGGACCATGTCGCGAGCTTGCGAGACAGCCGCCAAGTCTATCTGGACGGCAAGCGCATCGCGGACGTGACGACGGACCCCGCGTTCCGGAATTCGGTGCAGTCGGCGGCGAACCTCTACGATTTTCAGGCCGATCCGGCGAACGCCGAATTGATGACCTTCCCATCCCCCACGACCGGCCGGCGCGTCAATCGCGCCTGGCAGATGCCGCGCTCCTATGCGGAACTGGCGAAGCGCCGGGAAGCGCTGGTCGCCTGGGCGGAGCAGCATGGCGGCTTCATGGGCCGCTCGCCAGACCATCTGGCGTCCGCCGTGACCGGCCAGCTCATGGGCATCGATCTCTTCAAGGCATATGACGCGAAGCGGGCGCAAGCTTTCTGGGACTATTACGTCTATGCCCGGGACAACGACTTGTTCCTGACCTACGTGATCATCAATCCCCAGGTCGACCGCAGCAAGGCGGCCTCGGACCTCGTCGAAGACCCGATGATGAAGATTGTCGACGAGGACAGCACCGGCGTCACGGTGCGCGGCGCCAAGATGCTCGGCACCTCCTCGATCATGGCGAACGAGGTCTTCGTGGCGCATCTCCAGCCATTGAAGCCGACCGAGGCGGACTATGCGATTTCCTTCGCGGTCCCGATGGCGACCCAGGGCCTCAGAGCCTGAATCAAAAGATCATGAAGGCTTGCAATGGGTTGCGATCCTTC
>CALAHN010000109.1 GCA_937891825.1 uncultured Alphaproteobacteria bacterium
GAAGGATCGCAACCCATTGCAAGCCTTCATGATCTTTTGATTCAGGCTCTCAGGTAACCGCGGTGCCGAATATGTTAGCCCAGGCGCAACACGCGCACGGAAAAAGCCCGGAGATAAAAGCGAACCGGCAATATGGACGGATGAGGATATTGATAGAGTTATCAAAGAAACTAATAACGCCCTAATCCAACAGCATTTATTAGATACCGCACCCACTCTCTCGGATTTCATAATTGGGATTTCTGCACGAATTGCATCCAACAACGAATAAATAAAAATGCGGGAGGCAGATATTATACCTCCCGAATTAAATTAATTTTTCCTATTAATTATTATATATTCTGGATTTTATTTCTCAGATTTCTAATATAATTAGCGGATGCGACGCTTTGCTCAATATAATCTTGCACAAATTCTTCAATAGTAAGCCCCGTCTGTCTCGCTCCAATTTCACGATGATATCGTAATTTTGCCTCATCCGGCTGTCGACCTTCAGCCACTAGACTCTTTTCAATCAAAGCAAGCGCGCCATCCTTATCTCCCAAATATGCTGTCACCATTATCCGTTTTGTGAGTCCGAAGGATTCCGATTGGATCATCTCTCTCGCCACCGCTTGCGGACTAGCGATCAGCCGGGCGCGATACGGCTCCACGTGCGCGTGCCATGCGGTCGCCGTAGCAGCCGCGCAGCCGATAGGATCGTCTGCTGGGGTCCAGACGCCCCGTTGGGAAATGAACGGCCCATACATCGAAACCGTATCCGGCGGGTTTTGAAAGTACTCCAGCGGCCGCCAGGGGCGACGGTTCGCCCTCCATTCCTCCCATGCCTGGCCAAAGCGCCATTTTGCATGGTCGATACTCCGGCTCGCGATGTGGCATGGCCGGATCATACCCGGTTCATTGAGTTTAGTGGCGACCTCCAGCGTCGTAGAAACGAACCGCTCCAAGGCCGCATCGTGAATGCCGTACATGTCCTGAAATCCGCCCCGAAGGTTAGCGAAATGGACCCACTCGGAGTAATCGCCAGTTTCCTTCAGATACATGCGCGCGCCCTGCCGCTGGAACCCGAGTTCCAGCAGCCGCTTGCCGATCCCTTCCCGGATCGCAATGGTGATTGGATTGACCGCTCGCATCGGCCCGGCGCCTCCAGGGCTGGAACGCCGCCGCTAGTAGATCGTGTTCTTCATGTGCTCGGGGTAATTGGCGTCGTAGGTTTTGGCGTCGAATGAGGCTTCGATGCCTTTCAGGATCTGGCCTGCCGTCGGCACCGGCCGCGCGGTCGGCCAGCCTGTCGGGTCCCAGAGCTTGGAGCGCACCAGCGCCTTGGTGCACTGGAAATAGACGCTCTCCGCCTGAACCTTGATGACGCTGCGGGGCAGTTTGCCCTCCATCTCGAAACTGGCGAGCAGGTCGGGGTCGGTGCGGATTTCGGCGCGGCCGTTGATGCGGAGCGTCTCCCCGACCGACGGCACCAGGAACAGCAGCGAGACGCGCGGGTCGCGCACAATGTTCCTCAGGCTGTCGATGCGGTTGTTGCCGCGCCGGTCCGGGATCAGCACCGTGTGGGCGTCGATCACGCGGCAGAAGCCCGCCGGATCGCCCCGGGGGGAACTGTCCGTCCCCTCCGGGCCGACCGTCGAGAGGATCATGAAGGGCGACACCTCCACGAAGGACCGGTAATGGTCCGAGATATGGTCAAGTTCCTTGGTGACCGCGCGGCCGAGCGCCTCGCCGTAAATCTCCTCCAGCGCTTCCAGGCTGGCAATGTGAAAATTCGGCGAGGGCGCGTCGGGCATCGTCGGTCTCCAGAACAGTCAGGGGTCAGAACGCGATCACTTGCCCCAGGGCTTGATCGCCGCTTTCAGTTGCTTGTAGCCGTCGAGGAAGCCCGGACGATCGTCGCCATAGATCGTGTCGAAGGTCGCGAGCGCCTGGTCGAGATAGTCCTTGACCGCCTGGTTGCCGGGGTTGGCGTCGATATAGGCGTCGCGGATCAGCACGAAGTGGATGCGCGGGTCATAGGGCTGCTTCGTCCCGCCGACCGATTCGTCGCCGTCCAGCAAGCGCAGCAGCATCGCGTCGGCGGAACCGAGCGTCTGCTCATGGATCGGCGGGCCGGACATGCGATGCATGACCGAGGTCATGTCGCGGCCATTGCCGGTGGTGTAGCCCATGGCGCCCCAGAGATCGCGCATCGACTTGTCGCTGCCGACGAAGTCCAGCACCTTCTGGCCGAAGGCGCGCAGCGGATCGGAGATGTCCGCCATCAGATCGGTCAGGCGGTCGCCGTCCAGGTCGGTCGCGAGCACGATGGCGTCGCGCTTCTCGATCAGGTCCCAGATCAGGATGCCGTAGTTGGTGTCGGAGATGTGCTGCTCGATCTGGCCGCCCCAATTCTCCATGCCGGCCTTGAAGTCCTTCGGCAGCAGGGCGACGATGGCGTCGATCCGCTCCTTGTGCTCGACATAGGGATCGACCGCGTATTTCCGGCCGACCTTGAACTTCGTGCCCTGCAGCATCCAGGAATGGATGCCGGCGTTGATGCCGTCTTCCATGGCCTGGGTCGGCTTCATGGCGACGCGGCCGATCTTGCCGCTTTCGTGCACCATCTTCAGGAACAGGCGGTTGGCATAGGCCATCTGCACGCCGGGCGTGTTCATTTCGGAATGGACGTTGCCGGTCTTGGGATCGACGTTGAACTTCGCCTTGTCCTGGGAATAGGGCAGGCAGGGCATGCAGCGGACGGCCGTGATCGGCCCATAGGGGCGGACGTTACAGAACACGCCGGCCTGGGTGCGCAAGGGCGCGTTGCCGGACTTGCCCATGACGACGACCTTGCCGCCCTTGCCGTCGTTCACATAGGCGTCGCCCGCGGTCGACCATTTGATCGAGGTGACAGGCATGTTGCCGAACCAGCTCAACGGCGCCAGCTTCTTGTCGTGACGGAACTGGGACCACATCGGCACGCAATAGAACGGCAGGCCAAGCACGTCGGCGGCCGCGACGGTGCCGAGCAGCGCGTAGGCGTCGGTCAGGGAGTGGGCGACCGGCTCGCACTTGCCGTCATGATTGCCGCCTTTCCAGATCACCGCTTCCGGATGGCCCGTCGGCCGAAGGTCGGTCGGCTGGTAAAGCTTTTCCAGTTCGCCAAAGAGGTCGCCGCCGTCCGCTTCGGTGCGGGCGATTTTCATCAGATCGATCATAGGTCCTGTTCTTCCGTCAAAGGGTGGCAGTCGCGTGCTCGGGACCGCGGGCCCGCCAGGGCGGCGGACGCGCGGCAGATGTCTCGGCCGAGAGAATGCCGCGAAGCCGCGCGAAGGTAAAGCGGAAGCCGCCGCGCATGGCCGCGCGTTGGGGTATACTCTGCCCCACCCCGCCGATCCGCCATACCGGAGCCGCCCCTCCATGCCCCAAGAGCGCGTCAACCAGTTCTTCCATCTCGTGAATGACGGCGCCGGCTTCGCCGAGCGCGGCGACGGCAATTCCGGCATCTCCGTCAAGATCCTCGCGAGCGACCTCGACACGACCGCGAAGCGCGGCCGGCGGACGCGGCTGCTGCGGATGGCGCCCGGCGCCGCGACGCCGGAGGCGCACGCCCACGACTACTGGGAGGAAATCTATATCCTGGAGGGCGCGATGACCGTCCATGATGGAACCGACGGCGAAAAGCTGGTCACGGCGGGGGATTATGCGGCGCGCAAGCCGGGCGTCATGCACGGCCCCGTCAGCACCGTTGGCGGCTGCCTGATGATCGATTTCTGCTGGTACGAGGACTGACCGCCTCGATGCCGCCTGCCCTAACCGTCCGGCCGATCGGAGCGGCGGACTGGCCGGACATCCTCGCCATCCAGGTCAGCGCCTATGGGCCTGCCCTGATCGAGACGGAAGCCGTGCTCCGCTCAAAAGCGTCGCCCCTGCCCGCCGCATGCTTCGTCGCGACCCGGGGCGACCGGCCGCTGGCCTATCTCCTGGCGCACCCCTACCCGCCCGATGCCTGGCCGTGCCTCGATACGCCCCTGGCAGATCCGGGGCCGACCGACAATCTGCTGCTCCATGATCTGGCGGTGCACGCCCGCGCGCGCGGCCAGGGGGCCGCCGCATCGCTGATGGCGGCCCTGGCCGACGCTGCGACGCGCCAGGCGTTCTGCACCCTATCGCTGGTCGCGGTTCAGGACGCCGAACCCTTCTGGCGGCGCTTCGGCTTCACGCCCATCGGCCCGGCGCCGGCGGAGAAAGGCTACGACGCGGACGCTTGCCTGATGCGGAAGTTGCTGCGCGGAAAGGCGGGCTGACCGCGCCGGATGGTGCGTCACTCCAATAGGCGGCATCCGGCGTCGAGGCAGGCGCGTAGCGCACGCCGGGTCCCCGGCCCATAGGCGCCGTCGATGGCCCCGCCATAGCGGCCGTGGGTCTTGAGCGCTCTCTGGTATTTCTTGACCCAATCCGCGCCGCCGTCGCGCATGATCCGATCGAACAAGCGGTACGCCGCTTCGCGCTGGCCCAACCACGCCAGCACATGCGCACGGGTGTCGATAAAACTTAGACTGTCCGGCCGGTCGCGCAACGCCCGATCGACATTGGCCAGAGCCGCGGCGGCATCGCCGGCCAGATATTGGCTCCGTGCGAGATCGTTGTAGGCATCGGTGTCATCCGGATCGAGCCGGATGGCCTGACCGAAGTCTTCAACCGCGCTCCAGTAATCCATCAGGGCGAGATAAGCCTTGCCCCGGCCAATGTAGGCTTTAGCTTCTTGTGGATCGAGCCGGATGGCCTGAACGTAGTCCTGAATGGCCCGCCGGTGGTCGTTCAGGGCGCGATAAGCTACTCCCCGGTTATTGTAAGCTTTGGCGTCTTGCGGATCGAGCCGGATGGCCTCACCGTAGTCTTCAACGGCGCTCCAGTAATCCATCAGGGCGAGATAAGCGTTGCCCCGGTTATAGTAGGCTTTGGCGTCTTGCGGATCGAGCCGGATGGCCTGATCGTAGTCCTGAA
>CALAHN010000110.1 GCA_937891825.1 uncultured Alphaproteobacteria bacterium
GGTGAATCACAACCTGCTGATATCGCTCAAACACTTTTCGGTCAGGCTCTAAAGCAATCGTTCCTTTTGCGCCTCGAATGGCATTGCATTTAATCGCGGAACAGAGAAAAAGAGTAAAAACGCCCCCAGGATTTAAGGACTCGGGCGATGGTGATTTTTTTATCTGGGCCGATATACTATTTGGACTATTGCAACTTAAAAATACAATTGAATTACCAAATAGATTAATATTGATAACGAATTACGGAAAGATTGATTGGTGCAGAGAAGGAAAAGCACACCCTATTTTATTCGCTGAAGCTAAGTATCTGATAGATATAGATTTTGAAATTTGGACACTTGATAAATTTGCGAGAACACTTAAAGACTAAAGTTATTTGATTTTTATAAGACAATAAATCGGATAACAATAAATTTCATGTCACTCCAATATATTTCTTACATTCTCGAACTATTAATATTTATTTATCTTTTAAAAATAATTACAGCGTCCCGTCATTCAAACGTCATGGGCTCGGCGGGATGTCTGTCGCGGACCTGTTCGAGGGTTTGCTCCAGCGCCTCGATATCGGCATTGGCGAGCCCCATTTTCTGGCTGGCGTTCGATAAAGCTGTGCCGAGCAGCAAGCGGCCCTCGGGACGCACGGCGGCCTCGAGGATGGCGCGCATCTCCGCTTCAGTGCTGCGATTGTGCTGGGCCGCGCGGACTTTCAGGGCGCGATGCGCCTCCGCCGAGAGGTTGCGAATCGTGACAGCGGCCATGATGGCATTCTCCACGAAATGACTGCAATGATATCAGAGTGGGATAGACGATAGCATTTTCCAAGCTTGACGGCGGCGCGGCGCGTGTCGGCGGCGAACCAGGAGCCGCCGCTCGAAGCCGCCTTGCGCTATCGCCGCCGGATCGGCCAAAATCCCGCTCCCGACCGAAAGGACCCACGCGATGACTGCGACCCAGACCCAATTGACGGCGGCCGAGCATGCCCGGACAATGGCTGGATATATCGAGGCCGGGACTGCGGCGGCGATGGCGCTTGGGAACCGGGGGCCGCTCAGGCTCGGGGCCGACGGGAAGCTCGATCCCGCGATCGTCGAGGCTTATTGGCGGACCGGTTTCTATGTCTTCGAAGACGTGATCGGGCCTGAGGAACTGGCGGACCTCCGCCAGGATGTCGACCGGGCGCTGGCCGCCGCGCCGGCCGCGCCGGACGCCGGGTCCGACCCGCGCAATCCATCGGCCAGGATCGAGGGGCTCTCCCGCCCCGCCTATCGCTATGCCAAACCGCTGAGCGACCCCTTGGGCGGCACCGACCTCAACAAGGGCCGCCATCCGGTCAGAATGCTGGACCCGGCGGCGGCGGACGGGGCGCCGGACTGGACCGTCAACCTGCTCGACGGCAATCTGCAATTGATGGACGCCTGCCTCCGCCTGTATGGCCATCCGGGGCTGCTGGCAGTCGCGGAAGCCGTGAACGGGCCGGATTTCGTGCCCTATAACGAAGTCCCCTTCATCAAGGAGCCGGGCCTCGGCCCCTCCGTCGCATGGCACCAGGACGGCACCACCCACTGGACCGCCGAGGACTGGGACGCCGGCGCCCATGGCTTCAATTTCATGACCCAACTTTATCCGTCGACGGCCGCGAACTGCGTCTGGGCGCTGCCGGGCAGCCACGCGCGCGGCAAGGCCGACATCAAGGCCCTGATCGCCGAAAGCGGGTCCGAGCGGCTCGAGGGCGCCGTGCCGATGCTCTCGGGCGCGGGCGACGTCATGATCCTGAACCGGCAGATCGTCCACGGCTCCTTCGCCAATACCTCGCCGGACCGCAGGGTCACCTTGAACGCCGGCTTCTTCCCGCTCAGGCGCGTGCTGAATGTCGAAACCTCCAACCTCCGCGGCCAGACGCTGACCTACACAGCTGGCCGGATCGAGACGCGCAGCCGGATCATCCAGCTGGCGATCGACGCCCGGCGCCAGCGCTATCCGGACGAGCCAAGCTATCGCTATGCCCCGCTCGCCCATGAAGCCGAGCGGATCCGCTGGTCCGAAACGGCGCGCGCCGAATTGCTGCGGAATTACAACGAGCAGGACATGTATATCTGAGCCTGTGCAGCGCGCGCCGCCTCACGCCCCCGCCACGATATAGCCGCCGAGCGCCAGCAAGCTGACGAAGAAGACACGGCGGAACACCGCCTCCGACAACCGCTTGCGCAGCCATTGCCCGGCGGCCATGCCGAGGATCGCGGGCGGCAATCCGACCAATGAAGCGAGCCCAAGGTCCGCCGACAGCCGGCCGGCGCCGGCGAGCGTCAGCGCGAGCGCCGCCGTCGCGAGCGTGAACAGAATGCCCATGGCCTGCACCAGGGCGTCCCGGCTGAGGCCGAGGGCGTTCAGGTAGAGCACGCCCGGCACGACGAACGAGCCGGTCATGCCGGTGAAGACGCCGTTCAGCGCGCCCATCGCCGGCCCCAGCACGCGGGCCTGGGCGGCGGCGATCCTCGGCCGCCATCCGGCCAGGCTGACGCCGGCATATGCCACGATCAGCAAGCCCAGCAGCATCCGGAGCAGCCCGTGATCGACCCGGTTGAGCGCGAGGCCGCCCAAGGCGACCGTCACGGTCGCGACCGCGAAGAACGGCCAGTGGTCGCGGAGCAACGCCCGGCCGTGGCCGCCGATGAGGGCCTGCCAGAGATTGGTCGCGAAGCTTGGGATCAACAGCAGCGCCATGGCGCTCGCCAGATCCAGCACGACCGTCAGGATCGCCAGGGTCACGGTCGGCAGCCCAAGCCCGATGACTCCCTTGACGCCGCCCGCCAGCAGGAACGTCCCCAGGATCGCGGCGAGCGTCGCCGGATGATCGAGCATGGGCGCGGCCGGTCAGCGGTTCAGGAAGTTGAGCGGCGTCCCGGCGTTCGGCCACTGGCAGGACACCAGCTTGCCCGTGAAGGACAGCGTCAGATAGGCGGTCTTCAGGTCCTGGCCGCCGAAGCAGATGTTGGTGGTGTAGGGATCGGGCATCGGCACATGCTCGACGCTGGAGCCGTCGGGCGCGATCACGGTGACGCCGCCGTCCATCAGGGTCGCGATGCAGATATTGCCCTTGGCGTCGACGGCGAGGCTGTCGAAATTGCGGAAGCCCGTGGTGTTCCCGACCAGCCAGCCGCCATGGGGCGACGGCCAGGCGCGCTTCTTGAGCGTGCCGGGGCTCGCGATCTCGAACGCCCAGAGGCGGCCGGAATGGGTCTCCGCCGCATAGACCGTCCTCTCGTCGGGCGAGAGGCCGACGCCGTTGGCGGTAATGAGGGGAAACGCCGCCTCGACGATGTGCTTGCCGTCGACGGTCGCGTAATAGAGGCCGGAGCGGTCCCAGTCCCGATGGCGCGTCTTGCCGAGATCGGTGAACCAGAAGCCGCCCTGCTTGTCGAACACGATGTCGTTCGGCCCGCAGAGCCGGTTCTCGCCGCAATGGGTGTAGAGCGTCGTGACGGCGCCGGTCTTGAGGTCGACCCGCTCGATCCGGCCGCCGGCATAATCGCTCGCCTGGCCGACGGGGCGCATGTCGCCATTGCTTTCATGCTGGAAGGCGAGGCCGCCATTGTTGCAGATATAGACCGCCCCGTCCGGCCCGAGCGCGGCGCCGTTCGGCCCGCCGCCGAGGTCCGCGATCACGGAGACCGCGCCGTCCGGCGTCACGCGGGAGAGCGTCTTCCGCGCGATTTCGACCAGGATGACGGACCCGTCCGCCATGGCGATCGGCCCCTCTGGAAACTGGAGGCCCTCGGCGATGGTTGTCAGTTGCATGGAACATATCCCCCCTGAAGCGCGTTTGTAGCGGCCATGCTTCCACCGAACGACGGCCTTGGCTAGAGCAGGCAGTCGGCCTGGCGGGACCATCCGCCACAGGAAATTGGCGGATACTTGGGTTGATCGGCGCCCGCCCTGGCGGCATGATTGCCGAAAGTGATGCGCATGGCGCGCTTCGGCCAGTTTTGGGATTGGCTTGGGATCATGCGCGCTGGTCGCAATGGCGATCGCGCCTGAGGGGGAAGCGTCCTTCGGCGGGACGAGCCGGTCGCCGGACGCTGGGCTTTCTGGCCCCGGCGATCCGGAACGCCGTTCAACGCCGTTTCCAATGGGGCAAGGCCGATGCGCCTTGCCGGGAACGGGGTTCAAGCCAAGCCGCCGCCTGGGATGCGGCGAAGGAAGGACATAACCGATGTGCGGAATTTGCGGCGAGGTCCGTTTCGATGGACGCGCGCCCGACCCAGAGCTGGTGGGGCGCATGGCGATGGCCATGCGGCAGCGCGGCCCGGACGGGTTCGGCGTCCGCGGCGGCGGCCGCGTGGCCTTCGGCCATGTACGCCTGCAGATCATCGACCTCTCCGACCGCGGCGCGCAGCCTATGGCGGACACAGGCCATGATCTGGAGATCGTCTTCAATGGCTGCATCTACAATTACAAGGAGCTGCGCGCGGAGTTGATCGAGCGCGGCCATACCTTCGCATCGACCAGCGACACCGAGGTCATCCTGAACGCCTGGCGGGCCTGGGGGCCATCCGCCGTCGACCGCTTCCACGGCATGTTCGCCTTTGCGATCCGCGACCTGAAGACCGAGCGGGTTTTCCTGGCGCGCGACCGCTTCGGCATCAAGCCGTTCTACTATTCCGAAACCGCGGATCGCCTGCGCTTCGCATCGACCCTGCCGGGCCTGCTGGCGGGCGGCGGCATCGACACGTCGATCGATCGCGAAGCGCTTCAGAATTACATGACCTGGCATGCGGTCGTGCCGCCGCCCCGCACCATCCTCGCGGGCGTGCGCAAGCTGCCGCCGGCGACCATCCGCACCGTCGAGCCGGACGGGCGGACGTCCGATAAAATTTACTGGCGCCCCAGCTTCGAGCGGACGGACGAGGACCTGAAACGCTCGCCCGAGGAATGGCGCGACCTGACGCTGGAAGGCCTCCGCAAGGCGGTGCGCCGGCGCATGGTCGCCGACGTGCCCGTGGGCGTGCTGCTTTCCGGCGGGGTCGATTCCAGCATGATCGTCGCGTTGCTGGCGGAAGAAGGCCAGACCGACCTTTCGACATTCTCCATCGGCTTCGAGGCCGCGCACGGCGAGCGCGGCGACGAGTTCCAGTATTCAGACCTGATCGCCGAGCGCTTCGAGACCGACCATCGCCAATTGATGATCCCCTCGGCCGAACTGCTGGAGCATCTGCCGGGCGCGATCGGCGCCATGTCCGAGCCGATGGTCTCCTATGACAATATCGGCTTCTACTTGCTCTCCCGCGAGGTCGCCCGTCACATCAAGGTCGTGCAATCGGGCCAGGGCGCCGACGAGGTCTTCGCCGGATATCACTGGTATCCCGGCATGGCGAACGCCGTCGACCCCGTGGCGGCCTATGCCGACGCCTTCTTCGACCGGGACCACAAGACGCTCGGCCGGCAGCTCGCGTCCGATTACATGCTTTCGGAGGACGCCAGCCGCGCCTTCGTCGAAGCGCATTTCGCCGCCGCCGGCGCCGACCATCCCGTCGACAAGGCCTTGCGCATCGATACCAACGTCATGCTGGTCGACGATCCGGTCAAGCGGGTCGACTGCCATTCGATGGCCTGGTCGCTGGAGGCGCGGGTGCCGTTCCTCGACCATGAACTGGTCGAGCTCGCCGGCCGCATCCCGCCGGAGCATAAACTGGCGCAAGGCGGCAAGGGCGTCCTGAAGGACGCCGCGCGGCTGATCGTGCCGTCCGAAGTCATCGACCGGCCGAAGGGCTATTTTCCGGTGCCGGCGTTGAAATATCTGGACGGGCCTTATCTCGCCCTCGCCCGGGATGCGCTGGAAAGCCAGGCGGCGCGCGATCGGGGCCTGTTCCGGAAGGACTATCTGGAAACGCTGTTCGCCGCGCCCGCCGACCATGTCACCAAGCTGCGCGGGTCGGAACTCTGGCAGGCGGCGCTTCTGGAGCTATGGCTGCAGCAGCATGGAGTGTGATCCGTGACGACGCCGCCCCGCCACCCCAAACGCCAGGCCCAGGAGCATCGCCTGCAACGGCTGCGCGCCGCCGCCCCGACGCCCCCGGTCGGCCCCGGCGCGATCCCGAAGGAAGTGGCGATCGAATGCGGGTGGGGCCGGCTGATCCTGGCGCACACCTTCGACGACCCCCAGAAGCTCGCCGCCGCCCTCCGCGAAGAGCGCCCCGACCAGCGCGACATCGCCTTCTATGTGCATGAACCCCATGTCCTGCTGGCCTCGGCGCCGCAGGAACTGTTTCTGGACCCCTCCCATGCCTACCGGCTGACGCTCGCGGCCTACCGCCCGGCGCGGGATCGGCGGCGCGGCTTCACCATCCGCCGGTTGAGCGGCGCGAAGGACGCCGCCGCCGTCAATCGCCTCTATGCGCTCCGCGACATGGCGCCGGCGCCGGCCCGGTTCTTCACCGAGGACCGGGACCCGCAGGCCATGCCGGTCTTCGTCGCCATCGATGACGAAAGCGGCGAGATCGTCGGCACGGTCACCGGCCTCGATCATGTCGCCGCATTTGGCGATGGCAATGGCGCGACCTCGCTTTGGTGCCTCGCCGTCTCGCCGAGCGCCAAGCATCCCGGCGTCGGCGAGGCGCTGGTCCGGCGCCTGGCGGAGCTGTTCAAGGCCCGCGGCCTCGCGACGCTCGATCTCTCCGTCATGCATGACAACGAGGGCGCGATCGCCCTGTACACAAAAATCGGCTTCCGGCGCGTGCCGTTCTTCACGGTCAAGCGCAAGAACCCGCGCAACGAAAAGCTGTTCATCGGGCCGACGCCCGACGACGCGCTGAACGCCTATGCCCGGATCATCATCGACGAGGCGCGGCGGCGCGGCATTCATGCCCGCATCATCGACGCCGAGGGCGGGTTCTTCGATCTGACCTGGGGCGGCCGGACGGTGCGCTGCCGGGAAAGCCTGTCGGAATTCACGTCCGGCGTCGCCATGTCGATGTGCGACGACAAGGCGACCACCCGCCGGATCGTCGCCAGCGCCGGCGTCGCCGCGCCCGAGCAGATCGTCGCCGGCGGCGAGAAAGCCGAATTGCAGCAGTTCCTCAAGCGCCACGGGGCCGTCGTCGTCAAGCCTGCCCGGGGCGAGCAGGGCCGCGGCGTCGCCGTCGGCCTGACCGATCTGGCGCAGATCGACGCCGCCATCGCCGAAGCTCGCAGGATTTCCGACACGGTCCTCATCGAGGAATATGTGTCCGGCGTCGACCTCCGGATTCTGGTCATCGATTTCAAGGTCGTCGCGGCCGCGACCCGACTGCCGCCGCGCATCGTCGGCGACGGCGTTTCCTCCGCGCGCGATCTGATCGCGGCCCAGAGCCGGCGCCGCGAAGCCGCGACCCACGGCGAATCCCGCATTCCCATCGACGGGGAAACCGAGCGCTGCCTGGCGGAGGCCAGCCTCAAACTCAGCGATATTCCGGCCGAGGGCCAGCAAGTGATCGTGCGCAAGACCGCCAACCTGCACACGGGCGGCGACCTGAATGACGTCACCGCCGAGCTGCACCCCGCGTTGGCGGAAGCGGCGGTCGCGGCGGCGGTCGCGATCGATATTCCGACGACCGGCATCGACCTGATCGTCAAGGACGCGACCCAGCCCGATTATCGCTTCATCGAAGCCAACGAGCGCCCGGGCCTCGCCAATCATGAGCCGCAGCCGACGGCCGAGCGGTTTATCGATATGCTGTTTCCCTTGTCGGCGGCGCGCCCGAAGACCTGAACCATCGTCGGATCCGATCCGAATATTCGAACTAGGCCTGGATTGAGCGTCCAACTGGACCCGCCAGGCTGCGAAAGGAGAACTGGCGCCATGGCGATGTTGCGCATCGATCTCGATTATCTGGCGGATGTCCTGAAGCGGCTTCTGACCACGCCGAGCCCGACCGGCTACACCGATCAGGTCGTCTGGCTGACCTGCAGGGAGCTCGATGCGATCGGGGTCCGTTACGAGCTGACCCGCCGGGGCGCGATCCGGGCGCTGCTGCCGGGACAGGCCCCGTCCGGCGCGCGCGCCGTCGTCTCGCATCTCGACACGCTCGGCGCCCAGGTGAAGCGGCTCAAGGAGAACGGCCGCGTCGAACTGGTGCCGGTCGGCCATTGGTCGGCGCGGTTCGCCGAAGGCGCCCGCACGGTGATCTTCAGCGAAAAAGGCGCTTATACCGGCACCATTCTGCCGCTGAAGGCGTCCGGCCATACCTTCAACGAAGAAGTCGACGACCTGCCCGTCGGTTGGGACTATGTGGAACTACGGGTCGACGCATGGGCGGAGCAGGCGAGCGACCTGCAGGCGCTTGGCATCGACATCGGCGATATGGTCGCGATCGATCCGCAACCGGAATTCCTGCCGAACGGCTTCATCGTTTCCCGGCATCTCGACAACAAGGCCGGCGTGGCGGTGATGCTGGCCGCCCTGAAAGCCCTGGTCGAAAGCGGCATCGAGCCGCCGGTCAACGCCTTCTGGCTGTTCACGATCGCGGAGGAAGTCGGCTACGGCGCATCCTCGGTGCTGACGCCGGACATCGCCTCCCTGGTCGCGGTCGACAATGGCACCACGGCGCCGGGGCAGAATTCAGCGGAATTCGGCGTGACCATCGCGATGGCGGATCAAACCGGGCCGTTCGATTATCATCTGGTCCGGAAGCTCATCAATCTCTGCAAGCACTACGATATCCGCTACCAGAAGGACGTCTTCCGCTATTACCGGTCCGACGCCGCGTCGGCCGTCGAAGGCGGCGCCGATGTCAGGACGGCGCTCGCGACCTTCGGCATCGACGCCAGCCATGGCTATGAGCGCATCCACATGCATGCGCTCCGGTCCCTGGCGGAACTCCTGACGACCTATGTCACGAGCGAAGTGGAGATCGCCCGCGACGCGGCGCTGCTCGGCGGCCTGGAAGGCTTCACCAAGCAGCCGATGTCGACGCGCGCCCAACAGGACCTCGCCCCCGACGCCGCCTTCGCCTCCGCCGCCGCGGTCAAGCCGGATTAGAGCTTGGATGCAATCGACGCTGTGACGGGGTCAGCGGCCGGGGCCGCGGCGCGCACGTGTTTCCGACCTAGATGGTCTGATCTAAGCCGGACAATTACGGCGTTCCAGTTCGGACTCCAGATGGCGATTCCGCGCTTCCAGCGCCTTGGCTTCTGTCTGCTCCGAGTTCGATAGATCCAGGAACAGGGGCGATACGAAGATCATCCCCAGATTGCGCCGCTCCTTGGCGTGCCCTTCGCCGACAAGATCCGACAGCCGGGCCGTGTTGACCTCGATTTCCGCCGCCACATGATCGCAGGATAGAGCCGTGTCAAGCGCTTGGGTTTCCGCGACGGGATTGGCTTTCCGTCCGCCGCACGCGGAAATCGCCAATATCGCCGCCGCGAGAACCCCATAACGTAGTTGCGCTTTCACCCCGTCCCTCCGCTTGACAATGCTGTCTGCCGTGACATCCTGCCTTAAATAGCAACCTATGTGAAAGTCATTTCTATGCTGCAATCGATGAAATCATTCGCCATTGTTGTAGCGCTGGCGGCCTTGGCCGCAGGTTGTGCGCAACCTGCACAAATGTCAGCGATGATTGCGCCAGTCACGTCGCAAACAATTTTGCCCGAGAACAGCCCGCTTCGGAACAATGTCGCCGTCCACACAGTCACCGGCGGCAAGGAAACGAGCCCGATGTGGATGTCGCAGGTTTCAACTGACGATTTTCAGGAGGCGCTGAAACTGTCCTTGAGGCAACACACGATCCTTGGCGCGTTCGACGCGCCATTGCGTATCGAAGCGAACCTGATCGACCTCGATCAACCAATTATGGGTTTCGACATGACGGTGACCGCGCATGCGCGGTATATCGTTCGGACAGAAGATGGCGAAACGGCGTTCGATCGAACGTTCGTCAGCCCCTTCACAGCGGATTTTTCCTCCAATTTCCTTGGCGCGGAGCGGCTGCGTCTCGCCAATGAAGGCGCTGTGAAGAAAAGCATCGCCGAATTTATCAGCGCATTGGTAAAGGATGCCGCCGCCGATCCAACCAGATACGGCGCGCCGCCGGCGGCCGACCCAGCCCCTGCCCCAGGGTCGGCTGCGCAGACAAGCTAGATCGAACCCGTATCAGGTGGAAACTGTTTGAACTGTATCGAATAGTGAGAGCATGGACCGCGCGTCCACTTGGACGCGCCATGCTCTAGGCGAACGCCGCATCCCACGCCGCCAGAACGGCTTCGAGGCGATTGGGCGGGGTCCTGATCAGCGGGATGGCTGTCTGGCGGATGCGGTTCTTGTCGGCGTCGCTTGTCACATATTCGGCCGGCGACTTGCCGTCGACGCGGGCGAGAAAGAGCGCGGGCAGCAAGCCGGCGGCGCGCGCCTCCAGGTCGGTTGGCTCCTCCCAGTCGACCCTGGCCAGATATGCGGCCGCGAGCGCCCGGAAGCTTGCAGCGAGCGCCGGGGCCTGCTCCGGCAGCGGCGCCCGCTTCAACAGAAGATGGTTCAGGCAGAACGCCAGATCGAAGGCGGGATCGCCCGCCACGGCGCATTCGGCGTCGATGAAGACCGGGCCATGCGCGCCGATCAGGATGTTCTTCGGGCTGACGTCGCCGTGGACCAGCGCCAGCCGGGTCGCCGCGGTCCGCTGGATCAGGTCTTCGAGTTGCGACGCGAGCGACGGCCAGGCGCGGGCCGTGGCGGCGAGATAGGGCTCCAGACGGATCGCATAAAAGATCGCGTCGGTTGGAAACTCAGCGGCGACGGTCGGGTCTCTTGCAATCGCCGTCGCGGCATGGATGCGGCCGAGCCCGTCGCCGACCCTGGCGGCGAAGCCCGGATCGACGCGGCCGGCCAGCAGTTCCGCCTTCCAGACCGGATGATCGGCGGGATCCAGCCATTCGAGCGCGAGCACGCCGGACGCCGCGTCCTGGCCCAGCATCCGGGGCGCCAACCGCGCGTCCGCCAGCCCCGCGCGGCCGAGCCAGCGCGCTTCATAGATGTTCCGCTCGACCGGCGCCCGCCAGTCGGCCGCGACCTTCAGCTTCGCGAGGGCGCGCTTGGCGCAGATCGGTCCGGCCGCGGTTTCGATCCGCCAGATATCGGAGGAAACCCCGCCGGCGAGCGGCGCGCCCTCGACGGCCCCGTCGGCCGGCAGCAATTGCAACCGGCGGAGGGCTTTGACGATCGTCTCTGGCGGCGCTGTCATGGGCTGACGACGTTCGTGGGCTTGCCCGCCATGAAGGCCTCGATATTGCCGATTAGCATATCGGCCGCCGCCTGCATCGCGGTCTGGCTGCCCCAGCCGACATGGGGCGTCAGGATGACGTTCGGGCGGCCGGCCAGGCGCAGCACCGGGTTCGGATCGTCGGCCCCCGGCGGTTCGGCCGAGAGCACGTCGAAGCCTGCCGCCGCGATCCGGCCGCTGTCCAGCGCAGCTTCGAGCGCCGCTTCGTCGACCAGTCCGCCCCGGCCGCAATTGATCAGGATCGGCCGCTTCGCCATCAAGCCGATCCGGCGGGCGTCGATCAGGTTACGGGTCTCCGGCGTCAGCGGGCAGTGCAAGCTGACGACATCCGCCGCCGCCAGCGCCGCGTCGAGGGCCGTGTAGCCAGGCCGCACGGAGGGCGCGTCCGGCCGCTCCGCATAGAGCGTCTGCATGCCAAGCGCCGCCGCGAGCCGGCCCGTCTCCGCCCCGATCGCGCCCTTGCCGATCACGACGAAGGTCGCGCCCAGCAGGTCGCGGATCGGTCCGCCGCCGTGCCAGCAGAACGCATCGGCTTCGGCCCAGCGGCCGGCGGCGGTCGCGGCGCCATAGCTTTTGAGGTTCCGGGCGAGCGCGAAGGCGAGCGCGATCGCATGCTCCGCGACCGCGCGCCACGCATAGCCCTTCAGGTTCGCCACGACGATGCCGCGCTCGGCCGCGGCGGCCAGATCGATATGGTCGATGCCGGCGCCGGAAATGGCGATCATCCGCAAGTCCGGCAGTCGGTCCATGTCGGCCGCACGGATCGGGATCTTGCTTGTGACGGCGATGGCGGCGCCGTCGAGGCGGCGGACGACATCCGCCGGATCGGTCACGGCATGGTCGGTCCAGCGGTGGTCGAAGTCAGGCGCGCGCAAGGCCACGCTTTCGGCGAAGATCGCCCGGTCCAGGAAGACCACGCGCGTCGTCATTTCGCCGTCCAACCGCCATCGACCAGGATGCTGGTCCCCGTCGTCATGGCGGCGGCGGGCGAGAGCAGATAGACGCACGCCGCCGCCACCTGGTTCTGGGTCGCGAGCTTGCCCATGGGGATCGAGCCGATGACGAAATCGTGGAAGGCCTTTTCCTTCAGGAACTGGCTGGCGAGCGGCGTATCGACGAAGGTCGGCGCGACCGTGTTCACCCGGATGCCCGCCGGCGCGAGATCGACCGCCATCGCCTTGGTCATGCCCTCCAGCCCGAACTTGGTCATGCAGTAGACGCTGCGGAGCGGCCCGCCGACATGGCCCATCTGGCTCGACATGTTGACGATGGCGCCTTCGACGCCATCCGCCTTGAACTTCCGCGCCGCCGCCTGGGCGACCGTGAAGGCGGCGCGGAGATTGATATCGACCATGAAATCGAAGGTCGCGTCATCCACGTCGAGCGCATATTGCGGCTTGTTCCAGCCGGCATTGTTGACCACGCCTTCAAGCTTCGGCAGCGCGGCGATAAACGCCCGGACGGCGCCACGGTCGGTCACGTCGAGCGGCTGGACGGCGCAGGCCCCGCCGTCGGCCTTGATCTCGGCCTTGAGGCTCGCGAGTTCGTCCGCCGAGCGGGCGACGCCGACCACAGCCGCGCCGGCGCCCGCGATCATCTTCGCCGCCGCCCGCCCAAGGCCGCGCCCCGCGCCGGTGACGAGGATGGTGAGGCCGGTCAGATCGAATGGGTTCTGTGTCATGCAAGCTCCGGCAGGCTGCGGCAGCGGGCGAGCGCGGTTTGCAGGGCAGCGCTGAAACTCGCGCGCTCGTCATCGGTCAGGAAGCGGCCGATGCCGATGCTGCGGCCATGGCTGGAAAGGCGGACCTCCGCCGGCGGCGCGCCGAGCTCCTCGGTCTGCGGCGTCCAGTCGACGCGCAGCCAGTAGGGCTGCATGCGCCATTCCTGAACGCGGCCGTTGGGGTGAATGCGCCGGACCACGAGGTCGTCCCGCGTCAGACGGATCGTCTCGGCAAGCTTGCCGGCGCGGTAATTGTAGCGGAAGGCGAAATAGAACAATGCGACGTCCAGACCGAAGAAGCCCATCACCGGCCAGGCGCCGAGCGACGTGAACAGCAGCCCCGCCGCGAAGCTGAACCCGGCGACGCAGGCCATCAGCAGGCCGAAGCCCCGCGGCGACAAGCTCCGATGCGGATACAGGGTCGCCTCGAAGAGCACAGGCCCTTCGCCGCGGCCGTTGTTTTCTGACGATGGCTCTTGCATAGCTTTTCCCTATACCTGAGAGAGGACGCCATGCCGAGACCTATGTCGAAAGCCGACGTCGCCACGTTCTACGGACGCTTGGCCGCAGCCAATCCGGAGCCAAGGGGCGAGTTGGATTACGTCAACGCCTACACGCTTCTGGTGGCGGTCGCGCTGTCGGCGCAGTCGACCGATGTCGGCGTCAACCGGGCGACGGCGGAGCTGTTCAAGGCCGTCGACCATCCCCAGGCCATGCTCGACCTCGGCGAGGAGGGCCTGAAGGCGCACATCAAGACCATCGGCCTCTACAATACCAAGGCGAAGAACGTCATCGCCCTCTCGCAGATTCTGGTCGACGAGCATGGCGGCGAGGTCCCCGACGATCAGGCGGCGCTGGAGCGCCTGCCGGGCGTCGGCCGCAAGACCGCGAACGTCGTCCGCAACATCGCCTTCGGCGCGCCGACCATGGCGGTCGACACCCACATCTTCCGCATCGGCAATCGCACGGGCCTGGCGCCCGGCAAGACCGTGCTCGCGGTCGAACTGTCGCTGTTGAAGCGCACGCCGGCCGAATTCATGCAACATGCCCATCACTGGCTGATCCTGCACGGCCGCTATCTCTGCAAGGCCCGCAAGCCCGAATGCTGGCGCTGCCCGGTCGCCGACCTTTGCAAACACACGGAGAAAAGCCCGACGCCGCCCTGAGCGCGATGACGGGTTTCCTTCGGCGCGATTTGGCCGGAGGCGATGCCATCGCCTGAAACGCCAGGCCGTCCTCCAAGGGCGGCCAGCGCCTGTTCCGGCTGGCGTTCGGCCGCCGGATCGGCATACTGGCGCGCAAGCAACAATCGCCTCCGGGGGAATACCACCATGACCAAACTCAACCGCCGCCAGGCCCTGGCCGGACTCTCGGCCGCCGCCGCCATGGCAGGCGTCGGCGCGCCGGCCTACGCCTCGACCAAAATCAATGTCGGCGCCTTGCGCTTCACCAGCCATGCCGCGAGCTTCGTCGCCTTCGAGCGCGGCTATTTCAAGGACGCCGGCCTCGACGTCGAGTTCAGGTTCTTCGAAGCGGCGCAGCCGATGGCGATCGCGATCGCGTCGGGCGACGCCGACTATGCGGTCACCTCGATCACCGGCGGGCTTATCTCGCTTGCCGAGAAGGGCGCGGCCAAGGTCATCGGCGGCGCGCTTCAGGAAGAAAAAGGCGTCGACGGCCAGATGCTGCTGGCCTCGAACGCCGCCTATGAGGCCGGCCTGACGACGGCCGCCGCGCTCAAGGGGCGCAGCTTCGGCATGACGACGGCGGGCTCCTCCTTCCACTACATGGGCGACAAGATCCGGAGCGCCGAGGGCATCGCGGAAGCGGACCTGGAGTTCAAGCCGCTCCAGAAGATCGGCGCGATCATCGGCGCCCTGAAAACCGGGCAGATCGACGCCTGGGCCATCGTGCCCCATATCGCGAAGCCGTTGATCGCCGGCGGCGGCGTCAAGCAGATCGGCATGATCGCCGATTACCTGCCGGAATATCAGGTGACCACCGTGTTCACCTCGGCCAAGAACGCCGCGGACGAGCGCGCCAAAACCGCCGCCTTCCTGAAGGCCTTCGCCATGGGCGCCGCCGATTTCAACGCGGCCCTGATCGACAGGACCGCGGGCGAGGCGGCGGCCGAGGACATGGTGAAGCTGGTCCACAAATATGTCTACGCCGACCAGCCCTATGAGAAGGCGAGCGTTTCGATCCGCAATGGCGCCATGCGCATCAACGCCGGCGCCGCGCTCAATCACGCCAGCGTCCAGGATCAGCTTGACTGGTTCAAGGCCAAGCAACTGGTCAAGGATACGGTGACCTTCGACGTCCTTGTCGACGCTTCCTACGTGGCGAAGCTTTAAGCCGCATGTCCGAAAGTATGATGATCGCGATCGGCGCGGTTACGGCGTCGTTCGCGTTCGGGCTCGTCCTGGCGGTGACAGCTTTCATCGGCCGCGTGGCGTTCCAGGTCCTGCCGGAAGAGCAGGCCCGGCTGCTGCTGCGCCGGGTCTTCCCGATCTTCTACATGCTGCTGTTCGGCGCGTCGGTCATCGGCGGGGCGGCGCTCGCCCTGCCTCGGCCGGTCGAGGCGGGCATTCTGGCCGCCGTCGCCTTCACGACCCTGTTTGCCTGGACCTGGCTGATGCCGATCGCCCACCGCATGGACGATCTCCAGCGCAGCGGCGAAGAGGTGCGCAGGGAATTGATGCAGACCCAGGGCCGCACGACCTTCATCGTCGTCGCCCAGATCGCGGCGCTGATGACGGTCGTCATCCGGCTTGCGATTCTGTAGCGCCGGTTCAAGCAGGCAGGTCGGTCAGCGCTGCTCCCTGAGCGCCTTGACGAACTCGCCGAGGCCGATCTGACGGCTGCGCTTCAGCCGTTCGGCGGCGAGGATGGCGCGCACCTGAGCGAGGCTGGCGTCCACATCGTGATTGACGATGACGTAGTCGTATTCCTGCCAATGGCTCATTTCGGCGGACGCTTCGTCCATGCGGCGCGCCACGACGTCTTCGGAATCCTGCGCCCGGCGCCGGAGCCGCCGCTCAAGCTCCATGGTCGAAGGCGGCAGGATAAAGACCCTGACCAGATCGTTCTCCGCCTTTTCATTGATCTGCTGGGTGCCCTGCCAGTCGATGTCGAACAGCATGTCGCGCCCCTCGGCCAGCGCCGCTTCGACGGGCGCGACGGGCGTGCCGTAGAAATGGTCGAAAACCTTGGCATGCTCAAGGAACTGGCCGCGATTGGCGCGCAGACCGAACTCCTCCTTGTCGATGAAATAATAATCCCGGCCCTCGGTTTCGCCGGGCCGGCGCGGCCGCGTCGTCGCGGAGACCGACATGTCGATGGCGGGCTCGGCTTCCAGCAGGCGGCGGGAAATCGTCGTCTTGCCCGCGCCGGAGGGCGAGGACAGGGCCAGCATCAGACCGCGGCGGCGGATCAGGTCATCTTGGCTCATGGGCTTATTCCACGTTCTGCACTTGCTCGCGAAACGCATCGATCGCGGCCTTCAAATCCATCGCGACGCGGGTCAGCGCAAGGTCGGCCGATTTAGCGCCAAGGGTGTTGGCCTCGCGGTTGAACTCCTGGGAGAGAAAATCGAAGCGGCGCCCGACCGGCCCGCCTTCCGCCAGCAGGTCCCGCGCCTGCTCGACATGGGCGGCGAGCCGCTCAAGCTCTTCGGCGACGTCCGCCTTCACGGCGAGGGCGGCGGCTTCCTGCATGATCCAGTCTTCGGAGACGGGCGGGCCTTCCGCCGTCAACTGCCGGAGCGTCTCCCGGTAGCGCGCCGCGAGCTGCGCCGGCTGCCGGGCCGCCAGCGCCCGCGCCTGAACCGCAAGATCGGCGATCCGGTCGAGCGTCGCGACGAGCGAAGCCTGGAGCCGCGCGCCTTCTTCCAGCCGCGCCGCGTGAAGCGCCTCGAACAGCGGCCCGACGCCGTCGAGCGGTCCGGTCTTGAGCGCGTCCGTAGCGTCCTCGGCGTCGGCCGTCGTCATCACGCCGCGGACCTGCAGCAGGCCGTCCAAGCGGGCGGGCGCGATCATGGCGCCTGGCGGAACCTCGATCGTCGCGAGATCGTCGAGCACCGCCTGCAGCGCCGCCCGGTCGATCCGCGCGACGGTCCGCACGTCGGGGCGTTCCACGGTCAGCGATACCTGGATCGAGCCGCGCTTGAACCGTTCCGCCGCCGCCTGACGCACATGCCGGTCGGCGGCGTCGACGAAGGACGGCGCCTTCACCCGGAGATCGAGCCCCCGCCCGTTGACGCTGCGCGCCTCCCAGGTCCAGGGCACGCCGCCGGTCTGGCCGTCGATCCGGGCGAAGCCCGTCATGCTGGCGATCCCTGTCATCTGAGCCCCCGTTCCCGTTCGATGCGCCGCCAGGCCCGGACATTGCGGTTATGCTCGTTCAAGGTGCGCGCGAAGGCATGGCCGCCCGTGCCGTCGGCGACAAAATAGAACTCGTCCGTTTCAGGCGGGTTGGCGGCGGCCATCAGCGACGCCCGGCCGGGGCTGGCGATCGGCCCCGGCGGCAGGCCCGGCGCGACATAGGTGTTGTATGGGTCGTCGCGGCGAAGGTCGGCATAGGTCAGCGGCCGGCTCAGCTTCGTCTGGCCGCGCGTCACCGCATAGATCGTCGTCGGGTCCGATTGCAGCAGCATGCCCCGACGCAGCCGATTGACGAAGACCGCCGCGACTCGGGGCCGCTCCGCCGCGAGCGCGGTCTCCTTCTCGACGATCGAGGCCAGCGTCGCGAGCTCTTCGGCTGTCTTCAGCGGATGATCGGCCGGCAGAACCGCGAGCGCCTCCGCCAGCGCCGCCTCCATCGCTTTCGCCATGCGCGCCACCGCCGCCTGGCGCGTGTCGCCCCAGGCATAGTGATAGGTTTCCGGGAGCAAGGCCCCCTCCGGCACGCCTTCCGGCAGCGGCCCGGTCAGTCCTTCGGCGGCGGCGACGATCTTGAGCGCTTCAGCCGTCGTCGCGCCTTCGGGGACGGTAAAGCGCCGGACGATCGCCGGGCCTTCGGTCAGCAAGGTCAGGATCTGGCGGGGCGACGCCCCGGCGGGCGCCATGTATTCGCCGACCTTGAGCGCGGCGGCCTTGTTCTCGAGCCGCGCCAGGATGCGAAACGGCAGAGCTTCCTGCAGCACGCCCTGCCCCTCCAGCATCGCCGCGACGCCGGCGACCGATTGGCCGCGCTCGATCAGGATCCGCGCGTCGGCGGCGGCGGGGCCGGGCGCGTCAAACCGCTGGAACAGCACATAGCCGGCGAAGGCGGCGACGCCCAGGCCAAGCACGAGCACGACGAGCAGGGCGCGGAGCATCAGAAGCGCCAGCGGTCGGTCGATCGGACATGCCGCACCGCCTGAATCGGATTAAACGGCGCGGAACAGCACGGATGCGTTGGTGCCGCCGAACCCGAAAGAGTTCGAGAGCGCGCAGCGGATCGGCCGTTCCCGCGCGACCAGGGGCGCAAGGTCGATGTCGCAGCCATCCGACGGATCCTCAAGGTTCAGCGTCGGCGGCGCGACCCCGTCGCGCATCGCCAGGATCGAGAAGATCGATTCGACAGCGCCCGCCGCGCCAAGCAGATGCCCGATCGCCGATTTCGTCGACGACATGGTGATCGACTGGGCGTCCCCGCCGAACAGGCGCTTGACCGCGCCAAGCTCGATCTCGTCGCCCAAAGGCGTCGAGGTGCCGTGCGCATTCACGTAATCGATCTCGGCGGTCGAGACGCCGGCGCTTTTCAGGCAGGCGCGCATGGCCCGGAAGCCGCCGTCGCCGTCGGACGCGGGCGCGGTCACATGATGGGCGTCGCCGCTCATGCCATAGCCGATGACCTCGGCATAAATCTTGGCGCCGCGGGCTTTCGCCTTCTCGTATTCTTCCAGGACGACGACGCCGGCGCCTTCGCCCATGACGAAGCCGTCGCGGCCCTTGTCCCAGGGACGGGAGGCCCGGGTCGGCTCGTCGTTATAACTGGTGGAGAGCGCGCGAGCCGCGGCGAAGCCGGCGATGCCGAGACGGCAGATCGCAGCTTCGGCGCCGCCGGCGACCATGACGTCGGCGTCGCCGTAGCGGATCATCCGCGCCGCGTCGCCGATGGCGTGGGCGCCCGTGGCGCAGGCCGTGACGACGGCATGGTTCGGCCCCTTCAGCCCATGTTTGATCGAGACCTGGCCGGAGACCAGGTTGATCAAGCTCGCCGGAATGAAGAACGGCGAGACGCGGCGGGGGCCGCGCTCATGCAGCACGATCGAGGTCTCGTAGATCGTCCCGAGCCCGCCGATGCCGGAGCCGATCATGACGCCGGCCCGCTCCGCAAGCTCTTCATCGTCGAAGCTCAGGCCGGAATCCTTGATCGCGGCGTCGGCGGCGCCGACGCCGAACACGATGAAGGGATCGTTCTTGCGGCGGTCTTTCGCCGGCATCGCCGCTTCCGGATCGAAATCCCCTTCGGATTCGCCGACAGGCACGTGGCCCGCGATCTTGGCCGGGAGATCGGAAACATCGAAGCCCTGAATGCCGCCAATGCCGGACTGGCCGTCCACCAGGCGCTTCCACGGCGTTTCAAGGCCACAGCCAAGCGGCGTCACCAAGCCCATGCCCGTTACGACGACGCGACGACCCATGCCTTTCCTCCAACATCCATACCCGACCCGCCCGTCGCCGGGCAGGCAGACCTGCCGATAGTGCTATTCTGCGTGTTCGCTGATGTAATCGATCGCGTTCTTCACGGTCACGATCTTCTCGGCGGCGTCATCCGGGATTTCACAGCCGAATTCTTCTTCGAACGCCATGACAAGCTCGACCGTGTCGAGGCTGTCTGCGCCAAGATCATCGATAAAGCTGGCGTCTTCGGTCACTTTGCTTTCTTCGACGCCCAAGTGTTCGATGACAATTTTCTTAACGCGGTCGGCTGTATCGCTCATGCTGGAGATCCTCGAGGTTTGTTGGTTTACGTCAATAAAGTGTTTCGCCGCCAAAGCGCAATGGCGGGATCGGGGAAAAGCGCGGGTTGGTACCATGTTTTTGCGAGCGCCGCCAAGCAGGCGCCCGCACCCGGCTCAGATCATCGCCATGCCGCCATTCACATGCAACGTCTGTCCGGTGACGTAAGCGCCGGCGTCCGACGCGAGATAGAGCACGGCCGCAGCGATATCCTCCGGCGCGCCGAAGCGCCCGGCCGGAATGTGGGCCGCGATGGCTTCCCGTTGCTTGTCGTTCAGCGCGTCGGTCATCGGCGTCGCGATGAAGCCGGGCGCGACGCAGTTCACGGTCACGCCGCGCGCGGCGGTTTCGGCCGCGAGCGACCGGCTCATGCCCGCGAGGCCGGCTTTCGCCGCCGCGTAATTCGCCTGGCCCGGATTGCCGCTATGCCCGACGACGGAGGTGATGTTCACAATCCGGCCCCACCGGCTTTTCAACATGCCCCGGAGCGCCGCGCGGGAAAGCTTGAAGGCGGCGGTCAGATCGACCGACAGCACCATCTCCCAGTCCTCGTCCTTCATGCGCAAGGCCAGGCCGTCCTTGGTGACGCCGGCATTGTTCACCAGAATATCGATCGCGCCGAAAGGCTGTTCCGCCGCCGCGATCAGGCCGGCGACGGCGGCCGGATCGGCGAGATTGCAGGCGGCCGCAGCGGCGCGCTCGCCCAGTTCGGCCGCAAGCGCGTCGAGCGCCGGTTGGCGCGTGCCCGAGACGACGACGTTCGCGCCGGCCCCGTGCAACGCCACGGCGATCGCCTTGCCGATGCCGCCGGAAGCGCCCGTCACCAGGGCCGTTCGGCCCGTCAAATCAAACATCGCCGCCATCGACCGCCTTCCAACTCTGAAACAAGAAACACATCTGCGCCGGGCTGAGGCCAACTGGCAATGTCCCGGTCCGTTATGGATATCGTCATCGACGGCGCTCCGTCCAATGGAAATTTCCTTGCCGGCGCGGTCGGGACGTCCCGCGCGCCATTATCGGCGATGCTCCAGAGCCGCGCCGCGCCCCAGCCGATCGCCTCTTTTTCGATATGGCGATCGTCGGCTAACGTCCCAACAGCGCCCCCTCAATTTTTCCCGGAGTTCTCGCCCAATGGAAGCGCCGCACACGACCCTGATCGTCGACGCCGACGGCGTCGCCCTGTTCACGCTGAACCGGCCGGCCAAGATGAACGCCATCAGCCAGCAGATTTTCGACCGCGACCTGCCGGAGATGATCCGCCGGGTCGAGCAGGATGACGCGATCCGCGCCCTGGTGATCGCCGGCGCCGGCGGCAATTTCTGCTCCGGCGCGGATATCGGCCGGATGCAGCGGAGCGACGGCAAACCGGCGGAGAACCGCGCGTCGGGCCTCCGCCAGACGCTCGACGTGATGTATCGCATCGTCAATCTCAAGAAGCCGACGCTCGCCGCGGTCGACGGCGTCGCCTTCGGCGGCGGGTTCAGTCTCGCGATGTCGGCGGATATTCTGCTGGCGAGCCCGAGGGCCAGGTTCTGCCTCGTCTTCGGGCGCATCGGCCTGATCCCCGATATGGCGGTCGCCTACACCTTGCCCCGGGCCATCGGCGCGCGGCGAACGAAGGAACTGGCCTTCACCGGCCGGTCCTTCGGCGTCGAGGAAGCGGAGAAGCTGGGGATTGTGGCGGCCGTCCATCCGGCCGAAACGCTGGTCGGCGAAGCTGTCGCCTATGCGCGCCGGCTGACCAAAGGGTCGGGCGCAGCCCAGGCGCTGGCGAAATCCCTGATCGATCGCAGCCTCGCCTCGACCCAGGCGGAGATGATCGACGCCGAGTGCGCGGCCCAGGAAGCCGTGCGCCACACGGATTTCCACCGGGAGGCCGTCCGCCGCTTCCTCGCGAAGGAGCCCAGGCTCTATGATTGGGATCGGATGACGCAGGCCTGAAAGGCTGGCCGGGTCGGACAAGGGGGAAAATGGCGGGAGTGACGGGACTCGAACCCGCGACCTCTGGCGTGACAGGCCAGCGCTCTAACCAACTGAGCTACACCCCCAAACGCGATCCGGCCATGCCGTCGCGCGAGACGCGGGTTTTACGGGCCGCGTCCGGGATCGTCAATAGCCTGAAATGTATCTACGTAAGATAAACGCCGCCGTTGATGTGAATTGTCTGCCCGGTCGTGTACGCGCCCTCGGGCGTGCAGAGCAGGCGCACCATCGCGGCGATCTCGTTCGGGTCGCCCATGCGGTTCAACGGCACGCCGCGCTGGCCGAGATTCGGACGGACGCCGGCGCTGGCGCCGCGGGCGGTGTCGATCATGCCCGGCGCCACGGCGTTCACATTGACGCCGTGGGGCGCGAATTCGTTCGCGAGCCCGCGGGTGAATCCTTCCAGCCCGGCTTTCGCGGCGTTCACATGGGCGCGGTTCAACGTGCCGACCCGATTCGAAATCCCGCTCATGGTGACGATCGAGCCGCCGGCGCCGCCCGCGACGATATGGCGGCCGAAGGCCTGGCAGAGATTGAAGGCGCCGTCGAGCGCGACTCCAAGCACATTCCGCCACTCCTCATAGGACATCTCGAGGAACGGCGTCTGGTTCCGGAGCGCCGCGTTCGACACCACGATATCCACCCGGCCGAACCGCGCCATCGTCGCCTCCGCCATCCGGTCGACGGCGGCGCGATCCGTGACGTCGGCCAGGAACGGCAGCGCCTCGACGCCGTAATCGCGGCGGAGCATATCCGCGACCGCATCGACCGCGGCCTGGTCGGAGCGGCCGTTCACGACGACATTGGCGCCGACTGCGGCCAGATGCTCGGCGATGCTGCGGCCGATGTTCTTGCCCGCGCCGGACACGACGGCGGTTTTCCCCGCCAGGGATTTAGCGCCTGGATCGATCATGGATTCGCCTTTTCATTGCGGTTTCCTCACGAAACCCGCGCCAGAATGCAAAACGCCGCCCGGAGGCGGCGCTGGTGGGCGATGACAGGCTCGAACTGCCGACATCCTCGGTGTAAACGAGGCGCTCTACCAACTGAGCTAATCGCCCGCCGCCAGATCTCGGCGGCTGTCCGACGGCGCGGCCGATGGGGCGACGCCGTCGTACAGTCATCGAAAGCTTAGTTGACAGCGTCCTTCAGGCCTTTGCCGGCCTTGAATTTCGGCTGCTTGGAAGCTTGAATCTGGATGGATTCGCCGGTCCGCGGATTCCGGCCGGTTGAGGCGGCGCGCTCGGTGACGGAGAAAGTGCCAAACCCGACAACGCGCACTTCGTCGCCAGCTTTCAGAGCGCCTTCAATTGCGCTGAAGACCGCGTCGACGGCTTCGCCGGCGTCAGCTTTCGAAAGACCGGCTTGGTCAGCGACCGCGGCGACCAGTTCATTCTTGTTCACATGCAGCTCCCATGTTCTTGAACCCGACCCCCCAAACTCTGCGGCGGAACGGCATCCGTAATTGCAGTGCCGCGCACAATACATGCCGACGTTCGCCCGTCAATCAAACTTCGCTATTGATTATCAACAGCTAGAATGCCCTATCCGCGCCGCGGCGCCACTCGCCAAGCGCGCCGCAGCCGGGCAAGATGGACGTCCGCGCAGCATATTGGAGATCCGCCAATGAGCGAACAGACACGGCGCTATCGGGACGGCCCCGGCTACGACCATGATCTGTATCCCTGGTCGCCGCTCGCGAAACGCGAAGCTTTCCCCTGGCCGGATCGGGCGCGGCTGGCGCTCGCCGCCTTCGTGCATGTCGAGGATTTCGAGATCGACCCGCCGACCGGCGCCGTCGCCGACCCCAGGTTCGGCGGCGCGCTTGGGTCGTATTTCCCGGACTTTCAGAACTATACCCGGCGGTTGCATGGCCTCCGCGTCGGCTATTACCGCGTGCTCGACGTCCTGGAGCGGCATGGCGTGCGGGCGACGGTCTGCTTCAACGCGCTGGCGGCGGAAAAGCACCCCTATATGGTCGAACGCGCCTTGAAAGGCGGCCACGGCATCGCCGCGCGCGGCCTGACGGCGCGCCAGATCATCTCCCAGACCATGACCGAAGCGGAGGAGCAGGCCTATATCGGGAAAAGCCTGGACATCCTTGCAGCCGTCGCCGGGCGGCGCGTGCTGGGCTGGGCCGGTCAGGACACGGGCGAGAGCGACCGTACGCCGCGCCTGCTGCGCGCGGCCGGGCTGACCCATGTGATCGACTGGCCGAACGACGACGCGCCTTACGCCATGCCGGTCGCCGGGCCGGATGCGCAGCCGCTGGTCTCCATCCCCAACCAGACCGAATGGGACGATGCGGAATTGTTCAGCGTCCGCCATGTCGATCCCTGGCGCTATCCGGAAATCTTCCGGAGCGCGCTCGAGCATCTCCATGCCGAGGGCGGCGCGATGCTCGGCTTCGGCATCCATCCCTGGATCTTCGGCCAGGCCTTCCGCATCAAATATCTGGAGGAAGCGGTCGCGAGCATCGGCGACCGGCCGGGCATCTGGCGCGCGACCTCGGACGAAATCGCCGATTGGGCGCTCTCCGCCTGGGACGCAGCTCGCTGACGGGCGCGCCATGACCGGTTCGGACAAAAGGCCGCCGCTCCGCGTCGTCGTCGTCGGCGCGGGCTATTTCGCGCAGTTCCACTGCCAGGCCTGGGCCGAGGCGCCCGATGTCGCGTTCGTCGGCCTGGTCGACCGCGACCGGGCAAAGGCGGCGGCGACGGCGGCCCGATGGGGCGGCCCCACGGTCTTCACCGATCTCGCCGCGGCGCTCGACGCCCTCCAACCGGATCTCGTCGATATCGCGGCGCCGCCCGAGGCCCACCTGGACCTGATCGACATGGCGAGCGCCGCCGGGGCCGCCGTCATCTGCCAGAAGCCCTTCTGCGGCGGCCTTGCGGGCGCGCGGGCCGCCGTCGCGCTCGCGGCCGAACGCGGGACGCCCCTGATCGTCCACGAGAATTTCCGCTTCCAGCCCTGGTGGCGCGCCATCGGACGCGAGATCGCGGGCGGGCGCATCGGCCAGCTTTACGACGTCACTTTCCGCCTGCGGCCCGGCGACGGCCAGGGCCCTGCCGCCTATCTCTCCCGGCAGCCCTACTTCCAGACCATGCCGCGCTTCCTGGTTCACGAAACCGCCGTGCATCTGATCGACGTCTTCCGCTTCCTGATGGGCGAGCCGGATTGGGTCATGGCGGATTTGCGGCGCTTGAACCCCGCGATCCGGGGCGAGGACGCCGGCACGATCATCCTGGGCTTCGCCGATGGCCGGCGCGCGCTCTTCGACGGCAACCGGCTCAGCGCCCATGTCGCTGAGAACCGGCGCCTCGTGATGGGCGAGGCCTGGGCCGATGGGGCGAAGGGCGCGCTGACGCTCAACGGCGATGGCGCGGTCGCCTTTCGCGCCCATGACGGCAATGCCCTGGAGCCGGTGCCCGCGCCCTTCCAGGCCGACCGCTTCGGCGGCGGCTGCGTCGGGCTGTTGCAGGCGCATGTGGTCCAGGCGCTCAGCTCGGGCGCGCCGGTCGAGAACGCGGCCGCCAGCTATCTGCGCAATCTCGAGATCGTCGAGGCTGTCTACCGCGCGAACGACATGGGCGCGCGCATCGACCTCGCGGACCGGCCCTGATGCAGCATATCGTCGCCACGGGGGCGGTTCTGGCGCTGCTCGCCCTGATCTTCATGATCGGCCGGCGTTTCGTGCGGCGGCGCTTCGACGTGATGTTCCTGTCGCTCTTGCTGTTCGCCTACTGGTTCGCGTTTCGCCCGGCGCAATTCGCCCTCGGCCTCGACACGCCCTTTCCCGACTATCTGTTCCCGGGCGGGCATCTGGAGCTCGTGCTGACGGCGGAGTTGGCGGCGGGCGCCTGGCTGATCTGCTTCGCCCTGGGCGCGCTTAGCGCCGATCTGGCGGGCTGGCCGGCGCGCGTCCTGCTGCCGCGCATGCCGGCGGAGCCGAACCCGTTCCTGACGCTCGCGATCCTGCTGGCGTTTTCCGCCGCCAGCGCCGCCGTCACGGCCTGGCTCCTGATCTCGGCCGGCGGCGCGCTCTCCGACTCGATCCGCTATGTGAAGTTCGAGCGCGCCCTGGTCGGCTTGTATTTTCTGCGCCAGTTCTCCGCGATCGGCATCACGCTCGCGATCTTCACGCTCTATTATTTCCTGTATCTGCAGCGGGTGCGCGGCATCGACTTGCCGCGCTGGCAGGTGCTGGCGGCGGCGGCCTGCATCGGCGTCAACGCCTTCGGCATCTATGCCTGGGGCCAGCGCTACGGCGTCGCCATGGCGTTCGTCGGGCTGGTCGTCGGCTATCACTATTTCGTCGCCCGGCTCTCGCTGCTGCGGCTCGCGGTCCTCGGGGGCCTGTTCCTCGCCCTGTTCCTCGGCTTGCGGGTGATCCGCGACACGCTGGTGTTTCCGGAAGGCGTGATCAGCCCGCTGGAGGGCGCCAACATCTGGCGCCAGACCGCGATCGCCATGCACGGCTCCCAGTTCGACGCCTTCCTGCTGGTCCTTCGGGACTTCGACCTGGAAGCCGGGCTGCGCTGGGGCGAGGATTTCTGGGCCGGACTTGCGGCCCTGGCGCCGCGCGCGCTCTGGCCGGACCGGCCGCCTTTCAATCCCGGCGCCTGGTTCCGGCAGTTATACGAGCCGGAGACCCAGAACGGCTGGCCGGTCACGCCGATCGGCGAATGGCTGATCAACTTCGGCTGGATCGGCGTGGCGGTCGGCGGCGCGATCTCGGGCTACCTGACGCGCGCGGCCCAACAGGTCTATGACGACCTCTGGAAGAACCCCTGGTCGATGATGATGAGCTTCGTCGTGGCGCTATTCGTCATTCCGGGCGGCGTCAATTCCGGCACGCCGCAATCCTTCATGCTGATGATCCTGCCGCTTGGCGTCGTGGCCTTGACCTTGAAGCTGCTGACGCCCGCCCGGATGCGCTGGAACGAGGCAGTCCATGGCTATTGAAGGGGCTATTGAAGGGTCTACCGAAGGCGCGCGCGCCCCGACGCTTTATACGGTGCAGGCGCTGCGCTTCATCGCGGCGATGGCGGTGGCCTGCGTCCACATTCCGATCATCAAGCAGGGCCATTGGGGCGTCGATCTGTTCTTCGTGATCAGCGGCTTCATCATGATGTACGCCACGGCGGCGGGCAGCCCGGCGTTCTTTCTCAAGCGCATCATTCGCGTCGCGCCGATTTACTGGCTCTGCACGCTGGCGGTTTTCGCCATCGCGACCGTGGCGCCGGGGCTCTTGAAGAATACCTCGGCCGACTGGCTGCATCTTCTGAAGTCGCTGCTGTTCATTCCCTTCGACAAGAACGGCGCGGGCCATTTCCCGGTGCTGTTCGTCGGCTGGACCCTGAATTTCGAGATGTTCTATTACGCGATCTTCGCGGTCGCGCTGCGCATCGACCATGCCCGCCGCAGCCTGTTCGCCGGTCTGGCGCTCCTGGCGGTCGTCTTGATCTGCCGCGCTGCGTTCGACGCCTTTCCGTTCATGGTTTACGGCGAAACGATCATGCTGGAGTTCATCCTCGGCATGGCCGCATATCACATCATCTACTGGGACAAGCGGAGCCTTGGCGTCGTCGCCATTCTGCTGGCGGCCTATGCCCTGCCGCTCGCGACCGACTTCGGCCTGATTGAAACCCGCGGCTACCGCGCCGGCGTCGTCTGCTTCGCGGCGTTCGTCATCGCCGTGAAACTGCGGCCGCTGGAGGCGTTCGCCAAGCCGTTCGCCCCGCTTGGCGACGCCAGCTATGCGCTCTACCTGACCCACGCCTACGTGATCGGCCTGTTGAACGTCATCTTCCTCGCGGCGGCCGTCGATGTCGGCTGGGGCGTCTGGCAGACAGCGTTCGCGCTGACGGCCTGCGTCATCGCCTCGCTCATCGTCTGGCGCTATGTCGAACGGCCGATGTCGGCCGGACTGACGCGCCTTTTCCGCGTCGGGCGCCCGGCCTGAAACCTGCGATCAGAGCCGGGCGATCGTTTTCGCCTCGATCAGGTCGAAATCGATATCGGCGCCGAGGCCCGGCCGGTCGATGGCATGGACGTGGCCGTCGATCACCTGAATATCCGGCGCCAGGCCGTATTTCTGCGCGCCGTCGGGCAGCAGCACCTCGAAGAAGCTGGTGTTCGGGATCGCCATGGCGACGTGCAGGTTCGCGACATTGTTCAGCGAATTGCCGCCATGATGGATCTCGTAGTTCATCTTGAAGGCCTCGGCGAGATGGGCGGTCTTGAGGATGCCCGTGATCCCGCCTTTGACCGCGACGTCGCCGCGCAGATAGTCCGTCGCCTGCAAGGCGAGCCAGGGCGCATAGGAATACAGGCCGCCCGGCGAATATTCCGTCGCCATGATCGGGATCGACAGCTTCTGGCGGAGCTTCGGATAGTTCAGCATGTCCTCTTCGTCGAGCGGGTCTTCGTACCAGTGAAAGCCCAGGCCCTCGATCGCCTTGCCGACCTTGAGCGCGGCCGGATAGTCATAGGCCCAGGTGCTGTCCAGCATCAGCCGGTAATCGTCGCCGACCGCCTTCCGGACGGCCTCGCAAACCTTGATATCGACCTCGGGGATTGTCGGCGGATGGATCTTGTAGGCCGCCCATCCGGCGTCCCGGAAACGGATCGCTTCCTCGGCATAAGCTTCGGCGGACGCCAGGACAGCGGATGAGGCATAGGCCGGCAGCGTATCCCGGAACTGGCCGATCAGCCGCGCGATCGAAAGCCCGGCGATCTGGCCGGCGATATCCCAGAGCGCCACATCGCAGGCGCCGATCGCGCGGAGCGTCGTCGTGCGCGCCTTCCGGTACATCTGCTTGTAGAGGCGCTCGCGGTCGAGCGGGTTCTGGCCGATCAGGATCGGCTTCAGATAATGGATCAAGCTTGCGCCATCCATTTGCGCGCCGCGATTGGCGGACCCGAGGAACGCATGGCCGGCGACGCCGTCCCGGGTCCGGATCGTCAGCAGTCCCAACTGGCTGGCGCCGCCGAACGTGCCTGTGTGGATGCCGTATTGCGTCGGCGGGATATCGTCCCAGGCGAACAGGTCAAGGGTGACGTCTTCGATGCTATCCGCCATTGAACGGGCCCTCCTCAGGCTTCGGTGAATGCGATTACGCCGCCGCCGGCGGCCGGGCCATGCACGAAAACCGCGCCGTCGGGCGTCGTCGTACCCAGGACGCCGTTCGCCGCCCAAAGCGTCAGGAGCCGGCTCAGCGACGGGACCCGGACGACGGCGGCCGCGACCGCCGGACGGTCCGGCGCGGCGGCGCCCGGAAAGCGGCGGGCGAATGCGGCGGGCGTCAGGATCGTGACGCCGGTATCGCCGGCGCCGCCGGCGAGCGGCCGGCCCAGCAGCCCTTCCAGGCGTCCTGCGGTCGGGGCCGGGTCGGGCGCGGTGAAGATCGCTTCGACCAGGGCGACGGCGCCGTTCGGATGGTCCATCAACGCCGGCTGCCAGAGCGCCTTCGGCGTCTGGTGCTCGATCACGATGAAGCGGCCTTCGGGCCAGAAAGCGTCCTGGCTGAAGATATTGCGGAAGCGCATCTCGACCTCGCCGCCATCCTCGGCGGCGCCCACGGGCGCCATGCGGCGGCGTTGGACGGGCGGGTCGAAGCCGGGAACCCGCACGCTGAGCGGCGGATAGGCGGCGTCGGCGTTCGCGACGCGGAACGCCGCGATATGCGGCCCCGCGCCGCGCGCCAGGTAGGCCTGCCAGGGATTGTGGCGCGTCGGATCGGTCAGCCCGATCAGCTCCAGATATCCCGAACGGAACACCGCGCAGCGATTGGCGCTGGCCCAGGGCTCCAGCGCGCCGCCAGGGCCGGTGAAGCCCATCTGCGGGCTGATGCGCGAGAGGGCGAAGCCGAGGCGCGTCCATACGGCCGCGCCGGCGGCGAGGTCCGGGCCGATCCAGCCCAGATGATCGAGGGTCGGTCGATTGCTCATGATCGCGAAGGCTAACACGGTCCGCGCCGGGGGCGAACGGGGTAGATTTAACCGAACGGGCAGCCTATACCCCGCCGCCATGCTCCCCGAAGTTCCCGCCCCCGACGCGCCCGTCGTCTGGCTGCTCGCCGACGGCCAGCCCGGCAACCAGACCCAGATGCTGGGGCTGGAGACGCGCTTGCGCGCGGCCGGCGCCCAAGCTCAGCTCAAGCAGGCGCGGGCGAACTGGCGGCATATGCTGGGGGCGGCGATCCTGGGAGCCAGCGGCTGGTCGCTCGACCGCGCGACATCCGATCCGCTGGCGGCGCCCTGGCCCGATCTCGTCATCGGGACAGGGCGGCGATCCGGCCCCTGGGTCCGATATGTCAAGCGCGCGAGCGGCGGCACGGCGAAGGCCGCGGTCTTCGGTCAGAAGAGCGCCAATACCATGGCCGGCCTGGACCTTGGCCTCGTCCTGGAGCACTGGGGTTTTCCGGCCCATCCGCGCCGGGAAAGCATCCCGTTGCCGCCGACGGGCGCCACGCCGGAGCGGCTGGCCGCCGCCGCCGCCGCCGAGCCCGGCTTGCTCGATCCCGCCAAGGCGCCCTGGACCTTGTTGATCGTCGGCGGCCGTTGCTTCGACCATGGCCTGACGCCTGACGACGCCGGCGCCGTCGCCAGGGCCGCCCTGGCCGCGGCGCGGACGGCTGGCGGCGGGCTCGCCATCGTCACGAGCCGGCGGACCGGCGCGGCCGCGGCCGACGCCATCCGGAGAGCCGCGCCGGATGCGCTGTTTTTCCCCTGGGACCGCCAGCCGAACCCGTTCCTGGCGCTGCTGGCGGCAGCTG
>CALAHN010000111.1 GCA_937891825.1 uncultured Alphaproteobacteria bacterium
CGAATCACATTCTCGAAGCCAGGGGAATCCGTTTTATGGGTCTGGAGCCTAGGTCGTATCCAGGAAGCCGAGCCCATCCTCCGAGATGTCGAAACGCACATAGACATAAGGGTCGCCGCTCTCATTTACATAAAGCAGCGGATGCTCCCTGACATAGCCGATGCTCTCCAGGTAAGCCCCAAGGCCAGCCTTAATGGCCGCGACCGCCAGCGTGCCCGCGACTTCCGCCGCGTCCGGCAACGGCCGGTCCGGATCCCCGCCATGGCACACGGTCCCTGGCGGGTTCGGTGCGCTCGGTAATCGCACAGGCATGCGCATGACAGCCTCCTCACCTCGCCGCCGGACCGGAATGGACCCGATCGCCTACGCCTGAGAGAAGGATACCATGGCGCGAGTGGGTTCAGCCAGACGAAAGCGTCCGATTGAGATTTCCTAAACGCTATAGATTATGGGAGCCGTTTGAATTGGACTGCCGTATCGCCTTGATGGCGTCACTCCGAGGCCGGCAGCGTCGGAAAACGGCGACGAGGGAGCCATCGCGCTCCGGGAATAGCCTGAGCGACTGAACATCTATTGGTTGAAAATGCTATACGCCGGCATGCGGGCGGCCATGGCGGCGCGAGCGGTCCGCGGCCTGGGTATTGAGGCCGGATCAACCTGCCCCCTTCCGGCGAATGCGCCAGAAGGGGAGCAGATCAAGCCGTCGATCAGGCTGGCTCAAACAGCGGCAGCGAAGCGTTTTCGTTGAGGTCCTTGAACGTCACCTTGACCTTCATGCCGATCTTGACGCTGTCATAATCGACATTGACGATGTTCGTCATCATCGTCGGGCCTTCGTCCAGCGTCACATAGGCGATGCAATAGGGCGAAGCGGAACGGCGCATCACGCTGTAGGTATAGATGACGCCCGTGCCCTTGGACTCGACATATTCCATATTGGTCTTGCCGGTGAACGGCGAGACCCGGCGCGGCCACCAGATATGCTTGCCCGTATCCGGGCAGCGCGCGATCAGGAACTTGCCCTGCTTCGTCGCGTCCCAGAACGGCTTGGTCTCGGGATTGATGGGCGGGTGAATGTATTCAGCCTGGGCCATGGTTATGCGTCCTCCTGACCGAGAATGACCGTTGCGCTGCCCATGCGGGTGCCGATCGACCCGCCCGTGCCATGCGCCAGGGCGATGTTGCAATTCGGAACCTGCACCTTGGGATGCGCTTCGCCGCGCAACTGCCGGACAGCTTCCAGGACCTTGGTCATGCCGCCGCGATTGGCCGGATGGTTGTTGCAGAGACCGCCGCCATCGGTGTTGAACGGCAGCTTGCCGACGCCGGAAATCAGGTTGCCGTCGGACACGAACTTGCCGCCGTCGCCCTTCTTGCAGAAGCCGAGATCCTCGATCGTCTCCAGAACCGTGATCGTGAAGCTGTCGTAGACGGACGCATATTTGATGTCCGCATGCTTGACCTTGGCTTCCTCGAACGCCGCCGCGCCGGAATGGCGGGCGCCGGTATAGGTCAGGTCGACATTGCCGCCATCGAGATGCTTGATCGTCTCGCCGCCGCCCAGATACTTGATGATCGGCCGGCCGAGGGATTTCGCGATTTCCGGCTTGACGACGACGATCGCGCCGCCGCCATCGGAAATCACGCAGCAGTCCAGGCGATGCAGCGGGTCGGAGATCATCGGCGAGTTCACGACGTCCTCGACCGTCACGACGTCGCGCAGCATCGCATGCTCATTGTGCTGAGCATGGTGCGAGGCCGCGACCTTGATCCAGGCAAGCTGTTCGGAGGTCGTGCCGAATTCATGCATGTGGCGCATGGCGGCCATGGCGTACATGTTGACGACGGTCGGCCCATAAGGCGCTTCGAAGCCGACGTCGGGCGCGTTGTGATCGTAGATCCGCGGCGCCGTGCCGGTCGCCATGCCTTCCGAACGCGGGCGTCCGGCGAGCGTGATCAACGCGACGTCGGCCTTGCCCGATGCGACCGTCTGCACCGCGTGGTTCACGTGGATGACATAGGAAGAGCCGCCGGTTTCCGTCGTGTCGATGTGGCGGAGCTTCAGGCCCATATATTCGGCCATCGACATGCCGCCGAGGCCAGGCGCGTCGCCGGCGCAGTAATAGGCGTCCACGTCCGCGAAGCTGAGGCCCGCGTCCTTCAATGCCCCGGCAGCGACTTCTGCATGCAATTGGGCGAGCGACTTGTCTGGCGCCTTGCGCGTGGGATGCTCGTAAATCCCCGCGATGCAGGCTGTTCCCCGAAGGCTCATGGGCTGTTCTTCCCCCTAGTTGTTGTGGTTGGTCGGGAAGCCTAGTTGGACAAGGGGCGGATTGGCAAGCTGCCCGGCGCCGGCGCCCTGGCCGGCGCTGGCTCCCGGATGTTATGGTTACGCCGGACAGCCTAAGCCGCGGCCGGATTGGGCCTGCGCAATCGGCCTAATCCTTGACGCCGGGCGGCTTTGGCGCACATGGTCCGCTCGATCGCGAGGGTCCGCTCTCTCCCGCGCGACCCGTCCGCCGGACGACAAAGCCAGACCACAAGGAGGCGCCCGCCGTGGCCATCATCAATGGCACCAACAACGACGATATTCTGACCGGCGGCGCCGACGCCGACGTGATCAATGGCCTCGGCGGCGACGATATTCTGGACGGCCAGGCCGGCAACGATGAACTGCACGGCGGCCTGGGCGTCGATATTCTGGAAGGCGGCGACGGCGATGACGTCCTCTTCGGCGAAGTCGGCGGCGATATCCTGAAAGGCGGCCTCGGCTCGGATCGTCTGGAAGGCGGCGACGGCGGCGACCAGCTCGACGGCGGCGACGGCGACGATACGCTCTTCGGCGGCGCCGGCCTCAACGTGCTCGAAGGCGGCGACGGCAACGACATCCTGACCGGCGGCGCCGAAAGCGAGACCCTGGACGGCGGGCGCGGCAATGACCGCCTGCTCGGCCTCGGCGGCGACGACACGCTCCTGGGCGGCGACGGCAACGACATCCTCGAAGGCGGCGTCGGCGGCGATCTGCTGAACGGCGGCGACGGCTTCGACCGGGCGGACTACGGCAACGCCGCCAGCGGCATCGTCGTCAATCTCGTGCTCGGCGTCATCCAGGACGGCGACGGCGGCACGGATCAGATCACGTCGATCGAGCATATCGGCGGCAGCGTCCATAATGACATCATCACCGGCGACGAGGGGGTCAATCACCTGTTCGGCAATGGCGGCGACGACCGCCTGACCGGCCGCGGCGGCGACGATCGCATGATCGGCGGCGACGGCAACGACATCTATGCCGTGACAGAAATCGGCGACGTTGTCATCGAGACAGCGACCGGCGGAACCAAGGACCGGATCAATGTCTTCGTAGACTATACGAACCCGGACCATGTGGAATTCCTGGTCGGCATGTTCGCAAGCCAGGGACTCAGGCTCATCGGCAATAACGGCCGCGAATCGATCACCGGCAGCAACATCGTCAACAGCGGCGATATCCTGAGCGCCGGCGGCGGCAACGACCGGGTCGTCGGCCTCGTCGGCAATGACGTGCTGAACGGCGGCGCCGGCGACGACCGAATTTTCGGCAACAGCGGCGATGACGTGATCGTCGGCGCCCAGGGCAATGACGTGCTTACAGGCCAGTTCGGCGCGGACCGGTTCATCCATAACCCGGGCCACGGCGCGGACCTCATCACGGACTTCAGCGTCACCCAGGACCTGCTCGACCTGACGCGCCACGGCTTCACGAACTTTGCGCAAGTGCAAGCGCTGACCACGAACACGGCGGGCGGCGCGCTGATCGACCTCGCGGGCGCGGATTCCATTTTGTTGCGAGGCGTGACGGCGGCGTCGATCGGGGCGGAAGACGTGCTCATCTAAAAACTGATACCGCAGTTTGGATGGAGCGCGCCTCCCGGTCGCAAGAGGGCCACCGCTGTATCGATTCGCCGCTTGATGTAGCGACCCGAAAACCAATCCCAGATCGAGGACAATTTATGCTTGCCCCGCAGATGAACTTCCTATGAAGTTGGAAATGTAGGCGACAATCAAGATACGCATAAATTTACAGGAGAGTGATTTGCATAGATTTCTACCAATCGCTGCGGCAGCTTTGATGCTGACCGCTTGCGCCGGCCGCCAGGCGGCGCCAGTCGCGGTCACAAATTCCTTCGACACGGACAAAACCTGCACGCAGCTGCGAGCGGAAATCGATGCCAACAACACCCGAATCACTGAATTGCGCAATGAGGAAGAGAACAAACGAGCGCAGAACATCGTGGCCGGCACGGCTGGCGCCTTGTTCCTCTTCCCGCTGCTGTTCATGGATTTCCAGGATGCCGCCGGCCAGGAACGCCGGTCCCTGGAATCGCGCAATCAGTATCTGGCTCAGTTGACGGCCAGGGATTGTTCGACCGTAGTCGACGCCCCGTCGACCGCGCCCGAACGCGCCCCGGCCGCAGCCGCAACGCCTGTCGCCGGGCCGATGGATAGCAACGTATTTGCTTCGGCCGCCGACCGCGACGCCTACTACGACCAGCAGGCCAGAAATGCGCAAACGACGGCGCAGTCCAAGGTCGAGGACGTCTCCGCCCGTTGCTCGGCCGCGGACGCCGACAAGGAACAGTGCCGGCTCGATCTGGTCGAGATCGGCAAGGAGCGAGCGGCTGCACTGGAAAAGATCGAAGCTGACCGCGCGGCGGCGACCATCAAGACATCGTGAATGAACCCCGCCCTTCGGCAGAAATGCCAAAGGGCGGGACTATTCCGCTTCATCGATAAAGTAGATCATAGCCGCGCGCCCGCCTGAGCGCGCCATGCTCCCGGCGCCAAGCGCGCCACGCTCCAATCCGCCGGACGCCATCCGGATCAGCGGATCCCGCGGGCCTTTGCAATCTCGTCATAGGCAGCGTTGATGCGGGCGAGTTTCTGGTTCGCCACTTCAATCGCCTCCTCCGGCAGGCCTTCCGCCATCAATTTGTCCGGATGGTTGTTGCGCGCCAATTCCCGGTAGCGCGCCTTGATGACGTCCGGCGGCGTGTCGCGGCTGACGCCGAGAACGGCATAGGGATCGCTTTCGTCCGGGCCGGTATGGGTCGCCTGAATACGGGCGAAGTCAGCGTCGCTGACGCCCATAAGGCGCGCGACTTCGGCGAGGAACTGCCGCTCGTTCGGATGCGCGACGCCGTCCGCCAGCGCGATCTCGAACAGGCAGTCGATCACCTCTTCCTTGACCTCGGGCGCATCGGCCAGAATGCGCGCGAGTTGGCGGGCATAAGGCTCGAAGCCAGCCGTATCCTTCTTGGCCTGATTGAACAGCCGGGCGACGTTTTTTTCTTCCTCCGGCGGCGTGCGGAACACCCGGCGGAAAGCCTTGATTTCGTCCGCCGTCACCTTGCCGTCGGCCTTGGCCATCTTGGCGCCCAGCACAATGACGCCGATGGTGAAGCTGGCCTTCCGCGTGGCCTCGTCGGCGGGCACGGGCGCATCGCCGGCATCCGCGGCGCCCAGGCGCTCAGCCGCATGTCCGGCGGCCGCGCCGACAATCGCGCCAATCGGCCCGCCGATCGCGAAACCCGCGGCGCCGCCAAGAATCGCGCCAAGAATGCTCATGCCACCAGCCCCGCTGCCCCCAAATTCGGGCGCATTCTACCATAGCCGGCGCGCTTGTCCGGCTCAACAAACGGATGAAAATTCCGTGACGCAGGCAAGCCCATCGACCGGCCCGTCCGCTGTTACTGGCTTGCCGCGCCGTTCGCCTCAAGGCGAGCGGCGCGGGCGACGATCTCCATCGCCTTGACCGACGGCCGCGACAGCAGGATCGAATGCACGAGGCCGGCGCCGGCGGCCTTCTGCCAGTCGGCGACGCGCCGGGCGATCCGGTCCGGCTTGCCCACCAGCGCGATCGCGTCGACCAGTTCGTCCGGCACGGCGTCCGCCGCCGCGCTGCGCTTGCCGGTCAGGAACAGGTCCTGGATCTGCTTCGCCGCCGCCCCAAAGCCAAGGCGCTTCGCATAGTCGTTGTAGAAATTCTTGTCGCGCGCGCCCATGCCGCCGATATAAAGCGCCAGATGCTCCTTGACCGGGCGCCGACAGGCGTCGAGATCGTCGCCCATGACCGTCGGCACGAACGGCAGGATGTCATAGGACGCGAGGCTCTTGCCGCCGCCTGCCTTGGCGAAGCCCTTTTCAAGGGCAGGAATGAAGGTGTCGAGCCGTTCCGGGATGGCAAAGACCGGGAACATGCCGTCCGCGACTTCAGCCGACATCGCGACGCCGGCGGGCGCGATCGTGCCGGTATAGATCTTCAGGCTGGCGTCCCCATGCAGTATGCTTTTCAGCGGCCGGCCGAGGCCCGTGGCGTCCGCGCCGCGATAGGGGATCTGATAGTGCGCGCCCGCGTATTCCAGCGGAGCTTCCCGCGCCAGGATCTGGCGGACGATCGCGATATATTCCTTGGTGCGCTGCAAGGGCTTGCCGTAGGCCACGCCGTGCCAGCCCTCGATCACCTGCGGGCCGGACGGGCCGATGCCCAGAATGAACCGGCCGCCGGAGAGCGCGCCGAGGGTCATCGCCGTCATGGCGGCGCAGGCGGGCGTGCGCGCCTGCATCTGCATGATCGCGGTGCCGACCTTCAAGCGCCTGGTATGGGCCAGCGCCCAGGTCGCCGGCGTCACGGCGTCCGAGCCCCAGGCTTCGGACGTCCAGGCGGAATCGAAGCCCAGGCGCTCGGCGGCGGCTATCTCTGCATCCGGCATTCTGAAGCCGGCGCCGGAATATCCGATGACCATGCCCACTTTCATGATGCTCTCCTATGGCGGCGTTCCAGCGCTTTGGTCTATGGTGCACTTCCATTTCGGACATTTCGAACGGACCCGCGCCTCATGTCCATCCTGTTGAGCCCTTCGTTCCTGATCTTTGTGCTGCTCGTGGTCTTGAATTTCGTCCTGATTTTTTCCGGACAGACCGTGCTCCAGCTGCTGGCAGGGCTGTTTACGATCGCGCTTCTGATCGCCGCGTTGATGACGCTGATCGGCATCAACCACGGCCGCATCATCGGATTCATCGTGCTGATACTGGCCCTCGTGATGGCCGTGCTGTTGTCGCAGCAGGCCGGCTTCATCGGTTGAAGCCGGCCGCGCCGCCGCCTGCCTTAGGAATCAGCCGCGCTTATTCGGCGGCCGCCTTGCGCGATTCGCGCTTGCGCTCATGGGGATCGAGATAGCGCTTGCGCAGGCGGACCGATTTGGGCGTCACCTCGACCAGTTCGTCATCCGCGATATAGGCGAGCGACTTTTCCAGCGTCATGTCGATCGGCGTCGTCAGGGTGATCGCATCGTCCTTGCCGGACGCCCGGAAGTTCGTGAGTTGCTTCGACTTCAACGGATTGACGTCCAGATCGCCCGGCTTCGCATTCTCGCCGATAATCATGCCCTGATAGACCGGCACGCCTGACGGGATGAACAACTGCCCGCGCTCTTCCAGGTTATAGAGGGCGTAGGGCACGGCCTTGCCGGTCTCCATGGAAATCAGCACGCCGGTCCGCCGGGCCGCGATCGGCCCCTTGTGCGGCGCATAGCTGTGGAAGACGCGGTTCATGATGCCGGCGCCGCGGGTTTCGGTCAGGAAGAGGCCGTGATAGCCGATCAGGCCGCGCGCCGGCGCCAGGAACACCAGCCGCTGCTTGCCCGCGCCGGACGGCCGCATTTCCTGCAGTTCGCCCTTACGCTCGGAGATCGAGGCGACGACATTGCCCGAATATTCTTCATCGACGTCGATGACGACTTCTTCAATCGGCTCTTCGCGGCGGCCGGTTTCCGGGTTCTCGCGGAACAGCACGCGCGGGCGGCTGACGGAAAGCTCATAGCCTTCACGGCGCATCTGCTCGATCAACACGGCGAGCTGCAGTTCGCCGCGCCCGGCGACCTCGAACGCGTCCTTCTCGGCCGATTCCGTAATCCGGATGGCGACATTGCCCTCGGCCTCGCGCATCAGGCGGTCGCGGATCTGGCGCGACGTCACCTTGTCGCCTTCGGTCCCGGCGAGCGGGCTGTCGTTGATCGCGAACGTCATCGCGAGGGTCGAAGGATCGATCGGCCGGGCCGGCAGGGCTTCAGTGATCGTCGGCTCGCCAATGGTGTCGGCGACCGTCGCTTGCTGCAGGCCCGCGATGGCGACGATGTCGCCCGCCTGCGCCTGCTCGACCGACTGGCGCTCCAGCCCCCGGAACGCCAGGAGCTTCGTGATGCGGCCGCTTTCGATGACCGAGCCGTCTGCATGCAGCGCCTTCACGGACTGGTTGGCGCGGACGACGCCGGATTCGATGCGGCCGGTCAGAAGGCGGCCGAGATACGGGTCTGCCTCGAGCGTCGTCGCCAGCATCCGGAACGGCGCGTCGGGCTCGACGTTCGGGCTTGGGGTGTGCGCGACGATCAGATCGAAGAGTGCGTCCATATTCGTTGACGGCGCGTCCGGCGTGAGGCTCGCCCAACCCGCCTTGGCGGAGGCGAACACGCAGGGAAAGTCCAGCTGCTTCTCGTTGGCGCCAAGCGCGCCGAACAGGTCGAAGGTTTCATCCTGGACTTCGTAGGCGCGCTGTTCCGGTTTATCGACCTTGTTGACGACGACGATCGGGCTGAGGCCCAACGCCAGCGCCTTGGCCAGCACGAACTTGGTCTGCGGCATCGGGCCTTCCGAAGCGTCGACCAGCAGACAAACGCCATCGACCATGCCGAGAATGCGCTCGACCTCGCCGCCGAAATCGGCGTGGCCGGGAGTGTCGACGATGTTGATGCGGACGTTCTTCCACTCGACCGACGTGCATTTCGCCAGGATGGTGATGCCGCGCTCGCGCTCCAGATCGTTGGAGTCCATGGCGCGCTCGATAACGCGCTGATTGGCGCGGAAGGACCCGGACTGACGCAGCAGGCAGTCGACCAGGGTCGTCTTGCCATGATCGACGTGGGCGATGATGGCGATATTACGGATTTCCATGCCGAATAGGCTCCAGGACCGGTGGCCGGCTTCAAAAAGTGTGCAGCGTTCGCGGGATTGCGCCGGGACTATAGTCTTAAATGTCGTAGGCTCAAGCGCAGTGACGCCGCAGGCGCCTCCGCCCGTTTGACTCTCTCTTGGGCAACGGGCCATCTTCGCACGAAACATCACGCTTCGAGGAGACGACGTCCCTATGCCCGATACCGCACATGCTGGCGCTAACATGCGCAACGGCGGCCAGATTCTGGCCGATCAACTGCGCCTGCACGGCTGCGACACCGCATTCTGCGTCGCTGGCGAAAGCTATCTGGAGCTGCTGGACGCGCTCTACGATCATAAGGATTTCAAGCTCTTCACCTGCCGGAATGAAACCGGCGCCGCCAATGCGGCCGAAGCTTACGGCAAGCTGACCGGCAAGCCCGGCGTCGTCATGGTGACGCGCGGCCCCGGCGCCTGTCACGGCGTGATCGGCCTGCACACGGCGCATCAGGACTCGACGCCGCTCATCATGCTGATCGGCCAGGTCGCCCGCGACCAATTCGACCGCGAAGCATTCCAGGAAATCGACTATCGCCGCATGCTGGGCCAGGTCACGAAATGGACCGCCCAGATCGAAAGCGCCGACCGCATCCCGGAATATCTGGCGCGCGCCTTCCAGACCGCGATGTCCGGCCGCCCCGGCCCTGTGGCGCTGGCGTTGCCGGAAGACATGCTGCGCGAGTTTACTAGCGCGCCGGACGCCGCCCCCTACCGTTATTCCCGCGCGGCGCCCGCGCCTGCGGGCATGGCCGAACTTCGAACCATGCTCGGCGCGGCGAAGAAGCCGCTCGTCGTAGTCGGCGGCGGCGGCTGGACGCCCGAAGCGGCGGCCGACATCGCCGCCTTCGCGAGAGCGAACGATCTGCCGGTTTCCTGCTCGTTCCGGCGCCTCGATATCATGGACTACGCCGGCCCGAACTTTGTCGGCGATCTCTCGACGGCCCCGGCGCCGAAGCTGCTGCAGCGGGTCAAGGAGTCCGATCTCCTGCTGGTCATCGGCGCGCGCCTCGGCGAAATCACGACCCAGGGCTATGCCATGATGGAAAGCCCGAAGCCGTCGAAGCAGTTTATCCATGTCCATGCCCTCGCCGAGGAATTGGGCCGGGTTTACCAGCCGAACCTCGCGATACAGTCCGGCATGGCGGAGTTCGCGGCCGCCGCCAAGGCGATGCAGCCGGTCGCGAACCCGGCCTGGGCCGGGTGGCGCAAGGACGCCAGGGCCGAGTTCGAAGCCTGGGCGACGCCCCAGCCCGGCGACGGCGAGCTCGACCTCGCGACCTGCATGCTGGAGATCCGCAAGCGCGCGACGCCCGACACCATCGTCACGGTCGACGCCGGCAATTTCTCCGGCTGGGCCATGCGATACATGCAATTCCATCAACTGCGCACCTTCGCGGCGCCGACCAGCGGCGCCATGGGCTATGCGGTGCCGGCGGCGGTCGGCGCGGCGCTGGCCTACCCGGACCGGCAGGTCTTCGGCTTCGTCGGCGACGGCGGCTTCATGATGACGAGCCAGGAGCTTGCGACCGCCAAACAATATGGCGGCAAGCCGATCATTTTCCTGTTCGACAACGGCATGTACGGCACCATTCGCGCCCATCAGGCCAAGCGCCATCCGGGGCGGGCGATCGCGATCGAACTCAAGAACCCCGACTTCCAGAAGCTGATCGAAGCTTACGGCGGCCACGGCGAGACCGTGCGGAAGACCGCCGAGTTCGGACCGGCCCTCGACCGCGCCATCGCCAGCGGCCTGCCCGCCGTGATCTGCCTCAAGATGGACCCCAACGTCATCTCGACGACGACGACCCTCGACAAGATGGAAGCCGCGGCGAAAGCGAGCCAGGCATGACGCAAACGACCGAAACTGCCTTCGCCAGCGTCTGGTCCGCCCTTGGCGGCGATCCGGCCGCGCCTGAAACCGTGCGCTTTACCGGCGACGGCCCCGGCCTGCCGTCGATCTACCAGGTCGGCCTCGCCGCCCAGGTGTCCGAAGCGGCCGCCGGTCTCGCCGCGGCGGAAATCTGGAAAGCCCGGACCGGCGCCCGGCAAACGGTTTCGGTCGACCGGGAAGCCGCATCCATCGGCTTCCGCTCGGAGCGGCATGTTTATATCGTCGGCCAGGAGCCGGAATATCTCTGGGACGATATCTCGGGCCATTATCGCTGCGGCGATGGGCGCTGGGTTCAATTGCACTGCAACTACCCGCACCATCTCGCCGGCGCGACCGCCGCCTTCAAGGCGCAGTATTCCCGCGCCGGGATGCAGAAGGCGCTCGACGCCATGACCGCCGATCAGGCGGAGCAGTTGCTGATCGACCATGAACTGCCCGGCGGCAAGCTGCGGACGACAGCGGAATGGCGGGCGCATCCGGCAGGCAAGGCGCTCGACGGCGCGCCGGTCGTCGATCTTGCCAGGATCGGCGCTGGCCCGGCCCGGCCCTGGAGCGCCGACCCGAAGCGCCCGCTGGACGGCATCCGCGTGCTCGACATGACCCGGGTGATCGCGGGCCCCGTTTGCGGCCGCACGCTCGCCGCATTCGGGGCGGATGTCCTCCGCCTGACGCCTCCGCGCTATCCCGACCGGGGGCCGCTGGTGCTCGACGGGGGCGCCGGCAAACGCAACGCCCTGTTGAACGTCAAGACGCCGGAGGGCCTTGCGACCTTCCGGGAGCTGGCCGCCGGCGCCGACATCATCGTGCAGGGCTACCGGCCGGGCGCGCTTGACGCCGCCGGGATTGGCCCGGACGCCTTGTTCGCGATCAATCCTGGCCTTGTTTCCGTGCAGCTCTGCGCCTTCGGCTATCAGGGACCGTGGGCCAACAGGCGCGGCTTCGACAGCATCGTGCAGACGGTTTCCGGCATCGCGGAAGCGGGCGGGCGGGCGGCCGGCCTCGCCGACGGGGCGCCGAAGTCCCTGCCGGCCCAGGCGCTGGATCATGGGTCGGGCTATCTGATGGCCGCCGCGGCCATGACGGCCTTGCTGAAGCAGCGACAAGCGGGCGGCGCGTGGCGTGTCCGGACGGCGCTCGCCTGGACCGGGCGCTGGCTCGAAAGCCTCGGGCGCATCGACGGCCTCGGCGCGCCGGAGCCGAGCCCGGAGGCGATCGAGGCCCATATGATCGACGAGCATGGCCCCTTCGGCCATCTGCGGCGGATCGGCCTGGCGGCGGACCTGTCCGCGACGCCGGGGGCCTGGACCCTGCCAGCCGCGCCGCTCAGCGCGCACGCGCCCGTATGGCGCTGATCCTGCGCGATCCTCTACGCGCCGCTCCGCGCCTCTGCGCGCCGCTCTGCGCCGCTGTGCGCCGCTGCGCGCCCCTACGCGACGCACTGGCCAATTGACCGGCGGCCAGGCGATACGCTACGCCGCATCCCATGCAAGGCAAAAGAAACAACCCGACGTGACAGATCAGACCGCTCCGCCGGAAAAGCGCCGCCGCAACCTGAAGCCGCTCAGAATGCTCGTGCCCTTCCTGAAGCCCTACCGGGCCAGGATCGCTGGCGCGCTGCTGGCGCTCGCCGTCGCGGCCGGGGCCGTGCTGACCATCGGCATGGGCTTGCGGAAGCTGATCGATCACGGCTTCTCCGCCGACAATCCCGGCGTCCTGGATTCGGCGCTGCTCTGGCTCGGCGTCATGATCGTGCTGCTGGCGATCGGCACCTTCGGGCGCTATTTCCTGGTCACCTGGATCGGCGAGCGGGTGGTCGCGGACCTGCGCCGGGCGGTCTATGCCCGGGTGCTGCAATTCAGCCCGGCTTTTTTCGAGACCAGGCCGACCGGCGAAGTGCTTTCCCGGCTTTCGGCGGATGCGGAAGTCATCCAGACGGTGATCGGCTCGGCCGCCTCCGTCGCCATGCGGAATTTCCTGCTGGTGATCGGCGGGCTGACGCTGATGGCGTTTTCCAGCCCGCAATTGATGGGCGCGACGGCGCTCGCGATCCCCGTGGTGATCGCGCCGATCGTGATTTTCGGCCGCCGGGTGCGGAAGCTCTCAAGGGAAAACCAGGACCGCATCGCCCTGGTCGCGGGCCATGTGGAGGAAAGCGTCAACGCCATCCGCATCGTCCAGGCGTTCACCCAGGAGAATGCCGATCTCGATCGCTTCTCGGGCAGGCTTGAGACCGCCTTCGCCACAGCCGTGCGCCGAATCCGCGCCCGCGCCTTCCTGACGGCGACGGTAATCCTTCTGGTGTTCGGCGCCGTCGGCCTCGTGCTCTGGACCGGCGGCCACATGGTGCTCGACGGCGAGATGTCGGCGGGCGAGCTTTCGGCTTTCGTCTTTTATGCCGTCGTGACGGCGGGCGGCGTCGGGGCATTGAGCGAGGTCTGGGGCGATCTGCAACGCGCCGCTGGGGCGACCGAGCGGCTGGCGGGACTGCTGGCCGAGGAGCCGGCGATCCAGGCGCCGGCGGCGCCGGTCACGCTGCCGCTGCCGGTCAAGGGCGCCCTCACCTTCAGCCATGTCGGCTTCGTCTACCCGGCGAGGCCGGAGCAATCCGCCCTCAGCGACGTCAGCTTCGCCATCCAGCCCGGCGAAACCGTGGCGCTTGTCGGCCCGTCCGGCGCCGGCAAGACGACTGTGTTTCAGCTATTGCTGCGGTTTTATGACCCGACATCCGGCTCGATCCAGCTTGACGGCGTCGATATCGCGAGGCTGACGCCCCAGCAATTGCGCGGCCAGTTCGGGTTTGTGCCCCAGGAGCCGGCGATCTTCTCGGCGACGGTCGCGGAGAATATCCGCTTCGGCCGACCGGATGCGACGGATCAGGAGGTTCGGGATGCGGCGGAAGCCGCCGCGGCGCTTGGCTTCATCGAGGCGATGCCCGATGGGTTCAATGCGGACCTGGGCCAGAAGGGCGTGCGCCTGTCGGGCGGACAGCGACAGCGCATCGCCATTGCGCGGGCTGTTCTACGCGACCCGCCCATCCTGTTGCTCGACGAAGCGACGAGCGCGCTCGATTCGGAAAGCGAAGCTGCGGTGCAAGGCGCGCTTGAGCGGTTGCAGAAAAATCGCACGACCCTGGTCATCGCCCACCGCTTTGCGACGGTGCAGAACGCCGACCGCATCCTGGTGCTGGATGGCGGGCGGATCGTCGCATCTGGCGATCATCAGACCCTGCTTGCCGAAGGCGGACTGTATGCCCGCCTTGCGCAAATGCAGTTTACGTCCTCCTGATCGCAGCAGCGTCAGGCGAATGCTTGCTGGCTGAACGGCTGGGCTTCGAGATGGCGACGGGGCGCGGCGGACTGCGCGGCCACATCGGCTTCGATCTCCATGATCAAATCCTTGATGCGAAGCTTCTGCATCTTGAAAAAGCGCATGGCGTCTTCATCCGGCTGGGCGTTCTTTAGTTCCAGCGACAGTTGCCGGTCAAAGACATTATGGCGATGGCGGAGGGCGGCTAAACGATGGGCGCTCATGACGGCATATCCTCCCAGTTAAGGTTCACTGGGCGGAGAGTGCAGATTATGGGTAAATTGGACGTTAAGACTAATAAACGTTTTCGAAAATGAAGGACTTCTGAATGCGCGATCTTCACATGCCCGGCCGCTCGGCCGCCCGCGCGACCCGCGCCATGGCGGCGACCAGCCAGCCCTCCTCGACGCTCGCCGCGCTGGAGATCATGAAAGCGGGCGGCAATGCCCTCGACGCCGCAATCGCCGCATGCGCCGTCCAATGCGTGACCGAGCCCGGCTCGACCGGCATCGGCGGCGATTGCTTCGTCCTCTGGCAGCCGAAGGGCGCCGCCAAACCGATCGCCTATAATGGCTCCGGCCGCGCGCCCGCCAAGGCGGAGCTCGCCTATTTCCAGAACGCCGGCATCAAGGCGCTCGATCCGCGGAGCGCCCATGTCGTGACCGTGCCCGGCGCCATCGACGCCTGGTCGGCCCTCTCCCGCGACCATGGCAAGCTCGGGCTCGACCGGCTGCTGCAGGCCGCCATCGGCTATGCGGAAAACGGTTTCGCTGTCCACGAACGCACGGCGGCCGATTTCGCCAGTTCCGCCGACAAGCTCGCTGGAGACGCCGGCGCGCGGGCGACCTATTTCAACAGCCAGGGCGCCTTGCCGAAAGCTGGCGATGTGCTGCGCCAGCCGGCGCTCGCCGAGACCCTGAAGGCGATTGCGGCCAAGGGGCGGGATGCATTTTACGCAGGCGCCGTCGCCGAAGACATCGTCGCGACCCTGAAGGCGAAAGGCGGCCTCCAAGAGATCTCGGACTTCGCCGGCGCCGCCGGCGAGTATGTCGACCCGATCCAGACGACGTTCCGCGGCTATGACGTGTTCCAATGTCCGCCGAACGGGGTCGGCACGATCGCGCTGTTGATGATGAACATGATCGAAGCGATGCCGGTCGCCGCCAGCCCCCTCGCGGTCGACCGCCTGCACCGCCTGATCGAAGCCAACCGTCTCGCCTACCGGGACCGGAACGCCTTCATCGCCGACCCGAAATTCTCCGACGTGCCGCTGGCGACGCTGCTCTCGAAGGACTACGCCAAGGCGTTGACCGCCGGGATCGATCCGTTAAAGGCGGCGACAAACCTGCCGCCCGCCGGCATGACGCGCCATGCGGACACGGTCTACATCTCCGTCGTCGATGAGGACGGCAATGCCTGCTCCTTCATCAATTCGCTGTTCAAGGGTTTCGGCAGCGGCATCGTCGCGGCGAAATCCGGCGTCGTCTTGCAGAACCGCGGCTTCGGCTTCGTCCTGGAGGAAGGCCATCCGAACCAGATCGCGCCGAACAAGCGCCCGATGCACACGATCATCCCGGGCATGCTCGCCAAGGACGGGGCGGCGGTAATGCCCTTCGGCGTCATGGGCGGCCACTTCCAGCCGATCGGACAGAGCTACGTGCTTTCGTCAATGCTCGACTTCGGCCTGAACCCCCAGGAAGCCCTCGATCTGCCTCGGATCTTCGCCTATGACGGCATTGTCGAAACCGAGAACGGCATCGACGCGGCGACGTCGGCGGTCCTGGCCCAGCGCGGCCACGTCCTGCAGCGGTTGCAAAGCCCCCATGGCGGCGGACAGGCGATCTGGATCGATCAGGCGAGCGGCACGCTTGTCGGCGGCTCCGATCCCCGGAAGGACGGCCTGGCGCTCGGCTACTGAGCCGAAGCCGCAAGTCCGGCCGCGCCAATCCGGCGCGATGACAGCAAAACGCCCCGGCAGCGAATCCGCTTCGCGGCCGGGGCGTTTCAGTTTGGCGAGCGCGATGCTCGCCTGATGAGGCTACGTTCAGGCGGCGATCAGGCGGCGATCAGGCAAAGGCGAGCGCGAGGCCGGCAAAAGCCGTCAAGCCGCCAAGGGCGCGCGGCAGCACGCCTGCCGCCTGGCCGACAATGCGGCCGAGGCCGACGCCGACGCCGTGCAACAGCGCCGTCGCTGCCAGGAAGCCGACGGCAAACTGCATCATTCCAGCTTCGCCAAGCTCGGCGCCGTGGGCGTGACCGTGGAAGAGCGCGAACAGGCCGACGACGCCAGCCGCCGCCCGGACATCGAGCTTGGCCGCGAACGCGACGGCGAGCCCCAGAACGACGACCGAGGCCAGAATGACCGGCTCGACGACCGGCAGCGAAACCTGAAGCGACGCCAGACCGAAGCCGACGGCCATCATCGCGACGAACGCGGCCGGAACGATCCAGAGCGCCCGGCGGCCGAGCATGCAGGCCCAAAGGCCGACAGCAACCATCGCCAACAGATGATCGAGACCGAAAATCGGATGCATGATCCCGGATGCGAAGGATGCGAAATCCCCGCCCGCCGTATGGGCGAAGGCCGGCGTGGCGGCGGTTGCAAGAACGAACGCCGCAAGGGCGGGAACGGAAAGCATGCGCATTGTCGGTTTTTTTCCTTCTGACGGGCGCGCCGTGACAGGCGCAAAATGATGAATGCTGCAGCGCACTATATACGTCTATCGCGACGGGACTAGTCGCGAAAATCGAAAAGCGCCCTGCGCTGAGCCGCGCAGTCCGGCAAGCGCCGAACTATGTCTGGCTCTTCGCGCTCTCGCCATCTTCCAGCGCGGCGGCGATTTCGGTCATGCGTCGGCGCGTCCAGAACCATGCGACGAGGCAGATCAGAGCGCCGGCGATGACCGGCGCCTGCAGGCCGTAGAATTCGGAAGCGACGCCCATGATCAGCGCGCCCGCCGCCGGCCCGGCCCGGAAGGAAAGTCCGTAAAGCGACAGCACCCGGGACAGGATCGCCGGATCGGTCGCCCCTTGGATCAAGCTTTGCATTGCGACGCCGGAGACGACCATGGCCGCGCCCGACAAGGCGGCGCCCGCCATGCCGATCCAGAAATTTTCGGTCGCGGCGAACAGGATGGACGCGGCCGCCAGCAGGAAAACCCCGTCGATCGCCAGCCGCGTCAGGCCGCGAAAGCCATTCCGCCCGCCGACAAAGACGCCAGCCGCGATCGCGCCGAGGCCGATGGAGGCCGTCAGGGCCGCAAGGCCGTCAACCCCTTTGCCAAACACCACGTCGGCAAAACCCGGGAGCAGTTCGACATAAGACCGGACCGTGACCGCGTTGGCGATCAGCAGCAGCAGGATCGGCCCGACGCCAGGGTGGCGGGCGGCATAAGCGATGCCTTCGCGCATGTCGGCGAACAAGCTGGCCGGCGCCCGCGTGCGCGGCGTGCGGGGCGGCAGGTTCAGCCGGTAGAGCGCGATGATGAACGCCAGATACGAGATGCCGTTCAAGGCGAACGCCCATCCGGCCCCGCCATGGGCGATAACAAAACCGGCGATGGCGGGGCCGACGAAGCGCGCGGTGTTAAATAAAACCGAGTTGGTCGCGACGGCGGCCGACAAATCGGCGGGCCGCACAAGGTCCCGGACCATGGAGAGTCTGGCGGGCTGGCCAAACGATACGAAGACGCCCGCCAGCGCATTCAGCCCAAGCAGCAGCAATGGCGTTATGACGTCCGTCAGGGTGCAGACCGCCATGATGGCCGCGACGACGCACAACATGGACTGGGTTATGCGCAAGAGCGCCTGCCGGCTGACGCGGTCGGCGACGGCGCCGCCGATCGGGCCGAACAATAACGACGGCGCCAGTTCCGCCGCCGCGATCGCGCCGAGCCAGGCGGGGGAATGGGTCAACTCCCACGCCAACCAACCGACTGCGACCCGCTGCACCCAGGTGCCGATCAGCGAGAAGACATTCCCGGTCTGATAGATGCGATAGTTCGGGTTCGAGAAGGCGCGGCCGAAGCCGCCGGTATGGGCGGCGAACCAATGGCCCGCCTTGAAGGTCATGATCCGGCCTTCAATCCGTCCGGATGCCCTGGGCGCGGACAAAGCGGCCAAGCTTGTCCCGCTCCGGCGTCGAAACCTGACGGGCCTTGTCCTCCGACCAGCCGTAGAACGGCGCCGGGCCGTAGACATCGGTCATCTTGTGGCTGTCGGCCGGGATGGCGAAGCGCGCGTCCCGGCGCTTGTCATAGCCTTGAAGCTCTTCCGCCAGGTCCCAGTCGTCATAGCGATCGGTGTGGACGTTCACCTTGGGCGGCAGGCGCATGGAGATGAAGCCGGTCTGGGCCGGCCAGCCAAGGCAAAGGCCGGCGACGGGGAAGGTGTATAGCGGCAGTTCCAGGATATCGCGGATCGCGTCCAGGTGATTGCGGACGACGCTGATCGGGCAGCAGCCAAGGCCCTTCGCCTCCGCCGCGAGCGTGAAGGTCTGCATCGCGAGCGCGGCGTCGACGGCGGCGTTCAGGAAGGCGTCCAGGTGATCGTTGGCGAACGGCTTGCCGCGCAGTTCGCAGATCCGTCGGATCCGGCGCGAATCGCCGATCCACACCATGAAGACAGGCGCCTTGCCAATCCAGGGCATGGAGGGGATCAGGTCGGCGAGCGCCTTGCGCTTGGCCGCATCCTTGACGACCACGACGCTGCCCTGTTGCAGGTCGGACTTGGCGCTCGCGGAGAACGCGGCCGCGAACAGCACGTCCAGCAGATCGTCCGGCACCGGCTCATCCGTGTAGCGCCGGTGCGTGCGGCGGTTGAGGATGCCCGCCAGCACATCGTCCGCGGGCATGTCCTTGCCGGACTTGCCGCCGCCGACGGTCCCCTTCCCATAACGATGCGCGATGACGTCGGCGAGGGATTTGAAGGCGGGATCGGACATGGCGGCGAGCTTCTTTCTGGATCAGGGTTCCGCCAGCCTACCGCCAAACGGCGCCGGCGCTCAATTCAATCCGACCGCGGCGCCGAGGCTCGGCCCGATCTCCGCGTTCAGGACAAGGTCGGCATAACGGTCGAGGTCGGTAGCCTCCCGGTTCAGGATCGCGAGCCTGGCGCCGTTCTGCTTCGCCATGACCGGAAAGCCGGCCGCGGGATAGACCACCAGCGACGAGCCGATGGCGATGAACAGGTCCGCCGCCAGGGTTTCCTCCTGGGCGCGCCGCATGGGCGTTTCCGGCATCTGCTGGCCGAAGGAAATGGTCGCTGTCTTCACATATTCGCTGCCGCAGGCCTTGCATTCGGGCAGCCGTTCGGCTTCCGCGAAGGGCGGAATGATCTCGGCAAGCTCATGGCGCTCGCCGCAGTCCAGGCAGGACGCGTAGGTGGAATTGCCGTGCAGCTCGATCACCTTGTCGTCCGGCACGCCCGAGGCCTGATGCAGCCCGTCGATGTTCTGGGTGATGATGGCGCTGGCCTTGCCGCGGCTGACGAGCGCTGCGATGGCCTTGTGGCCGCGATTGGGCGCGGCGACGCTGATGGTCTTGTCCGTCTCCAGCTTGCGCCGCCAGGTTTCGCGCCTGGCTTCGCGGCTGGACATGAAGTCGTCGAAATAGATCGGCTTGAAGCGCGTCCAGATGCCGCCGGGCGAGCGGAAATCGGGAATGCCCGACTCGGTCGAAACGCCGGCGCCAGTGAAGATAACGATGCGCCTGGCTTCGGCGATCAGGTCACGCAGGCGGTCGACATCGGCAGACATGGGACAAGCATCCTCCTTCGGCGCGGCCGCCAAGGTTAGCCAGCCGGGGGCGCTTTCCGCAACGGCCGCCGCCGTTCCCGAAGCGCCAGATAGAGCGTCGCAGCGACAATAACGGCGGCGCCGGCGAAGGTCGACCAGGCCGGGACTTCCCCGAACAGCAGAAAGCCGAACAGCGTGGCATAGAGAATGCGCGTGTAGCTGAAGGGCGCCACGGCCACGGCCTCGCCCGCCCGCAGCGACATCACCATGCAGGTCTGGCCAAGCGTCGTGCAGGCCGCCATGCCGGCCACCATCAAGAGGTCCCGCCCCGTCGGCTCGACCCAGGTCAGCGCAGCCGGGATGGCGGAGAGCGTCAGGATGCCGACATAGGCCCAGAACAGGATGGTCGTCGGCCGCTCGGTTCGGGTCAGGCTTTTCACGGTGGTGTGGACGCCGGCCGCAAACAGCGCCGAGGCCAGCATGACCAGCGCCCAGATATCGACGCCCTCCGGCCCCGGCCGAATGCAGATCAGCACGCCGACAAACCCGGCGGCGGTCGCGAGCGTGCGATCCTTCAGGATCTTCTCGCCGAGGAACGCCCAGGCGAACAGGATGACGAACAGCGTGTTGGCGAAGCCCAGGGTCGCGACGATCGCAAGGTCGAGATGCTTGAGCGACAGCACCAGGGTCGAGATGCCGGCGAAGCCAAGGCAGGACCGGAAGATATGCATCCTCGGCCGTGCGGTTCTAAGGCTCGTGAGGCCGGCGCGATAGACGACCGGCATGATGAACAGGAGCGCGATCAGCGACCGCAGCGTCAGGATTTCCCAGACCGGCAAGCTGCGGCCGGCTTCCTTGATCGCGACCTGCATGCAACTGAACGCCAGGGCGGCCAGAAGCGCCCAGACAATTCCCCTGAAATTGCCGGGCAGCGCCGCCCAGCGGCGCGATAAGGTGAGGATGATCGGGCGAATGGCTTGCATTGGTCGCCCACTATTGGCCGAATGTCGCCTGAAGAGCTACCCTTCGACCGAGCGACCAATCCGTGGAGAGTTGAAACTGATGAGCACCGACTGGAGCGCCGCCGAAGGAACCCTCCTCGGCAGCGTGCGGGACCGCGTTCTGACCATCACCCTGAACCGTCCGGAGAGCTTGAACGCCGTCACATCGGCGATGCTCGGCACGCTCTACGACCAGGTCGCGCGCGCGGCCGAGGACGACGGCGTCGGCGCCATCGTCCTGACCGGCGCCGGCCGCGCCTTCTGCTCCGGCGGCGACGTCAAGAGCATGTCCACGGGCTCCGAGCGGGCGCCGACGATGGAAGGCCGGCTCGACGCGCTCCGGCGGCGGATGGAAGTCTCGCGCTTGCTGCACGATATCCCGAAGCCGACCATCGCCATGGTCCGCGGGCCGGTCGCGGGCGCCGGCATGTCGCTGGCGCTGGCATGCGACATGCGGTTCGGCGACCCGACGACGCGCATCGTCACCGCCTTCGCGCGCGTCGGCCTTTCGGGCGATTTTGGCGGGACCTGGTTTCTGACGCGGCTGGTCGGCCCCGCCAAGGCCAAGGAGCTTTACATGGCCTCGCCCGCCGTCGAAGCGGAGGAAGCGCTGCAGCTTGGCATCGTCAACCGAGTGATTTCAGCCGAAAGCCTCGCCGCGGAAACCCAGGCTTTCGCCGCCAAGCTCGCCAACGGTCCCCGCGTCGCCCTCGCCTATATCAAGCGGAATCTGAACGCCGCCGAAACCGGCGGCCTCGCGGCGTCGCTCGATCTCGAAGCCATGCACCATGCGCGCTGCGGCATGACCGAGGATCACCTGGAAGCGGCCAAGGCTTTTGTCGAAAAACGCCAACCGGCATTCAAGGGGCGCTAGAAACCATGCTGCGCTTACGCCAGATCTGCCTCGTCGCGGACGAATTGCGCACGGCGGTCGACGACCTGAAAGCCGTGCTTGGGATCGAGGAATGCTTTCACGATCCGGCGGTCGCGAAATATGGGCTGGAAAACGCGCTGATGCCCATCGGCCGCAACTTCCTGGAAGTCGTGGCGCCGGTCCAGCCCGGCACCGCCGCCGGCCGCTATCTGGAGCGCCGCGGCGGCGACGGCGGCTATATCGTCATCCTGCAATGCGACGACGGCGAACGCCGCCGCGAACACTATGCCCGGCTTGGCGTCCGCGTCGCCAACGACATGGACTATGGCGACTTCCTCGGCACGCAACTGCACCCGCGCGACACAGGCGGCTGCATGCTGGAAGTCGACCGGCAGGCCGGCGACGCCGTCGACGGTCCATGGCATCCGGCGGGGGACGACTGGGAAAGCGCCATCCTGACCGACCGCACTGTCGCCATGGTCGGCTGCACCTTGCAGTCCCCCCACCCGCAAGCCCTCGCCGAGCGCTGGGGCGCGATCCTGGAGCGCCCGGTCGGCGAAGCCGGGGCCGCATGGCGGATCACGCTCGACAATGGCTTCATCGATTTCCTGGCGCCCACGGACGATCGAGGCGAAGGCCTGATCGGCGTCACGGTCGCGGCCGCCGACCCGGCGGCGATCCTCGAAGCCGCGGCGGTCCGGCGCTTGTCGGTGACGCCCGGAAGTGTGACCATCGCCGGCACGGAATTCTCCCTTACGCAAAGCTGATTGAGTGACCATGAGCGCAGGACAAAGACTGCCGGGCGCGCCCGAGCCGTCGCACTATTGGGATGGGGCCGACGGCCTCAGGATCGCCGGCGATGTCTGGGGGCAGCCGGGCGGACGGCTTGTGCTGCTGCTGCACGGCGGCGGGCAGACGCGCCACGCCTGGAAGGGCGCCGGCGAAACCCTGGCCGATGCGGGCTACCGCGCCATCGCGTTCGACGCGCGCGGCCATGGCGATTCCGATTGGGCGGCCGACCCGGACTTGTATACCGGCGATCGTATGGTCGAGGATCTGAAGGCGATCATCCAGGCGGAAGGCGGGCCGAAGCCGGCGCTGGTCGGCGCATCCATGGGCGGCGGAGCCAGCCTGCTGGCGGTCGGCGAGGGCCATGTCGACGCGGCGGCCCTGGTGCTGGTCGATATGGCGCCGAAGATCGAGCCGGAAGGCGTGGCCAAGATCCAGGCCTTCATGAACCAGAAGCCCGAGGGCTTCGACAGCCTGGAGGAAGTCGCCGAAGCCATCGCCGCCTATCAGCCGCACCGCAAGCGCCCGCGCCACCTGGACGGACTGGCGAAGAATGTCCGCCTCGCGCCCAACGGCAAATATGTCTGGCATTGGGATCCGGCGCGGCGCCAGGCCCGCTCGAACGCCCATGGCATCCGCACTTACCGGGAGCAACTGGCCGCGGCGGCGGACAATCTGAAACTGCCGACGCTGCTGGTGCGCGGCGGCTTGTCGGACGTGTTGAGCGAGGAGGGCGCCCAATCCTTCCTGCAGCAATGCCCGCACGCCGAATATGTCAGCGTCAAGGATGCGGCGCATATGGTGGCCGGCGACCGGAACGATATCTTCGCCGGCTCCGTCGTCGAATTCTTGAAGCGCAAGGCGCCGCCAGCCTAGAACGTGGCGACCGCCGACAGGAGGGCTTGCCGATGCGACCTGAGGATATTCTGGCCGAACAGCCGATCGTCATGTCCGATGCCGACAGGGTCCGGTATTTCACCGAAGGCTTCGCGACTGTCGAAGGCGTGACGCCGCCGGACATGCTCGACCGCATTCGCGCCAAGTCGGCCGAATTTCTGGAACAAAGCCGCAGCGTCGCCGCCTCGAATGAGGCCTTCGACCTTGGCCCGCGCCATTCCGCCGAGCAGCCTCATGTCCGCCGTCTCAGGCGGCCTGTCGACCTGGACCCGCTGTTCTGGGAGGTCGCGACTGCGCCCTTCATGACCGGCATCGCCGCCGATCTGGTCGGGCCTGACGTCAAGTTTCATAGCGCCAAGCTGAACTACAAGTGGCCGGGCACGGGCGAACTGGTGAAGTGGCATCAGGATATTCCGGCATGGCCGCACACCAATTACAGCCCCGTCACGCTTGGGATCTATCTGGATGACGTGACGGCGGCCGAAGGGCCGCTCGCCTGCGTGCCCAACAGCCACAACGGCCCGATCTATTCCCACTTCGGCCCCGACGACGCATGGACCGGCCATATCTCGGACGCCGACGCCGAAGCCGCGGATGTCCGCTCCGCCGTCGATCTGACCGGCCCGGCCGGAACCGTGATCGCGATCAATTGCCGGACGGTGCATGGCTCGCTCGCCAATCTGACGGACCGGGCGCGCCCGCTGCTGCTGTATGTCTACAGCTCCGCCGACGCTTTCCCCTGGATGCCCGCGCCGACGCCGACTTCGAAGACCGGCGAGATCGTCCGGGGGGCGCCCGCGAAGATCGCCCATCTCGATCCCCGGCCCTGCCCGGTGCCGCCCGACTGGTCGAAAGCGGGCTACGCCTCGATCTTCACCGCGCAGAAGGCGATGTAGCTGCTTGCTATAGACTCTGGGGCGGGCTGCGATATCTCTGGGCGGTGTCTGAAACCGCTGTTCCGGAGAGCTTATTTGTCCGCCGCCCATGCCCTGCCCGCCGATCATCCGCCCTTGCCCGGTCCCAAAATCGGCGTGCTGCTGCTGAACCTCGGCACGCCGACAGCGACGGATTACTGGTCGATGCGGCGCTATCTCTCGGAATTCCTCTCCGACCGCCGCATCATCGAACTGCCCAAGCTCCTGTGGCAGCCGATCCTGCAAGGACCGATCCTGACATTCCGACCGAGCAAATCCGGCAAGGCCTATCGGAAGATCTGGAACGAGGAGACGAACGAGTCGCCGCTTCGAACCTATACGCGGAAAATGACGGAGAAAGTCGCCGCGGCCCTGACGGCCGAACACCCGAGCGTCATGGTCGACTACGCCATGCGCTACGGCGAGCCCGCGACCGGCCCGGCCGTCGCCAGGATGATCGCGGCTGGATGCGACAAGCTGCTCCTGATCCCGCTCTACCCGCAATATAGCGCCGCGACGACCGCGACCGCCTGCGACCAGGCTTTTCGCCAGTTGATGCGGGAGCGCTGGCAACCGGCGGTCCGAACGGCGCCGCCCTGGTTCGACGACCCTGGCCACATCGACCTCCTGGCCCGGTCGGTCGAAGCGCACTATGCCAGCCTCGACCATGTCCCGGACGTGCTGATCGCCTCGTTCCACGGCCTGCCGAAGGAATATTTCGAGAAAGGCGATCCCTATCACTGCCATTGCGCCAAGACCGCCCGCCTTCTCCGCGAACGCCTGGGCTGGCCCGAAGACAAGCTGACGATGGCCTTTCAGTCCCGCTTCGGGCCGAAGGAATGGCTTCAGCCCTATGCCGACGAAACCATCCGAGCGCTGCCGGCGAAAGGCGCGAAGTCGGTCGCGATGATATCGCCGGGCTTTGTCGCGGACTGCGTCGAAACCCTGGAAGAACTCGCGATCGGCCTCGCCGAGGAATTCCACGAAGCCGGCGGCGAAAATTTCAGCTATGTCCCCTGCCTCAACGACAGCGACGGGCAGATCGCGTTCCTGACCGATCTGGCGAAGCGCGAGCTGGGCGGCTGGCTATAGCGCCGCGACCCGCTCCTGCATCGTCCCCCATTCGGCGATTTCCTGCTTGCGCTCAACGTGCTGACGTCGGACCCTATCGCCAGTTCACCATGCCGCAGCGACAGGAATGCCAGAGCCGATGCCCGATCCCCGTGACAATCTCATCGATAGCCTGTTGGTCGGCGAAGCCGGTTCCACCGTCCAGCCCGCGGGCGACCCGACGCTCTATGGGCATGTCACGCTGATCGGGCCGAAGACGGCCGTCGAAGCCCGGAGCTATCAGACCTACCGCCTGATCTACACCGTCGGCCGCTATGGCCTTGACGATACCGGCGCCATTCGGGTGGCGTTCCGCTCCATGTCGGACTTCGGGCGCCTCCAGATGACCGACCCGACCGGCCCCGGCTACACCACCGCCAAGGCCAGCAACGGCTGCCGACTGGCGCTCAGCTACGATGCCCGCGCCCACAACCGCCCGCGCTTCAAGGCGCTCACCATCGCCGTCGGCGGCGGCTACATGCGGGAGGGCGACACCATCGAGATCGTCTTCGGCGACACAGCCAAGGGCTCGCCGGGCATGGCGATGCCGACGTTCATCGACCCGGCCTTCGAATTCAAGGTGTTCGCCGACGTGGTCGCGACCGGCCATTTCACGCCCGTGCCCGGAACGCCCGCCATCGAAGTCCGTCCCGGCCCGCCGACCCATTGGCGCGCCGTGCTCTCCAGCCTTCGCCGGCCGGGGGAGACGTTCATCTTCGGCATCAAGGCCGAGGACAAGTGGGGCAACCCGACCGAGAGCGCCGAGGCCGCCATCCGCTTCGAGACCACCTTGCCGGTCGACGGCCTGCCCGCGACCTTCGACTACGCCAAAGGCCAGCGCTCCCACACATTCGAGGGCCTTTCGGTCGCCGAGGAAGGCGTGCTTCGGATCAAGGCGCTCGACCGGGAGACCGGGGCGCTGCTGGCGGAATCCCATCCCATGGTCGTGCGCCAGGGCGCGGTCAGCGGCTATTGGGGCGACATGCACGGCCAGAGCGGCGAATCGATCGGCGTCACGACCGCGCGGCATTATTTCGATTTCGCCCGCAACAAATCCTTTCTCGACGCCACGAGCCATCAGGCGAACGATTTCCAGATCAACAACGCCTTCTGGGCCTATTTGCAGGAGCTCGCGGCCGAATTCCATGAGCCGGGCCGCTTCTGCGTGCTGCCGGGCTATGAATGGTCCGGCAATACCGGCGTCGGCGGCGACCGGAACGTCTACTTCCGGACGGAAGGCCGGCCGATCCGGCGATCCAGCCATGCGCTGCTGACCGACCGGTCCGATATCGACACCGACGCGCCCGACGCCAACAAGCTGTTCGAGGCCCTGAAGGACGAGGATGTCTGCATCTATGCCCATGTCGGCGGGCGCTACGCGGATATCGCCTATGCCCATGACCCGAAGCTCGAGACCGCGATGGAGGTGCATTCGGCCTGGGGCACGTTCGAATGGCTGTTGACCGACGGCTTCAAGCTTGGCCACCGCTCCGGCCTTGTCGCCAACAGCGACGGCCACAAGGGCCGGCCGGGCGCGAGCTACCCAGGCGCCGCGACGTTCGGCGCCTATGGCGGCCTGACCTGCTTCCTGACCGATGAACTGACGCGCGACGGCATCTTCGATTGCCTGCGCAAACGCCATCACTACGGCACGACGGGGACGCGCCTGCATCTTGACGTCACCGCCGCCTTCGAGGGCGGCGCCATGCTGTATGACCGCGACCCGAACGCCTTCGATGACGCCAAGGCAGCGCCGGCCGAGCGCATCATGATGGGCGATATCGCCGCCGTTACGGCCGACGTCGCCTCGATCCGGATCGAGGCGATCACCCAGGCGCCGATCGAGCGGATCGAGGTGCGGAACGGGCTGGATGTCGTCCACACGCTCCGCGGCTTTTCCGAAGATGATCTTGGCGCCCGCCTTCGCGTGATCTGGAGCGGGGCGGAGTACCGGGGGCGCGGACGCCAATCGGAATGGCGCGGGCGCGCGCGGTTCGGCGGCTCCGTCATCAAGCGCATGGCCAAGGTCAACGCCTGGAACCTGGAGCGGCGGCTGGAAGTCCATAGCGCCGACGCCGTCACCTTCGACGCGATGACGACCGGCAATTTCGGCGGCTTCGATGTCTGGCTCGACGAGGACCCGGACGGGCAGGTTGAAATCCAGACGAACCACGGCGCCCTGACCGTCCGCTCCGGCGATATCGGCATGGACGACGTGGCGCTTGACGCCGGCGGCCTGGAGCGGAAGCTGCGCATCTTCCGCCTGCCCGAAGTCAACGCGTGTCGCGCCTTCACGGCGGAAGTGCAGGTTCCCCTGAAGCCCGAGGGCGACAACCAGCTCTGGGTGTGCGTCTTCACCGAAGACGGCTTCCAGGCCTGGTCCAGCCCCATGTTCGCCTTCAAGGCATAGGGCCAGGCGAGGCCTTCGCAATAGTTTTGCGCCGGGCGCTTAAGTTTTGCGAAGCAAGCTGCTACAATCCAGATCCAAGCATGATCAGCGCATCCTAGACGATAATGCCCGCCAGGCGCCCCTGGCCGTGGCGCGGGCATTTCTGTTTTGTGCGCTCTGATCGATTTTTCGCTGTGCAAGGATTATCTGTCGTGAAAATCATCAAGGAAGCCGAAGAGATCAGCCAGATCGCCTTCGGTTTCATGGCCTCCAAGGCTTTGTTTGCCGCTTTACATGTCGGCATCTTCACAAAGCTCTCGGACGGGCCGAAGACAGCCGCCGAACTGGCGAAAGAAGCGGGCGCGCTGGAGAACCGGATCCAGACGCTGCTGACCGCCCTGACCGCGCTTGGCCTCGTGACCAGCGAAGGCGAACTCTACGCGAACTCGCCCGGCGCCGAGGCCTTTCTGGTGGAGGGCGCAAAATATGATTTCGGCGACTATCTGCGCCTGCAGATCGACCGGCAGATGTTCCCGATCATGACCGGCCTGGAAGCCGTCGTGACGGGGGAAGCAAGCGAACGGCCGATCATCGAATCCTACGCCGAATGGTTTTCCGACGCCGAGGAAGCCCGCCTCTACAGCGAAAGCCAGCATGCCGGCTCGCTTGGGCCGGGCCGCTCGGTCGCGCGCCTGATCGACTTCAACGGCGCCAAGACCATGATGGACGTCGGCGGCGGCACCGGGGCCTTCGCCATCCGGCTCTGCGAGGCCAATCCGGGCCTCACGGCGACCGTGCTCGATTTCCCCAATGTCGCCGCGCTCGGCCGGGACTATGTGGCCAAGGCCGATATGTCCGACCGCATCGCCTTCCTTGACGGCAATGCCCTGGAGGACGATTGGCCCGGCGGCCAGGACATTGTGCTGATGTCCTACCTCTTCAACGGCGTGCCCGGCACTGCCATCCCCGACCTGACCCGCCGCGCGTTCGCAAGCTTGAACCCCGGCGGCCATTTCCTGGTGCATGACTTCATCGTCGACGACGACCGCTCCGGCCCGACGCTTGCAGCGCTCTGGCAATTGCAGCACCTGGCGTTCACGCCCGCCGCCAAGTCGCTGACGCCGACCTGGCTCGCGGGCCTGATGGAAGGCGTCGGCTTCACTGACGTCTCGACCCAGCCGCTCATTCCTGGCATGACGAAGCTGATGCATGCCCGGAAAGCGGCTTGAGCCATGCAAGGCTTCAGGTCAGCCGATAGACCCGCGCCGCCGTATCGTGGAAGAGCGCGGCCTTCTCCGCCGCCGAATAGCCGGCGGTCAGGCGCTTGAAGGAATTCCAGAGGGTATTGTAGCTGCCCGCCAGCTTGTCGACCGGGAAATTGCTTTCGAACATGCAACGCTCGACGCCGAAGAGCTGGATCGTCGTCTCGTAATAGCGCCGGGTCCGCTCCATCAGTTCCTGGCTCGTCGGCGGTTTGGGACGATCCTGCCAGCCGAAGCCGTTCACCTCCATCACAAGGCCGCCAAGCTTCGCCATGACATTCGGCCGCCGGGCAAGATCGGCGACCGCCGTCCGCCAGGCCGCAAAGACCTCATCCTCCTTGCCGGCATAGGGGCCGACGCCGATGGGACCGCCGAAATGATCGAGGATGAACGTGACGTCGGGGAACGCCGTCGCGAGGTCGGTCAGGCCGGGGATCTGCGGGTGATAGCACCAGGCCTCGAACGATAATTGCCGGGGCGCCAGATGCTTGAAGCCGGCGCGGAACGTGGCGTCGCCATACATCCCCGGCGGCGGCTTGGTGCGGCCGGCGGGGACGACCGGGCTCGGGTCGTGGGTCGCGCCGCACCGGATGCCGCGGAAGCGCCCAAGGCCGGCTTCCATTTGCGCGTCAAGGGTTTCAGCCGCGAGCTTCTCGCCCATCAGCAAGGGCGCCGTGCCGACGATGCCGGCCGCGATCCGCGTCGGTCCGTAGCGGCCGGACGCGCTCATGGCGGCGATGCCGTTCACGAATTCCGTCTCGCCGACGCATTTCAGATGCTCCGGCCCGTCGGCCTTGAACATCGCCCCGCATTCGACGAACACGGTCGCGACGATATTGTGGCCGCTGGAAACATCGGCCGCGATTTCGTGCATCAGATAGCGCGGCGAGACATAGCCGCCGAGATGCCCGTCCCAGAGATGATGGTGCGGGTCGACGATCGGCAGATCGGGCTCCAGCGTCGGCTCCGCGTAGAGCTTCAGCCATTCGGCGTTATCGGCCATGGCAAGGGTCCTTTCTTGGCCGGCGATCAGGGCAGGGTCGCGCTCGGTTCGTAGCGCCGCCATGCGCTCATCTGTTGGGCCGAAGTCTTGCAGTGGACGACGACAGGCTTCGTCTTGACCGCGAAGGCCCGGGCGATCCCGTCGGCGACGTCCGCTTCGTCCGCGATCGTGATGCCGACCGCGCCGAAGCTTTCCGCCCAGGCCGCGAAATCGGGGTTGGTCAGGCGCGTGCCGTCCATGAACGGCCGGTCGGGATAGCGCACATAGGAATGCATGCCGATCGTGCCGTACATCGCGTTATCGGAAATGATGACGATCGGAGCGACGCCATATTGCATGGCGGTCGCGATTTCGTTGCCCATCATCAGCGCGCCGCCGTCGCCCATGAAGGCGACGACCTGGGTTCCCGGCCGCCGCATCGCGGCCGCGACCGCCATCGGCATGCCGGAGCCCATGGCGCCGACGACCGACGACAGAAACACCTGGCCCTGGCGGAAGCCGATATAGCGGTGCAGGAAGCTGCCAAAATTGCCGGCGTCGGACGTCACCGTGGCGTCGTCCTCCAGATGCTTGTCGATCTCGCAGACGATGGCGGCGAAGTTCACGCCATCGGTCGTCGGGCGCCACTCCTTCGCCAGCAGTTTCGTATGGATGGCATTCAAGCCCGCGACCCAGTCCGCCCGGCGCTTCGCATTCTCCGGCGCGCCGCGCTTCAGCAGCGCCTTGATCAGCTCATGGGGGCTGCAGGGAATGCCAAGGTCGGGGCGGAAGACCCGGCCGATCTCGTTCGGGTCGGGCCAGATATGCGCCAGCGGCAATTGCGGCTGCGGCGCGGTCGGGAAGCTGTAGGACTGGCTGACCGTATCGGTCATGCGTTCGCCGAGCGCGATCATCAGATCGGCGCGCTTCATCTCGTCGATCAGCGCGGGCGGTACGCGGATGCCCATGTAGCCGCCATAATTCGGGTGTCGGGCGTCGAAAAGCTGCGGCCGGCGATGGGTCGGGCTGATCGGCAAGGTCCAGGTTTCAGCGAATGTATTCAGGTCCTTGAAGACGGCGGGATCGGCGACGGCGTCCGCCATGAGGGCGCCGCCGACCAGCACCAGCGGCCGCTCCGCCCGGTCGATCATGTCGATGAGCTGCTCGAGATCGGCCGCGCGCGGGCCGGCGGCGACCGCCGGGCGGGGGCGATCGACCGGCGCGTCGGTCTGGTCGTCGAAAATATCCTCCGGCAGGATCACTGCGACCGGGCCGGGCGTGCCGCTTTCGGCCAGATGGAAGGCCCGGGCGATGGCTTCGGACGCCATATCCGGCTCGTTCACCTCGATCACCTGCTTCGTGATGTCGCCGAGCAGCACGGAATAGTTCTGCTCCTGGAGCGCCATCCGGCCGAAGTCCTTGCGCTCGACCTGACCGATCAGCATGACCAGGGGCGTCGCGTCGTGATAGGCGGTGTGGAGCGCCACGATGCCATTCGACAGCCCCGGCCCGCGCGACACCATGGCGACGCCGGCCCGGTTCCGCAGTCGCCCGTCCGCCGCGGCCATGAAGCCAGCGCCGGCCTCGTGCCGGCATACGATGACGCGGATGGAATTGCGCTCGACCATGGCGCTGGTCAGGCCGATATAGCTCTCCCCCGGAACGCAGTAGACCTGATCGACATCATGAGCTTCCAGGCTCTCGACAAGAAGACGGGCGACGGATTGGGACATGCTGGCGGGAACTCCTCAGGCGTGATCGCGGTTGCGGACGCCGGAAAGCCAAGCGTCGGCGACCATTCTATTCAGCGCAGCCATTCGCGCCACTCCCCCAAGCGCGCCGCGTTTCCGGGCGCGAGCCGTCCGCTTGGCAAGCCGCCTTCTGCCCATTGGCAATTCCGCCGGGACTGCCTTGCTCGGGATCGGCCCGGCTTTTGGCGCAAACGCCAAAAGGTGGATAAATTGATCGCCATTCATCACATAGAGCGTAGACCGCACATCCGCTTGGACGCGTCATGCTCTATTGTTGGCGGAAAGGAGATTCGGCCATGGCGTTAGACAGTGTCGCCGCAGCGCTCAGGACGGCAGCCGCCGGGCCGGGGGCGGCCGCACGCCTGCGGAGCGCCGAATCATGAACCTGTTTGGGCTTTTCAGGCGCAGCCGCGTCCTGCGCCAGACCGGCGCCCTCCCCTATATCCTTACCAAGGATGGGCTGGAGGTGATGCTCGTGACCTCCCGCCGGCGCAAGCGCTGGATCATTCCCAAGGGCTGGCCGGTCAACGGCCTGTCGCTCGCCGAAGCAGCGGCCAAGGAAGCCGAGGAGGAAGCTGGCGTCCTCGGCGCGCTCGGCGACGATGCGGTTGGCGCCTACGCTTATGAAAAATTGACCGATCGGGGCTATCCGGCGCCGTGCGAGGTGCTGGTCTTCCCCTTGAACGCGACATTCCAATTGCTCGACTGGAAGGAACGCGGCCAGCGGTCGATCCGCTGGCTGCCGATTGCGGAAGCCGCCGACATCGCAGCCGACCGTCCGCTCGCCCGCTTGCTGACCGAACTTGCCGCGGCGCCGGCTCGCCTCGGTCCGCCGCGCTTCTAGATCAATGACACCCTGGCTGGCGCGCGCCTCTGGGCGCGCCCGGCTCCTGCTTCCAATCCGAGAGATGCGTTCATGACCCTGATGAAGTCCTCGCTCGACAAGGACCTCGAGAAGATCGTTCACGTCGAGGCGGCGACGCGGCATGTCGCCCATGGCCTGGTCGCGCACGGCCTGGCGCTGCTGTTCCTCGGGGCCTCGGCGGTCCTGGCGGCGCTCTATGTGGGCGTCGCGGAAAGCGCGGCGCTGGTGATCTTCGCGGCGGTGCTCGGCGGCTACATGGCCTTGAACATCGGCGCCAACGATGTCGCGAACAATGTCGGCCCCGCGGTCGGCAGCCGGGCGATGAGCTTGATGACGGCGATCGCCATCGCCGCCATCTTCGAAAGCGCGGGCGCCCTGATCGCCGGCGGCGACGTGGTCTCGACGATCTCCAAGGGCATTATCGACCCGGCGCAGGTTCAGGACAGCCAGACCTTCATCTGGGCGATGATGGCGGCGCTGATCGCATCAGCCGTCTGGGTCAATCTGGCGACGGTGCTGGGCGCGCCGGTCTCCACGACCCATGCGGTCGTCGGCGGTGTTCTGGGCGCCGGCGTCGCGGCTGTCGGCTTCAGCCTAGTGAACTGGGAGATGATGGGCGCGATCGCCGCAAGCTGGGTGATCTCCCCCTTGATGGGCGGCGTCATCGCGGCGGGATTTCTGGCGTTCATCAAGATCAACCTGATCTACCGGGAGGACAAGATCGCCGCCGCCCGGCGCTGGATCCCACTGTTGATCGCCGTCATGGCGGGCGCGTTCGCCGCCTACCTGACGCTGAAGGGCCTGCGGCAACTCTGGCAGGCGCCGCCGCTTGCCGTCGCCGGGATCGGCGTCGCGGCCTTCGTGTTGGCGTGGGGCATCTCCGCGCCGCTGATCCGGCGGCAGTCGATCGGCATGGAGAACCGGAACCGCTCGCTCCGACAGTTGTTCCGAATTCCGTTGATCTGCTCGGCGGCGCTCCTGTCCTTCGCCCACGGCGCCAATGACGTCGCGAACGCCATCGGCCCGCTCGCGGCGATTCTCGACAGCGCCGCCCATGGCGGCATCGCCGCCGAGGCAGTCGTGCCCGGCTGGGTCATGGTGATCGGCGCGCTCGGCATCAGTCTCGGCTTGTTTCTTTACGGGCCGAAACTGATCCGGATGGTCGGCGACCAGATTACGAAGATGAATCCGATGCGCGCCTATTGCGTCGCGCTTTCCGCCGCCGTCACGGTCATCATCGCCTCCTGGCTCGGATTGCCGGTGAGTTCGACCCATATCGCGGTCGGCGCGGTCTTTGGCGTCGGGTTCTTCCGGGAATATTTTACCCGGCACAGCAAGCGGCGCCGGCAGATGGTCGGCGGTCAAGCGACCGACGCGCCGGGCGATAGGATTGCGCCGGAAGAATTGCGCCGCCGCAAGCTGGTGCGGCGCTCGCATTTCCTGACCATCGTCGTCGCCTGGGTCGTGACCGTGCCTGCCGCCGCCATCCTCGCCGCGATCGTCTTCTACGGACTGACGCTATTTCGTTAGGATAAGCCGGCCGGCGCGGGTGATCTGCAGGATGTAGTCTTCCTCGTTATGCTGGATGACGAGGCGCTTGCCCCCGTGCATCAGGGCGTTTGTCGTCGTCCGGGGGGTCTGGTCCTGGGAAGCGGCGGGCTGGCTTTGGGCCGGGCGCGCCTGCTTTGATGACGGGGAAATTCTCGGCTCCTTGGGCATTATCGTGTCACGATCTCGGCGGCTTCGATGGCCTCGGGCAGGACCACGGGCGCGCCCGATTGCGGGTCCGGGAAGACCGTCAGGCCCGGTCCATAGACCTGACGGATCGTCTGTTCGGTAAAGATCGACGCTGGCGGACCGGCAGCGACGAGGGCGCCGTCCTGCAGCACCAGGGCTTCGTCCGCGAAGCGCGCCGTCAGGTTCAGGTCATGCAGAACAGTGAGCACGCCGACTCCGCCCGCCGCGATCTGCCGCGCGAACCCAAGCGTCGAGCGTTGATGCCTGAGGTCGAGGCTCGACGTCGGCTCGTCAAGCAGGAGATACCTGGGCACGCCCGCGTGCAGCGGCAGGATCTGCGCCAGCGCGCGGGCCAGAAACACCCGCTGCCGTTCCCCGCCCGACAGTTGATTGGACGGCCGGTCCGCCAGGTCGAGCACGCCAGCTTCCGCCATCGCCTGCTCGACATATCCGGCGGCCGCCGCCTTGCTTTCATGGCCTTCATGGGGCGCCCGGCCCATGGCGACAATCTCGAACGCCCGAAAGGCGAAGACGCTCTGGTAATGCTGCTGCAGAATGCTCACCCGGCGGGCGATATCGGGCCGCGCCAGCGACGCGAGCGGCGCGCCGTCCAGGGCGACGCTGCCGGTTTCCAGGCGAACCCGCCCGGTCAGCGCCTGCAGCAGCGTCGACTTGCCGGCCCCGTTCGGCCCGACGATCGCCGTGACCTTGCCGGGGACGACCTGGATGCTGGCCCGATCCAGGGTGCGACGGCCGCCTCGCCTGACGCTGATGCTCGTGCCGACCAGCATCGCTCACCAGCCTCCCTGGCCGCGGCCGCGCACCAGCAGCCAAAGGAAGAATGGGCCGCCGATGGCGGCCGTCACGATGCCGATCGGCAATTCGGCAGGCGCGGCGACGGTGCGGGAGAGGATATCCGCCGCCAGCATCAACGCGCCGCCGAGCAGCAGCGAGGTCGGCAGCAGCGCCCGATGCCCTGGGCCGATCATCATGCGGACAACATGGGGCGTCACCAGACCGACAAACCCGATGACCCCGGTTAGCGACACGGCGGCGCCGGTGGCAAGCGCGCAACAGACGATCAGCCAGCGCTTCAGCTTCTCCGGCTCGAACCCGAGATTGTGGGCGTCCGCCTCGCCGAGCGAGAGCGCGTCGAGGGCGGCGCCGAAGCGCAGGATGCCCAGCATGCCGGCCAGGATCAGCGCCGCGGCCGGCGCCAGGGCCTTCCAGTTGGCGCCCGACAGACTGCCCAGCATCCAGAAATTGATGTCCCGGATCTGCTGATCGTCGCCAAGGAAGATGAAGAGGCCGATGCCGGCCCCGCAGATCGCGGTAAGGGCGGCGCCCGCCAGCAACAGCGTCGCGATATTCGTGCCGCCATCGTGCTGGGCGATCACGTAGACGATGCCGATCGCCGCCAAACCGCCGCAAAACGCCGCGGTTGGCAGCAAACTGGCCTGCAAGTATGTCGGCAACAGCGCCGCCGCCGGGGCGCCCAGGACAATGACGGCGACCGCGCCAAGCGCCGCGCCCGACGAGACGCCGATCAATGTCGGGTCGGCGAGCGGATTGCGGAACAGGCCCTGCAGCGCAGCGCCGCTGAGCGCCAACGCGCCGCCAGCCAGCATGCCCAGGGCCGTGCGCGGCGCGCGGATCGCCGAGAGGATCAGATCGTCCCGGGCGGTAAACTCGGCGAACGTCGGCAGTCCCAGCTTCGAGAGGCCGATCGAGAGCGAGACGGCGGGCGATATCCGGACGGCCCCGAAGCCGAGACCGGCCAGGACCATGACCGCCAGCACGATCGCTGAGGCCGCGACCGACCAGAGAACGGCTTTCCGCGCCTTCAGGAGCCGCGCCTCGATCGTGAAGGCGCGCGCATCGCGTCCGGAAGCTCCAGCCAGGGCGGTCATTCCGGCTTGCCCGACGGACGCGCGGCCTCCGGATAGAACGCCGCCGTCAGATGTTCGATCCCGCTCGCCAGGCGGGCGCCGAAGCCCAGCAGCAGCGCGCCATCGAACGCCACGATCCGCCCAGTCCGGGCGGCCTGGGTCGCCGCGAACTGCGGTTGCGCCCGGATCTCCTCAACGCCGCCGAGCGCCGCCATGGTGCGCTCCGTGACGATGATGATTTCGGGGTCGGCCGCGAGCATGGCTTCCGGTTCGAACGGTTTGTAGCCGCTGAAGCCGGTCGCGATATTCCGGCCGCCGGCAAGCTGGATCATGGCGTCCGCGCTTGAGGTCTCGCCGCCCGCCATCAGCCCGCCACGGCCGACGGAAAACAGGAAAAGCGCCCGGGGCTTCGCCTGGCCCTGGGGTACAGCCGCGAGCGCCGCGTCGATGCGCGCCGATATGCTGCTGGCGAACGCCGCGCCCGCTTCGACGCTGTCGGCCGCGGCGGCGACGGCGCGAATCTTCGCCAGCGCGCCTTCGACGCTCGGCGCATCGGGGATTTCCGTGAACCGCACCCCGGCCTGCCGCAGGATTGCGATCACCTCCTTCGGGCCGGAGTCCGCGACGGCGATGATGTGGTCCGGCGCGAGCGCCAGGATCGGTTCCGCCGAAAGCTGGCGCATATAGCCGACATTCGGCAAAGCCAGCGCCGCCGCCGGGTAGCGGCTGGTCGTATCGACAGCGACGATCCGGTCGCCCGCGCCAATAGCGAAGAGGATCTCCGTTATATCGCCGCCGATCGAGATCACCCGCTTCGCCGGTTCAGCCAGGGCCATCATCGACCAAAGCGGCAATCCTAAGCAGTGAGCGACAATCAGCACACGGGTGAACCGGCGCATTGGCGTCATCCTTTCTCGGATCGACCCGCCCTTTGGCCCAACTGCCAAAAGCGGGTCGATCGTCATCATCTATGGTCAGGCAAGGTCGGCGCGCCCGCTTGGACGCGCTGTCCTCTAGAAGTTCAGGCGATAAGACACCTGGGCCTTGAAGTTCCGCCCCGGTTCGTTGGCGCCGGTAAAGGTGCGGCTGTATTCTTCGTCGAAGGCGTTATCGACGCCGAAATCGAGGCGGAAGCCGCTCAGCAGGCCCTCGCGCGGCGCGTATGAGGCATAGAAGTCATGGGTGTTGTAGGCGCTGCGGACTTCAGCGGCTGAATCGGTATCGTCGAACTTCGCCGCGAAGATGCCGCGCCAGCCGACGAACCCGTCGATTTCAGGGATCTTGACGCCGAAGCTCGCCGTGAACTGATCCGGCGCGAGCGTGCCGATCGGATCGCCGGTGCTGGCGTCCTCGCCCGTGATCGACGAATAGCCAAGCGCCGCCTTGAACCGATGGCTTTCATAGCCGCCTTCCGCTTCGAAGCCTTCCAGCTCCGCCTTGGCGATGTTCCGGGACGTGGTCGTTCCGTCGCAATTGCCTGGAATAAACGGATTGCAGTCGATGAACGGCGACGGCTGAACGACGTCGAGCGCGATGAAATCCTCGCCGTAGATATAGAAGTACGAACCCTTGGCCTGCAGTCGATCGCCCGACTGGATGACATTGTCGAACTGGAGGCCGCCGCCGAATTCGAAGGTCTCGGTCCGCTGCGGTTTCAAATCCGGGTTGGGCACGAAGCGGTTCGTGATGCCTGGGCCGATGGGGATCTGGAAATGCACGCCGGTCAGAAACAGCTCGTCGAAGGTCGGCGCGCGGAAGGCGTCGCCGTAGCTGGCGAACGTCATGGCCCAGGGCAGCGGCTTGTAGGTGAGCGCGATCCTGGGCGAGACCGCGGTCTCCTTGGTTTTCGACCCGCCGCCCACGTCGCTTTCAATGCTGTAGTAGTCGAAGCGCGCGCCTGTAATCAGCAGCAGCTCGCCGGGGATCGGCCCCAGATGGTCGATGGTGAATTCCGCCTGGGCGAAAGCGCCGAAAGTATCGGCCTCCGCATTGGGCACGCCGTCGCGCACGACGCCGCCGGCTTCGCCCGTTTGCTCATCCCGGTAATATTCGAGGCCGTAGGTGATCAGCGACGCCAGATTGTCCGCCAGGGTCACGGCAGACCGGTTATCGACCCGGAAACCGATAGTCTCGACGTCGCGGGTCAGCAATTCGCCGGCAGGTCCGTTGCCGAGATTATCCAGCCGCAATTCATCCGCCTTGGCGAGATTGTAATAGGCGGTGATGTCCAGATTGAGCAGCTTGTCGTCGGGATTGTCGTAAGTGTAGCCAAGGCGGAAGGTCTGGGAAGAAATGTCCTTTTCAACAGCGTCCGCGCCGCCGAGGCCCTGGCCATTATTCGGCTCCTCGGCCTTGTTGAAGAAGGAGACATACGACGCTTCGACGTAGTGATCCTCGCTGACCTCCGCCCCGGCCTTGAGCATGCCGGAAATGACATTGTCATCGGAGTTCGTCAGTTGCCCGCCGCCGCCAAGGTCGATCGCGCCGCTATCCCTGTAGGTGACATTGCCGATCAGGTCGATGCCGGCTTCCGATTGCGCATAGGCTGTGAGCGACCCGAACTCTTCCGAGTTCACATCCTGATATCCGGCCGCGACCCGGGCGCCGTGGGTCTGGCCCGGTTCGAGGAAGTCTCCGGCGCGCGCCGTCTTGAATTCCATGACGCCGCCTGTGCCGCCGCTGCCATAGAGGGAAGATGCCGAACCGCGCAAAACCTCAATGCTCCGGAGCAATTCCGGGTCAATGAAGAAACGCCCATCATGGGCTGAACCGAAGTTTTGGCGGGCGCCGTCCAGCAGCACAACCACGTCCGCGCCGGAAAAGCCCCGAATGCTGGGGCTCTCGCCAGTGCGGCGCGGTCCGCCGGTGAACTCGACGCCCGGAACGAATTTCAGGACGTCATCCGGCGTCGAAGGCTGGACGCGCTGGATTTCGTCGCGATCGATCACGGTCACCATGCCAGGCGCATCGAAGGCCGGCAGCGGGTTGCGGGTAGTGGTCACCGTCATCTGATCCAGATAGATGGCGCGGCCCTCGTCCGCGCCGGCGGCTGCTTCCTGTGCGATAGCAGCATGGGTCGAGAGCATTGTGCTCGCGCCAAGCATCGTGGCCTTCAGTAACTTCCAGTTCATTGCAGCTGCGCTCCCGGCGTAAAATTGCGTTTTTGGGGGCTGGCTGAGACAGTCACCGGGATGACCGTCGCTTGGCTGGCGAGGCTTGATCGATCGGCAAATTGCGCTTGACTATGATGCGAATGATATTCATTCTCATATGCAAGCCAGCGGTCTGCCGGACGACATTGCTCCGGCACTCATAATGCGAATGGTTCGCATTCGCAAGCCGAAAAAATCAAGCTCAGCGCATTAGCGTCAACGGAGGACACAGCGATGTTCATAGCCATGAACCGATTCAAGATTGTCAAAGGCCGGGAGGATGACTTCGAAACTGTCTGGCGCACGCGGGACAGCCGCCTTGCCGACGTTCCGGGTTTCGTCGAATTTCACCTGCTGCGCGGTCCGGAGGTCGAGACCCACACCCTGTTTGCATCCCACACCATCTGGAAGGATGAGGCGGCGTTCGTGGCCTGGACCAAGTCCGATGCCTTCAAGCAAGCCCACGCCGGCGCCGGCGAAACCCGCGGCATGTATATTGGCCATCCGGAGTTCGAAGGCTTCAAGGCCGTCATGCAGTCCTTGCCCGCCGACGCCTCGAGCCATGTTCTCGATGCCTGATAGCGCTCGCCTAGAGCATGGCGCATCCAAGTGGACGCGCAGTCCATGCTCTATCTTATTGATAGCGATCAACTTATCCAATCTTAGGCGGTTCCGCCTAAGGTTGGTTTGATCTAAGCCCCCTTTTGGCGACCCCGCCAAAAGGGGGCAAGAGCTAGGACCAAGACCGTGGAACCCATCGCTTCTACCCCACCGCAGAGCGGCCTCGGTTTCGATGTCGCGGCGCTGGCGCATGTGCTGACGCTCGGCGGCCCCGTCGTGATGATCCTGGCGGCCCTGTCGGTCACGGGACTTGCAATCGCGCTTTTGAAGATCCTGAGCTTCCGCCGGGCGAGGGTCTGGCGGACGGCCGCGGTCGCGGCCTCCGTCAACGCCTTTCTGGCCGGCGACGCCGCGGCGGCGAGCAGGGGCCTCGCCGCCGCCGACAGCGCCCTTGCCCGGACCGTAGCGGCGGCCGTGACAGGCGCCGCCGAGAAGCCCCCGGAGATCGCCCGGGAAATCACCGAGATCACCGCCGCGGCCGAGATCGAAAAGCTGCGCGGCGGTCTCCGGCCGCTGGAATTCATTGCGGCTGTCAGCCCGTTGCTGGGCCTCTTCGGCACCGTGCTCGGCATGATCGCCGCGTTTCAGGCGCTGGAAGCCGCTGGCGACCGGGTCGACCCTGCCATATTGGCCGGCGGCATCTGGGAGGCGCTGTTTACCACGGCCGCTGGCCTCGCCGTCGCCATCCCGGCCCTGGCGTTCTCGAACTGGTTCGAACGGACGCTCGATGCATTGGCGCATCGGATGGAGCATTATACCGGCTTGGTGCTGACCTCCGGCGCGCGCGCCGGGACAGGCGCCGAGACGCCCGCAATGCGGCATTCCGCCATGGCGGCGGAGTAGTCAGCGCCATGGCGCCCTCCATCCGCCGCCAACGCAACGCGACCCGGATCGGCATCACGCCATTGGTGGATGTCGTCTTCATCCTCATGATCTTTTTCATGCTGGCGTCCCGCTTCACGCACGAAGGCCAGATTGACCTCTCCGTCGCCGATGGCCTGAGCGGCAGCGCCGGCGAAACCCGGCTCCTCCTCGCTGCCCCCGCAACCTTGTCGCTGGACGGCGAGAGCGTGACGACGGCGATGCTCGCCGCGCGCCTCCGCCTGCAGCCGTCGCTCCCGCTGGCAGTGAAGCCCGTTGAGGGCGCGACCATCCAGCGCGTCATCACCCTGGTCGATCTCGCCCGGGCGGCCGGCGTGACGACCGTCGTGCTGACCGAATAGCCATGACCGCCGCACGACTACGCCGCGGCAAGGCAGGGCGCGGCGCCCAGATCAACGACGACGGCATCCTGCCGCTGATCAATATCGTGTTTCTCTTGCTGATCTTCTTCCTGCTGGCGGCCCATATCGCGCCGCCGGAGCCGGCGGACATCACGCCGCCGATATCCGCCGCCACGCCGGATGCGCCCGCGCGGCCGGCGATCCTGCATATCGCGGCGGACGGCGGTGTTTCCCATAACGGCGTCCCTGTACAGGATTTGATGGCGACCGTGACATCGATCGCGAGCAGCGCGCCGGACGCGCCCGTCACCATCCGCGCGGACCAGGGCGCGCCGGCCGCGAGCGTCCTCAGGGCGGCCCGCGCCCTCCGGATGGCGCGGGTCGCCGAGAGCCAGCTTGTCGTGATCCTGGGGCAATAGGCCATGGACAGAACGCTTGTCGAGCGTATCGGCGGAATCTCCCTCGCCATCGGACTGCATGCCGCGGTCTTCATCTATGTCGCCCCGAACCCGGCGGGCCAGGCATCGGCAAGCCAGGGCCAGTCCGGCAGCTTGGTCATGCTGCCGGGCGATCACACGGCGATGGCGGCAGCCGCGCCGGCCGCCGCCGAAGCGCAGCCGAGCACGGCGACGCTATCGCCAGCCCTCACCATCCCTCGGCAAAGCGCGCTGCCCGCCCAGGCCACACCTTCAGAATCGATCCCGGCGCCGACCGCAATCCCAGTGACGGCCGCGCGCCTGGCCCCCGCCAAAGACCCTGCGACAGCCCAGCCTCCCGCCGCCAGGCAGGTCGAAAGCCTGACGCCTGCCGAAGCGAAGCCGGCAGAAGCAAAGCCGAGCGCGGCCAGGTTATCGCCAGCCGCTACGATCCCCCAGCGCAGCGCTTCCGCCGTTCAAGCCCAGCCCACGGAACCAACCGCGATTCCGGCGACCGCGCCCCCGCCGCCGCCCCCAGTCGCCGCCCCGGCGCCGGCAAAGATCGCGACCGCCCAACCCGTCACGACCGCGGCGGCAAAACCGCCCGAGGCGCCGACAGAGCTGCGCTCGGCCGCCGCCAATCCGTCGGACGCCGTCCTGGCGGCCGCGCCGCCGCCGCTGCCCCCACACAGACCGCCCGAAACCGCCGTCGATCAGAACCACGCGTCGCCGCCGGCGGTCGCGAAACCCAAGCCTGCAGCCTTGGAACGTCCACAACATACCCCTGGCGCCCCAGCAACAGATGCAGCCAGTTCGGCGAGCGCTGGCCTGGCGAACGCTCCAGCGAACGCGGACGCCGCAACAAGCGCGTCCGCCGCCGCCCGGCCCCAGGTCGCGGCGCTCCCCGGCGCCGCCGCGGAGAGCAATGCCCGCGATGCCTACGCACAGAAAGTTCGCGCCATCCTGGAACAGGAAAAGCGCTACCCCCGCCGCGCCAAGGCCCGCAGCCAGCAGGGCATTGTTCTGGTGGCGTTCAACGTCAACCGTCACGGCGTGATTTCAGGCGCCCGAATTACCCGCGACTCCGGCGTGCGCGCCCTCGACCGGCAAACCCTCGCCATGCTGGAACGCGCCAGACTCCCGCCCTTGCCAGGGACGATCCGGGCGGACCAGTTGTCCTTCGTCATGCCGGTGACATTCTCGCTGCGGAATTAGCGTTCGAGAGAGTTGGCTGGTCAGTGCCGTCAGGCTCGCCGGGCGTAAAGGATGGCGTCGTCGCCATTCCAGAAGGAAAGCTCGATCTCAAGCGCGCCGTCGTCCATGAGTTCGGCCGGCCCCGTGCCCCGCACGTCGTCGCCTTCGTCGAAGCCTTCGAAATGGAAGAAAACGATAATGCGGCCGTATTCAAGGCCCATGCCGGCTTCAATGGCGCCGAAAGCAAAGCCGCCGTGGCCATTCACCTCGAAGCAGATCTTCGCCGGAGCGACAAGGTCCAGGAAATCGCGATCCCACATATCGCTCTTCGTGATGCGCCAATGCCCGAGCAACTGGCAATCCGCCGGCCCGCTCATGACGCCGCAGCCAGCCGGTCTGGCAGAAAAACAAGCGCGTCGGCCGCCCCAACTCCGGACGACGTGCAGACGAACGGTTTGCGCCCGACCATCATTGTTCACCCCAAATAGCGCTCATTGCAGACCGCCGGTCGATCCCGGCGGGCGACGGGCATGAAGCCATGACCATCGGCATCGAACAGGTCCGCGCACGCCGCGATCTCTGGCTCGACCGGATGCCGATCAAGCCGCTCCGCGAGCGGATATTCGATCAATCGCGAAAGCAGACCGGATATCAGATGAGCGCCCGTCATCCGACGCTTCACGCGTACGCTGCGTTCGGCAAAAAGCCAGGACGTACAGGGCCTCACGCGGCCGCCCATCCTATTCGGCGGGGACGGTTGCGACGGCATGCCGACGCTCCTGGAGGGCCTGGGCGATGATCTGTGACGACGACCACAGGAAAAGGCCCGCCATCAACCCGGCGACCGCCAGATCGGGCCATGCCGTGCCCGTCATGAAGACGCCGCCCGCCGCCAGCATGACGGCGACATTGCCGATCGCGTCATTCCGACTGCAGAGCCAGACCGACCGCACATTCGCATCGCCGTCCTTGTAGCGCATGAGCACGGCCACGCTGGCCAGATTGGCGGCAAGCGCCAGCAGGCCGACGGCGCCCATCACCGGCGCCGATGGGACGCCGAGGACGAGCACCTGATAAAGCGTCGACCCGAAGACCCAGAGTCCCATAACGGCCAGGCTGAGGCCCTTGAGCAACGCCGCCGTCGCCCGGACGCGCAAAGACATCCCCAGGACAAACAAGCTGATGCCATAGGTCAGCGCATCGCCGAGGAAATCCAGCGCATCCGCCTTCAGCGCCTGTGAACCGGCAAGCGACCCGGCTGCCATCTCAACGATGAACATGCCGGCATTGATGGCGATGACGACCCAGAGCGCCCGCCGGAACCCGTCTGAGGCTCCGTCGAACTTGGGTTCATGATGGCGGCACCCGACCGACATGGCGTTCTCCTGCATTCCTCTGCACATTCTCGTTTGCTAAAGATACAAGCTACAGTAACTGTTGGTTCAAGGAGAAAATTGCCATGGCGAACGCGCTGACGATCGGCCGCGTGGCTGATGCTGCGGGCTGCAAGGCCCAAACGATCCGGTATTACGAACAGATCGGCCTCCTGCCCGCGCCGCCGCGCTCCGAGGGCAACCAAAGGCTTTACGACGACGCGGCGATCCAGCGGCTCAGCTTCATACGTCATGCGCGGCAGCTCGGTTTCCCGCTCCAGGCCATTCGGGACCTAATCAGCCTGTCGGACCGCCCCGAGCAGACCTGCGAGGCCGCAGACGCGATCGCAAGACAACAGTTGGCGGATGTGGACCGGCGCATCCGCCGTCTGCAAGCGCTCCGCCATGAACTTGAACGCATGATCGAACAGTGCAAGGGCGGGCGCATCGCTGACTGCCTGGTTATCGAGACGCTTGGCGACCACGGCCTTTGCGACGTGGACGATCACGGCGACGCGGAGAAGACGAACAGAAACGCACAGAGACCGCCGAAATCACTAGGACGCTGGTAGAGGACATCGTGCTGACGCCGGCGGACGGCGAAATGGAGATCGACGTGCGCGGCGATCTCGCTGGAATCCTTACGCTTTCCGTCCAAACAAAAAAGCCCCCAAGTCATTGACCTGAGGGCTATTATTTTTGGTTGCGGGGGCAGGATTTGAACCTGCGACCTTCAGGTTATGAGCTTCACGCCAACCTATCAGCACCAACAAACCTCAACTTTTTTCCATATATTTTTCAGTGTTTTGATCAATTAACTTTGTTGAGGGGTGTTGGCAAATAGGGACAAAGCCTGCTACGAACTGTCCCTAAATTGTCCCTATGCCCTGCCCCGTGAGGCTCTCATGGCTACGATTGAAAAGCGCAAGCAGACTGCGACGGGCGAGACCTATTACCGGGTCCGCGTGCGCATCCAGGGGCTGCCGGAGAAGCAGAAGACCTTCAAGCGCATGACCGACGCCAAACTGTGGGCGCAGCAGACCGAAGCGGCCATCCGACGCGGCGAGGTGACAAACGTCGTCACCAAGACGAAGGGCAAGACCCTTTCCGACGTTATTACCCGATACCGGCAAGAGGTCCTACCGCACAAGGCAAAAAGCTCTCAGCGGGCGGCTGAGAGTTATCTGAAGCATTGGGACGCGGTGCTTGGCAAATACGGCTTGTCCTATCTGACACCGGACCTGATTTCGGCTGAGGTGGCGAAGCTCGCGCAGGCAGGCGACACGCGGCGCAAGCTGAAGGCCGGGGAAAGCCCGCCAAAGCCCAAGAGCCGCAAGACGCAGAAGCTCTACCGCGACATGCTTGCCGTGCTGCTGAAGAACGCCAAGGCGTGGGGCTGGACGCCGCAGAACCTAATGGACGGGGTAAACCCAATCACGAATATCCGCGATGAGCGCACGCGATTTCTGAGCGACGAGGAACGCGCCAGGCTGCTCGATGCCTGCAAGGCAAGCGACAACGATTATCTGTTTACCGTCGTCGTCTTCGCGCTCTCGACCGGCGCGCGCAAAAGCGAGATTCTGGGCCTGACGCTGGCGGACGTGGACCTTGAGCGCGGCGCGGCGGTTTTCCGCAACACCAAGAACGGCGACTCGCGCGCCGCCCCGCCGGCCCGTCACTTGCGCGAGCTGCTGGCGGATCAGATCGGCAAGGCCGAAGCCCTGTACGCCGCCCTGCCCAATCCTCCCCGAACGCGCTTTCTGTTTCCGCGCCGTGACGGGTTGGCCCCGATGGATATCCGCAAGGCATGGGAGAATGCGCGGGACGCGGCACAGTTGGAAGACTTCCGCTTTCATGATCTGCGGCATTCAACGGCGAGCTACCTTGCCATGAAGGGCGCGAGCCTGGTGGAGATTGCGGAGGTTCTGGGCCACCGCACGCTTCAGATGGTGCGCCGGTATGCGCACCTGTCGGAAAGCCACGTCAAGGGGCTGGTGGAGAGCCTTGGCGAGGATATTTTCGCTGATGAGACGCAGTAAGGCGGTTGACGCACCCAACGGAAAAAAATCTTGACGCACCCGCTGATCGATGGCATACGCGGCGTTGGAAAGTGTTGCTAGTAGCACCTTTCCCAATCTCTCTTTTCTGTATCAAGCAGCGTCGGCCTGACAATGGTGTCAACGGCGGCGTAAAAACCAGCCAATTGGCGGCGCAAAAGTCTACCAC
>CALAHN010000112.1 GCA_937891825.1 uncultured Alphaproteobacteria bacterium
TCATGCTCAGAAGGCTCTCTAATCCCGCGCTATGATCCCGGACAGACTCTAAGGCATTCAAATTACCCCCGCCGCCTCCAGCCGCGCGATTTCGCTCGTGTCGAGGTCGAGGAGGTCGGTCAGGACTTCGTGGGTGTGGGTGCGCGGCAGGGCGGCGGGGCTTCGATAGCCGGTTTCGGCGTTGCTGAATTTCAGGGGAAAGCCGGGGGCGCCGACGCCATCCAGGTTCCCGAGCGTGGGGTGGCCCAAGGTTTCATACATGCCGCGCGCGCGGAGATGCGGCCAGTTCGCCAGCTCATCGGGACCATGAATGGCGGCGGCGATAGCGCCGGCGGCGCGCACGCGCTCGACCGCTTCGGCGACCGTCAAGGCCGTCGCCCACTCCTGCACCACCCGATCGACCGCGGCATTGTTGGCCAGACGCCATTCGACCCTGGACCAGTCCGGATCGTCGAGTAGGTCCGCCCGGCCGATGACTTGAAGCATGCCCCGCCATTGGGCCGTCGTCGCGGCGCCAAGCACGACCCAGCCGTCCGCCGCCTGGTAAGTGTTCACCGGCGAGAAGCGCAGGATGCGATTACCCTGGCGCACCGGGATGCCGAGGCGCTCGTACCAGTCGATCGGATCGTCGAACAGCAGCGAGAACAGGCAGTCGATCATCGAGACGTCGACGAACTGGCCGACGCCCGTCTTCTCCCGGTCGTACAATGCTGCCACGACGCCGGACATGGCGAAGGCGCCAGAGATCGCGTCCGAGAGCGCGGTGCCGGCCTTCATCGGCGGCTGGCCTGGCAGGCCGGTCACGCTCATCAGCCCGGCGGCGGCTTGCACCGTGACGTCATAGGCCTTCAACCCGGCGTCCGGACCTGTCGAACCGTAGCCGGTCAATGCGCAGTAAACAATGCGCGGGTTGCGCTTGGCTACAGCGGCATAGTCGACGCCCAACCGCGCCATGACGCCGACGCTGAAATTCTCGACCACGACGTCGGCCTTTTCAACCAGCCGCAGAAAGAGCTCTCGTCCCTCCGCCTGCTTCAGGTCAAGGCAGATGGCTTTCTTGCCGCGCGATCGCTTCAGGAAGTTGACGCCGAGGTCATCCGGCGACTGGCGCTCCAGCGCGACGCCGTGCGGGCCAGCATAGGGCGGAGCGTGAGCGACGGTCGCCGCCGTCGCCGGCGAGTCGATGCGGATAACCTCCGCCCCAAGCCCGGCCAGGTACAACGTGGCCTGCGGGCCAGAAAAGAACTGCGTCAGGTCCAGAACGCGAACGCCGTCAAGTATGCGGTGCATGGCCGGGCCCCTCGCAGCGCTGGCGTCAGGCGCCGACAAGGATGCGCCGAACTTGTCCCGCCGCCTGGACTGCCCGGGCGGCGATCTCGTCGTCCGTGCAACTGGACAGCGGGTGATCGACGACGACGGGCTCGATATCCTCCATCCCCAGCGCCGCCCGCTGGGTGACGCATTCGTTCACGAATTCCGTCGTCACAATTATCGCCGTCGGCACGCCGAGGCTCTCGAGGCTGATTCCGTCACGCATACAGCACGACGTACAGGAGCCTCAGTCGCCGATCGCAGTGATCACCACATCGTTGTTGGCGGCGATCTCGGCGATCATCTCCGGCGTCGCGACGTAGGAAAAGCCTTCCTTCAGGTAGTAGTTTACCGCGGCAAGGTCGTGGTCCCGGCGCAAGATGTCGGTCGTGCCGTCCAGCAGTTTGCGCGCCTTCATCTTGGCGTTGTCGAGCACGCCGATACGCAGGCCATCGAGGCTGGCGACGCGGGGCGCGAGCGACAGCCGGTCAGCCACGACGCTGCCGCGAGGATCGTAACCGTATATCGGCGTTGCAAAGTTCATGTAGTGAGCCTTTCAAGGTTGGCTGGCGAGACGATAATCGCAACTCGACGATCAGAGATAGCAGGTGCCGTCAACGCAGATTGGGCCATGTCCGGTTGGCAATTCGCCGTCGATCGCCCGCAGCACGGGGTTGTTATAGTGGCCCCAGCCAGGGATGAACGAGGAGAACCGCCCGGCCGTTCCGCCGACGACAAAGAGGTGGATGTTGTCCGGAGACGGCACGATCGGAATGTCGGAATCTAGTTGGCGACGATACCAGCGCGGCAGATGGCGGTTGTAAACCTTGCCGTATTTGTGGTCATGGGCAAGAACGCCGAACTTGTTTGTCGCGTACATCTGCAGATAGCAGCGCACGTCGTGCCGGGTCCAGCCGTGCGCCGCGATCGACCGGGCATGCTCCGGCGAGAGCACGACGGTGCAGTGTCCGCTGGCGCGCGCATTGTTATGCCCGACCGTTGTCATCGTCGAAATCACGTCGTTAAGGATGCCCTCTGGGTCGTTCGGCAATGGGCTGTTGATGTTGTGGTTCGATTCCGCGCCGATGACGAAAACTGTCGACGCCGTCTCGCGGTAGCCATGCTCCACGTGATACGGCGCCCAGGGACTCTCTTCCTCGTTTTCGGCGACGCAATAGGTGTATTTCGCCGGCGTTCCCTGGGTGCTCTTGTCGAGGACGCCCGGCTGCGCGCCCCCCACATTCAACATCACCAAACGGATCGCGCGGCCAATGGTGGCGTTCGCGCGGTTGCCGGGGCCAAAGGCGCCGTGGCCTGCGTTCATCCCAATCGCGTTGCGGATCGGGCCATTGACGATAGTCAGGGGGGCGACGACATGCGTCGTCGCCTGAATGGCGTTCAGATTGAAGTGCGGCTCCATCATCGCCTTCAGCGCCGCGCGTACGACGGGCGCGTACTCCGGACGACACCCCGCCATGACAATGTTGATCGCGAGCGTTCGGCGGCTCAACACGCCCCACCGCGGCGGGACACGGCCTTCCTGGAAATCCGGGTCGCCGCCCAGCGCCGTGACGACAGCGGCCACGGTCTCCGGCGTTGGCGGCGCGATCGGCAATCCATCGGTGTAACCGCGCTCAGCATACCATTCCTGCGGATCGACGCCGCTTATGCTTGTCATGTCAGGCGGCAGATCGTCCGGACGATGGTCGACGGCTAAGTCATTCGGCATGGCCTGCGCTCCCGACAAATGATTGATTGAAGGCCAAAGTACATCACCCCGAACCCGGCCGCGCAAGTCGAGGTCGGGTCAGGCTACGGCGTCGACCGGGCGTCAGTCGCCGACAAAGGGGCTGCCATCCATTAACTCTCTCGCTTCAGCCCACGGCAGATAGAATCACTGGCCGCCGCTAATGCAAATCAGCGCGAAGCCGCGCCAAGCGATTACCGTCCCCTTAAATGACTGGGACGGCGCAGCGATCCGCCGCCACAACAGCCAGAGGAGGTCGGGATGCAGCAAAGGACGTATTTTCCGCAGGGACCCCTACAATTGCGGCTCATCTTCGATACCGCAGTCTTCTCCTTCAATATCGCTGCGGACGCCACGCTCGAGGATGTCGCCCGCAAGCTGCGCAAGCTGCCTCTGGATATTTACGGCCGACCGGTCGGGATTGACGTTACGCCGGCAGGCCGCGACGCGCCTACGGCCGCCCGGCCTGCCATCGCGCGACCCGCCGCCCCCCGTCCTGCCGGGCGGGGCCTTGGGTTTCGCGCCCTGTTCCGCAGCAATGGCGGCGAAATGCTGCAGATCTGAAGCACGCAGCGGCGGCGAACGTCCCCTGCCGCCGAACGCTTCAAAATTCTCAAGGCCCGCCAATGCCAGCGGCGAATCAACGCTGGCTAGGCGCTGCCCTCCCTCATACGCGCCGTCGATCGGCGCGCCGCACAACCGCATCGAAAGGAAATCGACATGCTGAATATTGCATCGAAGACCATTGGCTACGACATCGTCGCGACCGATGGCGAGCTTGGAACCGTGAGCGACTTTCTGTTTGACGACGCGAGCTGGAAAGTTCGCTGGCTGGTCGTCGATACCGGCAACTGGCTGCCCGGCCGCAAGGTCCTGCTGCCCCCGATGGTCCTGGGGCACCCGAACCCGGACGAGAAGCAATTCCCGGTTCGCATGACCAAACAGCAGGTCAAGGACAGCCCCGACATCGATACCGAACGTCCGGTATCGCGCCAGATGGAAGCCGACGTTTACGAGTATTACGGCTGGAGTCCCTATTGGGGCACGGGCTTCTACATGGGCGGCTACATGCCGGGATATGGCTTTATCGAGGGCGCACGCATGCAGCCTGCCGCCTCGGAAGCCCCCGGGCGCGCCCAGCAGATCACCGCGGCGCGTCAGGAAGACGGCGACCCGCATCTCCGTAGCATCAAGGCGGTCATGGGGCATCACATCAATGCGACAGACGGCGAGATCGGCCACGTCGAAGACTTCCTCATGAACGATACCGACTGGAACATCCATTACCTCGTCGTCGATACCAAGAACTGGTGGCCGGGCAAGAAGGTGTTGATCTCGCCGCGGTCGGCGCAGGAGATCGATTGGAACGAGAAACTGGTGCACCTCGACGTCACGCGCCATCAGGTCAAGGAAAGCACGCCATACGATGCTTCCAAGCCGCTCGGTCGGACCTACGAACGCCGCCACGCCGCCGAATGAAACCCCGGAAGCGCCGCGGGCCCAAGGGCGGCTCGACTGGCGGCGATACGGTTGTCGATATGGTCGCGATCGCCACGCGCAACGCCAGTCAAAGCACCGACATCGCAAGAGCTGCTTCGCAAGTCGTCGCGCAGCGGATGGCCCTTGCGATGGCCGCCGCCTTCGACCCGTGGCGCGCGGATCATGGCGAATTCGCCCGGATGGTCCCGGAGAAGATGCAGGCGTTTTCTGCCGCCAGCCAAGTCGCGCTTCGGCAGTCGGACCTGGCCGGCCGGCAGATGCGGCGGATCCGTTCAAATGAAACCGCGATCGCCAATCGCGCCGTCGCGGACATGATCGGTTGCGCCGGCCCGGCTTGCCTGGCGGAGACGCAGTTCAGGTTCGCGAGCGCATGGTTCGAGCGGGCGACCGCGACCTGCATCGCCATGGGCATGCTGGCGCTGTCCGGTCAGGCCGCGACGATGGCGCCAATCTACAACACGGTCGTCGCGAACGCCAATCGCATGGCCCGGTGACGGCCGGCCTGAAACAAAAGCGGCGAAAAGCGGCGAAAGGCGGCGGCGGGAGGCGTGAACGCCGCGACGGCGGCCCTCTCCCATACGATCCGCGAATTAGCCCGCGACGCTAGAGCTTTAGCAATAATGGATAGGCCCGCCCGCGCCGTCAGCGGCGCCGGGGGATGACGTCGAAGTCGTCCCAGATTTGCTCAAGGTTCCGCTTGAGGTCGGCGAAGGCGCCTTCGCCAGCCGATTTCAGTTCGTCGATCTTCGCTTCCGCGGCTTCGCGCTTGGAGCGGAGGTCGCTCAGGGTCTTTTCATACTCGATCTCGGCATCCGCGCCGGCTTCCTTGGACTTTGCCTTGTACGTTTCGATCTCGGCATTCGCCCGATCGATCCGCGCTTCCATCTTCTTGATATAGGCGTCTTTTTCACTCATGCCTTAAGCCTCCTTCTCCGTTCTGCCGCGAGCGTCGAAATGCCTGCGGCTTGCAAGAGGAACGCGCCATGATTGGAATTTGTTCCCCTTGGACGTCAGGAAGCCGAAACCGCAAGGACAAGAAACTTGGGAACCCAGGGCGCGCTTGGTTCGTTCATGACGCAGGAACCCAATGTCACGCCAATCGGGAGAGACAAGTCATGGCCACTCCGAAACACGACGACGCCGTCGCCGAAATCATCAAGGACCCGTTCAGCAAGTACGACACGCCAATGGCGGTCGTTGACGACGACCGGCTTTCGATCGATCAGAAGCGCCGGGTCTTGAACGCCATGAAACAGGACGCGCGCGACCTCGCGACCGCCGCCGATGAAAACATGACCGGCGGCGAGACAAACCAGCTCGGCCGCATTCTCGAAGCCAAGCGGAAGTTGCCCGAATAACGGACGGCGCACATCCGGGCGGACAAGCAGTACCTGCCCTCAGTTCGGCAGCGGCAACGCCATGGGCCGGCTTTTGCGCCATTGCCACAGGATATGGACGATCAGCGCCAGCAGCACCACGCCGCCGCCGATCAACGTGCGCTCTGCCGGCGTTTCCGCATGGATGAGCCATACCCATAAGGGCCCGAAGATCGGCTCCATCGTCGAGATCAGCGCCGCCAGCGCCGAGGGCACCAGGCGCGCGCCGGTCGCGAACAGGGCCATCCCCAGGCCGAGATTGAATGCGCCGAACAGCACCAGCAGCAACAGATCGCGGCTCGAAACCGCCAAGCTCGCCGCCTGGGCGACGCCGACGGCGGCGCCGATCATGACGCCGAGACACACGGCAGGGGTCATCCGCACATTGGAATAGCGCCGGGTCAGCACGGTCGCGGCGGCGAAGACGACCGCGATCAGCAAGGCGAGGCCGTCGCCGATGAAGGATACGTTCGCCGCGAACGAGTCCGACACCATCACCCCAATGCCGGCGATTACCGCCAGCACCGCCGCCCAGGTCACCCGGTCCACCGCCTCACGCAGAAAGATCACGCCAAGCAAGGCTGCGATCAACGGCACTCCAGCTTGCATCAGCAGGATATTGGCGACGCTGGTATGGCCAAGCGCCACCACAAATGAAACCGATGCAATGGCGAAACACAGGCCGACCGCGACGCCCGGCAGGCCCATAGTCCGGAACAGCCGGAGCGTTCCCCTCGGTCCATCGCGCCAGAGCATGAAGGCCATGAGGAAAAGCGCCGCAAAGATCGAACGCCAGGCGACGATGGTCCAGGGATCGGCGGCTTCGATGCCGCGGGCGATCGCGCCGCCGAAGCTCCAGGCAAGGGCGGCGCCGAAGACCAACAGCGCGCCGCGGCGAAGGTCGGAGGCAGGCGGCGTTGCAGGCGGTCGGGCAGAGCCCGGCGTAGATCGCGGATGCGGCATGGCTGTGCGTACTCTGTGGGAACGACGAGCGGGATGAGACGATTGCGCCGCCATTTGTCAGATAAGCACGCCTCGCGTCCAGGCGGGCCTGCTGTCGATGCGGACCTGATTGCTCGCCCTCGATCAAATTATCCAATCTTGGGCGATTCCGCCTAAGATTGGTTTGATCTAGCCTGTTCGTCCGAGACGGACCGCTTCGAGCGAAGGACGCCCCCATGAAGTTCTGCCTGCATTTCGCGAACACTGCATACCCAGCGCCGGCGGATGCGAAGCGCCTGGCGATCGCCGCGGAAAGCGCTGGCTTCGAATCCGTGATGGCGACCGAGCATGTCGTCATTCCAACGAATTACCTCTCAAAATACCCCTATTCCGAGAGCGGGCGCATGTCGAGCACGATGGCCTCGCCCCGGCCCGACCCGCTCGCGTGGCTGACCCATGTCGGCGCATTGACCTCGCGCCTCAGGCTGATCACGGGCGTATTGGTGCTGCCGCAACGCAATCCGCTGGTGCTGGCAAAGCATGTCGCCACGATCGATCATCTGACGGGCGGTCGGCTTGAACTCGGAATCGGTGTCGGCTGGCTGCGGGAGGAATTCGAAGCGCTCGGCATTCCCTTCGCCCGCCGCGGCGCGCGCACGAATGAATATATCGAAGCGATGCGGACGTTGTGGGACAGGGACGATGCAAGCTTCGACGGGGAATTCGTGTCCTTCAAAGGCGTCAGTTGTAATCCGAAGCCGACGCACGGACGTGTCCCAATTGTCGTCGGCGGCAACTCGAAGGCGGCGCTCCGCCGCGCCGCGCGCTATGGCGATGGCTACTTTCCCGCCACCGGGGCCGCCGCATTCGATGTCAATGAGGCCATCCAGGCCCTGCACGCCGAAGCCAGGGACGCCGGACGCGACCCAGGCGCGATCGAAATCATGACAGGCTGCCCGGACGCGCTGCCGGGTTCCGGCAAGGACCCGTTGGCCGCCGTGGCGGCGCGGGCGGCCGCTGGCGTGCATCGCATCGTCTTGCCGCTCGCCGCCTTCGAAGCCGACCTGGAAGGCATGCTGTCAGACTTCGGCGAGCGGGTGATCGCGCCGTTCAACAGGTAGATCATGCAGCAGACGACGTAAGCGGCCACGCCCACGGGCGCAGAGCGCCCCTTCAGGCCGGACCGTCGCCTTCAATCGGGTCGCCCAGCGTATGCATCAGCCGGTTCGCCCACCCGAACAATGCCGCTGACAAGATCAGGTCGAGCACTTCTTCGGGGCCGAGGCCGGCGGCTGAAAGCGCCGCCATGTCGGCCGCCGAGGCCTCTGGCGGGCTTTTGGATAGCTTGACGGCAAAATTGAAAATTGCGCTTTGCCTTAAATTCAATTCAGCGGCCTCGCCGTCGGCGAAAATGCGCTCGATGACCGTGACATCCTTCGCCAATTGGTTGTAGCGGCTGGCGTGCACGGCGGCGCAATAGATACAGCGATTGACGATTGAAGCGCCGACGGCCCCAAGCTCCCGTTCAGCCCGGGAAAGCCCGCCGCGATTATACATGATGGCGTTGAAGAGCGGCGTGCGGTCCCGCAGCGTTTCACTGTCCCGCGCCAGAACAAGCACATAGTCCGACACCTTCAAGTTCGACGGCGTGACCTGCAATGCCGCCAATTGATCTGGCGTCGCATCCTCCAGCCGAATCGGCGCGACGCGCGGGCGCCAGTTCGGTACGGTCGCCGTGAATGCGTGGATGGGTTCGCTCATGACGCAGCCGCTCCCATCAATCTGAGGCCGATCGTCAGCCGGATCTGATAGCTGACGAAGGCGACAAGTTCCGAGAGTCGCACGATATCGTCCTCCGACAGGCCCGCCATGGCGAGCGCCGCGATGTCATCGGCGACGACGGCCTTCACGTTGGCGGTCGCGAGGTCGGTATGGCGCAGGATCGCGCTGAGGCGGCCATCGCCGCCGCCGTCGAACGCCGGATCAGCGAGCCGCGCGGTCGCTGGCTGTGGGTCGACCTGGCCAAGCAAGGCGGAATAATACGCCGATAGCGCCGCCTCTCCCGACAGAAGCGCCATGCGGTAAGCCAGGGCGGCGCGCTCCCCGTGGGAAAGGCCGCCCGGATCGACCGGCGCCAATGCCGCGTCATGGGCTTTCTGGGTCATCGTCAGGATGTCGCCCCGCAACGCCAGCGTCGCGGCAAGCGGGCTCTCCGGCCCAATCCCGCTCGCGCGGAGGGCGACGGTTTCGAAAATATCGGTCACGGGGTTCCGGATCCCTGTTCAGGCGGGCTGGAAAGCGGCCAGATCGACCCGGACCGCCTGGCGAAATCGCCGAAGCGCGGTTCGAGCTAGAACGGTTTATCCCCCTTGATCGTCACCCGGAAGCCGGACCGCACTTCCGGGAAATAATCCCACATCGCGTGATGCTGCACCGCGCGATTATCCCAGAACGCCACTGAATTCTCGCGCCAGCGAAAGCGCGCCTGAAACTGCGGCAGGGTGATGTGATCGGTCAGATATTTCAGCAGCGCGTCGCTTTCCTTGCGGGTCAATTGCGGGATCCGCGTTGTGAAGGTCTGGTTGACGAACAGGGATTTTCGCCCGGTCACCGGGTGGGTGCGGACAATCGGATGCTCCGCCTTGGGATATTGCTTGCCGGCGTCCTCGACGCCCTGATGCTTGTAACGGCCGCGATAGACCTGCTCGCCGGAATGGATCGCGGTCAGCGGCGCCAGGAACGCCTTCATCGGCGCCGAGAGCGCGTCATAGGCGGCCCCGGCGCTGGCGAAGAGCGTATCGCCGCCGCAAGACGGCAGTGTGTGCAGATGCAGGATCGAGCCCATCGGCGGCTCCGGCAAACAGGACACATCGGAATGCCACGCCTCGCCCGCCACATGCTTGGAGTTCGCGTCGGCGTGGATCACCAGGATTTCCGGGTGGCCTTCAGGCCCGGGCGAGCCTGGATGCACGTCCAGTTCGCCGAACTTCGCGCCGAACGCCTTGTGCTGATCCAGCGTCATGGTCTGGTCGTGAAAAAAAATCACTTCATGGCGCATCAGCGCGTCATGGATTTCCTGGAACTGCTGGTTGCCCATCGGCGCGGCGAGATCGACGCCGCCGATCACGGCGCCGATGCGCGGCGTCATGGGATCGACGGAGATGGCTGCATACTCGGTCATGGCGTTTCCCCTTGGATTTTGCGCCATGATCGCGCCGAACGGCGTTCACGTCCAGCGGGCGTCGTCGCTTCGATCGGCGGCGGAAAGCAGGGTCGTCGTGACGACATGGGTGTCGAGGCAGAGATCGTAGCGCCGGGACAAAGCCGCCCGGACCGTGGCCTCCGCCGCGCCCTGGGGCAGCTTGGAGCGCTCCCACATCGCAAGGTCCGGCCGCCGGGTCAGCAACAGCGTCTCGACCAGACCGGGTCCGGGGGCGGCGTCGAAGCGCCAGAGGCCGATGACCTGACTGTCATAAGCCGCCTCAAATCCCGGCCATGCGGCGGCGCAGAGGTCCAGAAATTCCGGCAGGTCCGCTTCAGGCGTCGTGAAGCGCCGGAAGGCATAATTCCCCTGGCGGCTTGGCGGCGCCCCCGTCGTCGGCCGCAGCAACGGCCGCATAACGGCGCTATCGAGGCGGCGCAGCTCCGGCAGGACCCCGCGGAGGAAGGCGTCGGCGCCGGCGGCCGCCGCGGCGTCATCCCAGCGGCCGACAATCGTCGCCATGTCCCGCGGCTGGCCAATCTGCGCCCGCCAGGCCCCATAGAACGCCGCGCCCAATCCAGCCGCGGCCGCGCCGACAGCGGCCCACTCCAGAGGCTTCGCCAGGGCGAAATGAAGGCTGTAGACGGCCTGATCCTGCGTCATCGCCGCTCCTCCCAATCAGCACGCATCAACGCCGTCGAAAGCGCTGGCGCGCCGCGGCCGTTAAAGACATCCGGCTTGGCGACGGAAGCTTCGACCGCCGCGATGCGCGGGTCGGTGAAGCAGAAATCCAGCACCTCCGCCAACACTGTTTCCAGCAGGTCCATATGCGGACGGCCGGCAAATCCTGTGAGAAATGTCTGCAGCGCTACATAATCGAAGCAATCGTCAATCGTTTGCTCGTGGCCGAATGCGTCCCTGTAGACGGCGACATTGAAGGTCAGGCGCTGGCGCTTGCCGGCGGCGCGCTCCCAATCGGCGATGCCGATCCGAGCTTCGACAGTCAGATCTTCGATGGCGATGCGCTGGCGCCCGTAGGCGAGGATGGGGTTGCTCAAGGGGTCAATGCTCCTCGAAAAAGGCATAGCGCTCGGCCTCGGTCATCGGCTGGCTGTTGAACCGGATCGCGAGCAGTTCATGGGTCAATCCGGGATCGGCGGCCAGGGTCCGTCCGAAGGGCCGCGCCTGGTTCAGGTTCTTGGCGATTTCGTACAGGGTCAGGTCGGCGACATCCGGCGCCAGCGCATAATCGCCGGCCGCTATCGCCTGAATGATCGCGAGATAAGCGGCGCGCGAGCGGGCGGTCATGCTCTCCGACATGGTCATGGAGCCGGGGCGCTTCTCATAGAGGTAGCCGCCAAGCGGCGCGATCCGCATCGCAGGCGCGGCCGACAGCAGCTCCAATGAGAAGATCACGTCGGAAGCATGGGGCAGTTGCCGCCAGGAGAGTGCCCCAAGCTCCCGGCGCCACATCGGAAAGACCGGCACCCGGTCGCGCAGTATGATTGCGGCCGTCGCTGGGACAGGACGGTTCGCCGCCGCCTCGCCGCCATGCAGCAGCGACGCGATCAGCTTACCCTTGAGGATCAGTTGGGTGTTGTCCAAGGCCGCCCCATCGGCCAGCGCCAGCGTCGCCATCGCCGCTAAGCGGCCCGGCGCATAAGCGTCGTCGGCGTCGATGATCGTGACGAGGCCGCCCGTCGCCGCCGCAAGGCCAGCATTGCGGGCGCTCCAGTCGCCGGTCCCGACGCCGCCGGTCGAAGCGGTCCGGATGCGGGCGTCGTCGATGCCCGCCCTGCCGGCCAGGAGCGCCCGATAGTCGACGCCATCGTCGGAGGCCAGAATCAGCTCCAGCTTCGGCCAGGTCTGGGAGAGGACGCTTGCCGCGGCGCGCGCGATCGTGGCCTCGGCCCGGAAGCACGGCATCACGACGGAGATCAGCGGGTCTGACATGGCCGACGGCGTTCCTGTAACTCGCGGACCTGAAGCCTATCGCATTCCGGGCGGCCCGGATACTTGACGCAGCCCCGCCCGGGCGCATGTTTAAGGCATCATATTCCACAGGGAGTCGCGCAGTTGCAATCTCTTACGCTGCCGAACGGCGGCACGATTCCGAAGCTCGGGCTCGGCACCTGGGGCATGGGCGAAACGGCAGGCGAAGCCGCGGCCGAGGCGCGGGCCATCGCCCACGCGCTCGACAATGGCGTCACGCTGCTGGATACGGCTGAGATGTACGGCGGCGGCGGCGCGGAGGAAGTGATCGCCCAGGCGCTGCGCGGCCGCGCCGACCGGCCGTTTATCGTATCCAAGGTCTATCCCTATAACGCCTCGCGCCAGGGCGTCGTCGAAGCGTGCGAACGCTCCCTCCGCCGGCTGGAGGTCGAGCGGATCGACCTCTACCTGCTCCACTGGCGCGGCGCGACGCCTTTTGCGGAAACCATCGAGGGCTTCGAGCGGTTGATGGCTGCCGGCAAGATCGGCGCCTGGGGCGTCTCGAATATGGACGCCGACGACATGGCGGAAATCTGGTCGACGCCGGGCGGCGACGGCTGCCAGGTCAATCAGGTGCTGTACAACCTGACGCGGCGCTGGCCGGAGGATGCGCTGGCGCCCGCGCTGGCGGCCAGGGGCGTTCCGCTGATGGCCTATTCGCCGCTGGAGCAAGGCGCGCTTGCGCAATCGGCGCCCTTGAAGCGGATAGCGGCCGCGGCTGGGCTCCCGCCCATGCAACTGGCCCTCGCCTGGACGCTCGCCAGGCCGAACGTCTTCGCCGTGCCGAAAAGCGTGCGGCCGAAACGCATCGACGAGTTCCTCGAAGCCGCGTCGCTCGCCCTCGACGACGATGTCCTCAAGGCGCTTGACGCCGCCTTCCCGCCGCCGCCGCCCGGCGCGCATCTGGAAATGTTGTAAGCTTGGCCTGCCCTGTCCGGCGCTGGAAAACCTACCAGCGCAGCAGCGACGCGCCCCAGGTGAACCCGCCGCCCATCGCTTCCAGCAGCAGGAGGTCGCCCCGCTTGATGCGCCCATCCCGGACCGCTTCGTCCAGGGCGAGCGGCACCGATGCGGCGGAAGTATTGGCGTGGCGGTCGACGGTCATCACGACCCGGTCAAGGTTCATCTTCAGTTTCTTGGCGGCGCCCGCGATGATCCGCTGATTGGCTTGATGCGGCACCAGCCAGTCGATCGCGTCCGCTTCCAGGCCGTTGGCCTCAAGCGCTTCGATCACGACGTTCGAGAGATTGGCGACGGCATGCTTGAAGACTTCGCGGCCCTCCATGCGCAGATAGCCGACTGTCTGGGTGGCTGACGGACCGCCATCGACATACAGCATGTCCCGGTAGCGGCCGTCGGAGTGCAGATGCGTCGAGAGGATGCCGGGCGCATCGACGCCCTCGCCCTCGCCGGCGCCCAGCACCAGCGCGCCCGCGCCGTCGCCGAAGAGCACGCATGTCCCCCGGTCTTCCCAGTCGAGAATGCGGGAAAAGGTTTCCGCGCCGATCACCAGCGCCTTCTGGCATTGCCCGGCGCGGATGAAATTATCGGCGGTCGCGAGCGCGAAGATGAAGCCGGAGCAGACTGCCTGCAGGTCGAAGGCGGCGCCGCCATGCATGCCGATCGCCGCCTGGACGGTCGTCGCGGTCGAGGGGAACGTGTTGTCGGGCGTCGCAGTCGCGAGCACGATCAGATCGATATCGGCGCCGGTGACGCCTGCCGCCGCCATGGCGGCGTTCGCGGCATGGATGGCGAGGTCGGAGGTTTTTTCGCCCGCCGCCGCAATATGGCGCTGCTTGATGCCCGTCCGCGCCTGGATCCATTCGTCGGTGGTGTCGACCCGCTCGGCGAGTTCCGCGTTGGTCAGGATCCGCGCCGGCAGATAGGAGCCGGAGCCGAGTGCAAGGGAACGTCGCGCCATCAGATTCGCCAGTCGCTCAAAGGGAAGCCGTTTTGTTTTCGAGGCCCAGCGTCTGCAGGCGCTCGAACTCGGCGCGGACATTCTCGAGGAAGCCGTGCCGGGCCATATCTATCGCGACCCCGACCGCATTCGCAAACCCGATCGCGTCGGACCCGCCATGGCTTTTCACGGCGATGCCGTTCAGGCCAAGGAACACGGCGCCATTATATTTGCGCGGATCCAGATGCTCGCGCAGCCGCTTCAGCGCCGGCCGCGCCAGGAGATAGCCCATCCGCGCGCGGGGCGAGGAACTGAACGTGCTGCGCAGGAACTGACCGAACAACCGGGCGGCGCCCTCGGCCGTCTTCAACGCGACATTGCCGGAGAAGCCGTCGGTGACGACCACATCGACCTTGCCGCCGATGATATCGTCGCCTTCGATGAACCCGGCGAAGCGCAAGGGCAATTGCCCTTCGCGGGCGCGCAGCATCTGCGCGGCCGCTTTGATCGTGTCCGAACCCTTGAGCTCTTCCGCGCCGACATTGAGCAGCCCGACCGTCGGCCGGTCCATCGCCAGCGTCGCATGGGCGAAGAGCGCGCCCAGGATCGCGAATTGAAACAGATTGTCGGCGTCGCATTCCAGGTTCGCGCCGAGATCGAGCATCACCGTCTCGCCCGTCGCGGTTGGCATGATGCTTGCCATCGCCGGACGATCGACGCCGGCCGGCATGCGCAGCACGAATTTCGAGATGGCCATGAGAGCGCCGGTATTGCCCGCCGAAACCGCCGCCGTCGCCTCGCCTTGCTTCACGGCGTCGAGAGCGCGCCACATGCTGCTGTCGCGGCCGGTCCGGAGCGCGTGGGAAGCCTTAGCGTCGGCGGAAATAACGGTCGATGCGTCACGATATTCCGCCTGGGCGGCAAGCGCCTTGTTTTCGGCGATCAAGCTGCGCACACGGTCGCCGCCGCCGAAAATCAAAAACCGGGTGTCCGGAAAGCGCTCGCGCGCTATCGCGGCGCCGCACACCACGATCTCGGGGGCTGCGTCGCCGCCCATCGCATCCAGTGCGATTGTCGGTCCCTTACTTGCCATAATCCGCTCATTTTCTAGGCGCGACGGAATCGCCGAATGCTGAATGTAGCGGCAAAACCCGCGCAACGCACATTATATTTACCAGCATTTTGGACCGCGAGGGGCTTGATATTTCACGCCGACGCATCAGCGCTTGCGCTGCTTCTCCGCCAGCAAGCGCCCAAGATCGGCGAACGGACGGCGTTTGCCGTCGCCGACGACCGCGACCGGAGCGTCCGCCGCCTGATCCGCGGCCGGGTCCGTCGGCGCTTGCGCTTCCGGATTGACCGGGAACGGATCGAGGGCCATGGCGAGGTATTGCAAGGCGATTTCGCCGACATCGATTTCGCCGTCGGTCACCAGGGCGATCTCGGTCTCGTCCTCGCCAAGCGGCGTCATGTCGTCCACGACCGTCGCGGATTTGGGGTTCGAGGTCAGCAGCTCATCGAAATCCGTTTCCGTGACATCGACGAACGGCTCCAGCAAGACCGTGCAAGTACGCTCCGCCGCCATGCTCACGATGCCCTGGACGCGGTAGATATCGCCGGGCGGGCAAATGCGCGTCGTCGCCGCGACGCTGACCGCTTCGACCGACGCCAGGCCAAGACGCGCGGCGATCCGGGCGCAGGCCTCGGCGGTCGCGTCGACGGCGATTTCAGCAGGCTTGCGATCGAGCCGGTCAAGCCGCACACGGGCCTCAAGTTCAGTGGTCATAGGACGGGCGCCTTTCCGTCAACGATGTTTGAATCGGCATGCCCGCGCCAGAGCGCGCCCAGGCGGCCGACCTCCGCCGCGGCGCGCGCCAGGGCCTTTGGGTCATCCGGCAAGCCCTGCTTATAGAGGTTTCGGGCGAGCGCGTCTTCCACAGCCGCCGCGTCCGACCCGTCCGCGAACGCCGGCGCATAGATCGCGAGCCGCCCATAGAGCCGTTCGGTCAGGGCCTTCACCCGTTTGCCGACGCCCAGATCGCCGGCGCCCAGATCGCGCAAGCTCGCATCCATGTCTGCGACGAACGCATCGCCGACCGACCGGCGCATCCGCCTGACGTCCGGCCCGCCGGCATTCATCCGCGCCCATGCGGCGGCAAGATGCAGCGCCAGCAATTCGAACCGGCATTCCGGCGAATCCTCCAGGCCGAACAGCGCAAGCCGCTCTGGCTGGACCGCGGGCGTCGCGATCAACCGATACAGCTCCCACGCGGGATCCGCCGTGCGGTTGACCCTTGCCGCCCAATACGCTTTCAATCTGCCAATTGCGCCCATGCCGTCCCTCGACTATTTAAGGCCACATGAGCCATCGTATTATCCTCGCGGCTTCGGCCGCCCTGCTGTTGCTTAGCGCATGCGCCGAGCAGGTATCCACCCATGGCCAGATCCTGCGCACGGCCACCGTAGAGGATGTTAAGCCCGGCGTCGCGACCAAGCGCGACGTCCGCGCCATCCTCGGCTCGCCGACGAGCGTCGCGCCGTTCGATACCAGCGTCTGGTACTACATCAGCCAGGTGAAAGTGCAGGAAGCTTTTTTCAAGGCCGAGACGGCGCAGCAGCAAGTCCTGATCATGCACTTCGACGGCGCCGATGTGGTCGACAGCATCGGCGTGCGCGGCGAGGAGGACAGCGAGGAAATCCTGCTGGTCTCCCGCGAAACCCCGACCGCCGGCCACAAGCTGACCTTCCTCGAACAGTTGATCGGCAATGTCGGCCGCTTTACCAAGGAAGAAGGCGCCAAATAGCGCCGCCGCCCTGGCCGGCCTCCGGAATGATATGGCGTCTCCGGCTGGATTCGAACCAGCGGCCCCAGGATTAGGAATCCTGTGCTCTATCCGACTGAGCTACGGAGACACGCGGCGCACTCTAGCGGGTACTGCGCCGAGCGTCGAGCGGTTGCTGCGACAGCGTTGACAATTGGCTTAAACCCTATACTATGTCATGCACGTCTTCGTTTCGATCGTTCTCTGCGTGCAATCGGCTGACCGGCTATCGCCTCTCGGCCCCTTCGCTCAGCGGCGCTCTGCTGACGTTCGACGACGCGAGCCTCACGTGAGGCTGGCACGGACAAATATGAAGGGAGTACACCCGATGGCCAAAGGCACGGTTAAGTGGTTCAACGCCACCAAAGGTTACGGATTTATCGAGCCCAGCGAAGGCGGCAAGGATGTGTTCGTGCACATTTCAGCGCTGGAACGCGCTGGCCTGCGCTCGCTGCAGGACGGTCAGGCCGTCACCTACGAACTCGGCGAAGATCAGCGCGGCCGCGTTTCGGCTGAGAACATCGTCGTCAGCGGCTAATCCAGTCTGAAATTCCGGGCGCGCGTCTAGCAGCGCCCAGGAATACTGGCCAACCGAATGAAATGCGCCGGAACGGTGACGTTCCGGCGCATTTTTTTATTCTAAAACAAAGGACTTCAGTATGCGACAGGCGACCAAAGGCGATCGGGTCAGCGTCCACTACACCGGCACGCTCAAGAACGGGTTGGAATTCGACTCGTCCCGCGGCCGCGAACCGATGGACGTCGCCATCGGCGCCGGGCGCCTGATCAAGACCTTCGAGCATGCCCTCCTCGGCATGACCGTCGGCGCGGTCAAGACAATCACCGTTTCCCCCGAGGACGCCTATGGTCCGCGCCACGAGGCGATGGTCCACGTGGTCGCGCGCGAGCAATTGCCGCCCAATCTGGACGTCGCGATCGGCATGGCGCTGGAAGCGACCGACCAGGCCGGCAACCCGATCTCCTTCCGCGTCAAGGCCTTCGACGACGACCGCGTGACGCTCGACGCCAACCATCCGCTGGCGGGCGAAACCCTCAACTTCGAGATCGAACTGGTAGCGTTCGCGGCCGACGAGGACTGACCCGCAGTCCGGAGACGCCGGCTTCGGGCTATGCCGCTTGCTGGTCCGGCGCCGACGGGTCATAGCCCAGGACCGGCGAGAGCCAGCGTTCGACGGTTTCCAGATCGACGCCCTTGCGCGCCGCATAATCGGCCGCCTGGTCCCGCTCAACCCGCGAGACGCCGAAAAAACGGGCTTCCGGATGGGCGAAGTACCAGCCCGAAACCGAGGCGCCCGGCGTCATTGCGAAGCTTTCGGTGAGCGCCATGCCGGTCCGGGCTTCCGCCTCCAGCAACCGGAACAGGCCGGTTTTCTCCGAGTGGTCCGGGCAGGCCGGGTAACCCGGCGCCGGGCGAATACCCTGAAAACGCTCGCGGATCAGGTCTTCGTTCGGCAAGGCCTCGTCCGGCGCGTAACCCCAATGGGTCGTGCGGACGCGTTCATGCAGGCGCTCGGCGAAAGCTTCGGCCAGGCGGTCGGCCAGCGCCTTGGTCAGGATGGCGTTGTAGTCGTCGTTCGCTTCCTCGAAGCGCCGGGCGATGGCGTCCGTTTCTGCGCCTGACGTGACCGCGAAGGCGCCGACATAATCCGGAATGCCGGAATCCGCGGCCGCGACGAAGTCCGCGAGGCAATCGTTCGGCTGGCCTTCCCGCTTCGGCACCTGCTGGCGGAGACACCGGATATGGGTCAGCACGGTCTCGCGGTCGTCGTCGGTATAGAGCGCGATATCGTCGCCGACCCGGCCGGCCGGCCAGAAGCCCGCCACACCCCGTGGAGTCAGCCAGGCTTCATCTACCATGCGTTGCAGCAGCGCCTTGGCGTCCGTGAAAAGCGAGCGCGCCGCCTCTCCGACCTTGGCGTCCTCCAGGATGCGCGGATAGGTTCCATGGAGTTCCCATGTCCGGAAGAACGGCGTCCAGTCGATCCGGTCGACCAGATCGGCGAGCGTGATGTCGTCGACCGTGCGCGGCCCCAGGAACGTCGGGCGCTTCGGCGTATAGGCCGTCCAGTCGACGGCGCGGGAATTGGCGCGGGCGACCTCGATCGGAACGCGCGCGACCTTGCGGCCGCCGGCCCGAGCGGTTCGGATATCGGCATACTCAGACGCGATCGTCTGGCGGAATTCCGCGCCGCGCCCGCCGTCCGACAAGAGCGCCGAGCACACGCCGACCGCGCGCGAGGCGTCGAGCACATGGACCACGCCCTGGTCATAGGCAGGCTCAATCCGAAGCGCCGTGTGGGCTTTCGACGTAGTCGCGCCGCCAATCAACAGCGGCAGGGCGAATTTCTGCCGGCGCATTTCGCTCGCGACATTGACCATCTCGTCGAGCGACGGCGTGATCAGGCCGGAGAGGCCGATGATGTCCGCCTGTTCGCGCTTCGCTGTCTCCAGGATCTTCTCGGTCGGCACCATCACCCCAAGGTCAATGACCTTGTAGTTGTTGCACTGAAGCACGACGCCGACGATGTTCTTGCCGATATCGTGGACATCGCCCTTGACCGTCGCCATGACGATGACGCCGGCATTGCTTTGGTCGCCCGCCTGCTTCTCGGCCTCGATATACGGGGTCAGATAGGCGACCGCTTGCTTCATCACCCGCGCCGATTTCACAACCTGCGGCAGAAACATCTTGCCCGCGCCGAAGAGGTCGCCGACGACATTCATGCCCGCCATCAACGGCCCCTCGATCACGTCGAGCGGGCGCACGGACTTGGCCCGGGCTTCTTCCGTATCCGCCTCGACGAAGGTCGTGATGCCGCGCACCAGGGCATGTTCCAGCCGCTGCTCGACCGGGCGTTCGCGCCAGGTCAGGTCTTCCTTGGCGGCGGCTCTGCCCTTCTCGCCGCGGTAACGCTCGGCGATTTCCAGCAGCCGCTCGGTGCCGTCGGCGCGGCGGTTCAATACCACGTCCTCGACCCGCTCGCGGAGTTCGGGATCGATATCGTCATACACATCGAGCTGGCCGGCATTGACGATGCCCATGTCCATGCCAGCCTGGATCGCATGAAAGAGAAACACCGAGTGCATCGCCCGGCGCACGATTTCATTGCCGCGGAACGAGAACGACACGTTCGAGACGCCGCCCGAGACATGGACGTCGGGCATTTCCTGCTTGATCTGGCGCGTCGCTTCGATGAAGGCGACGCCATAGCCGTCATGCTCGGGAATGCCGGTCGCGATGGCGAAGATATTCGGATCGAAGATGATGTCCTCGGGCGGCATGCCGACGGTTTCCGTCAAGAGGCGGTAGGCGCGCCTGCAAATCTCGAGCTTGCGCTCGACAGTATCGGCCTGGCCGTCCTCGTCGAACGCCATGACGACGACGGCGGCGCCGTAGCGCCGGCAAAGCCGGGCTTGCTGCAGGAAAGCGGCCTCGCCTTCCTTCATGCTGATCGAATTGACGATCGATTTGCCCTGGACGCATTTCAGGCCGGTCTCGATGATCGACCATTTGGAGGAATCGATCATGATCGGCACGGCCGCGATATCCGGCTCGGCCGCGATCAGATTGAGGAACGTCTTCATCGCGGCTTCGGACTCGAGCAAGCCCTCGTCCATATTGACGTCGAGGACCTGGGCGCCGTTCTGCACCTGCTCCAGCGCGACCGCGAGCGCGGCGTCGTAGTCGCCCGCCATGATCAGCTTGCGGAAGCGCGCGGAGCCCGTGACGTTCGTCCGCTCGCCGACATTGATGAAGCGCGGCTGGTTTGACATGGGCTCGCTCATGCCACGGCCACGAACGGCTCGAGGCCGGAAAGGCGGAGACGCCTCGGCAGGCCCGGCGGCGTGCGCGGCCGCTTGCCTTTGACCGCCTGCGCGATCGCGCGGATATGGTCAGGCGTCGTCCCGCAGCAGCCGCCGACAATGTTGACCAGCCCGGAATCGGTCCATTCCGCGAGGTGCGCTGCCGTTTCGTCCGGCGTTTCGTCATATCCGCCAAGATCGTTCGGCAGGCCCGCATTGGGATGGGCCGAAACGCGCACGTCCGCCACCCGCGCGATCGCAGCCACATGCGGCCGCAATTGCGCGGCGCCGAGCGCGCAATTGAAGCCGACGCTGAAGGGCCGCGCATGCATGATCGAGTGCCAGAACGCTTCAGGCGTCTGCCCGGAGAGCGTGCGGCCGGAGAGGTCCGTAATCGTGCCGGAAATCATGATAGGCACAGTCCGGCCGGTTTCCTCCGCGAGCGCCATCAACGCGAAGATCGCGGCCTTGGCGTTCAGGGTATCGAACACGGTCTCCACCAGGAAGATGTCCGCGCCGCCCTCAAGCAGCGCGGTCGCCTGCTCCCGGTAGGCGACGACCAGTTCGTCGAAGGAGACGTTCCGGAAGCCCGGATCGTTCACGTCCGGCGAGATCGAGGCGGTGCGGTTGGTCGGCCCGATGGCGCCCGCGACGAAGCGCGGCCTGTCCGGCGTCGAGGCCGCATCGGCGGCGGCGCGGGCGAGTTCCGCGCCCATGCGGTTGATATCGCCGACCGCCGCCTGCATGCCATAATCGGCCTGGGCGATCGCGGTGCCGTTGAAGGTGTTGGTCTTCAGGATGTCGGCGCCGGCTTCCAGATAGGCATCGTGGATTTTCCGGATCGCCGCGGGCTGGGTGACGTTCAAGAGGTCGTTATCTCCTTGCAGGTCCCAGTCCCAGTCCTTGAACCGGTCGCCGCGAAACGCCGCTTCATCCAATTTCAGGTTCTGGATCATGGTGCCCATCGCCCCGTCGAGCACCAGGACACGGGTCTTGGCGGCGGCGCACAAGGCGGCGATGCGCTCTTCGGGCGTCTGCATTCTTGAAAACCCTCATTCGATCGGACCGCGCTTGAGCGGAAACGCCGGGGCGCGGCCGGTCGGATCGTTATCATAAATCTGGACCATGGGCCGCGCCCTAACCTCGGCGCGCCATGCTCCAGCAGCCGGATCGGCCGCATACAGATATATGCATATTGTTATATGCAAAGCAAGAAAACGGCCGCACGCCGAGCCTGAATGCCTGCGCGGCGCCCAGCCTAGGGCGGCAGCCTCACGCCGCCCGAGCGCGCTTCGTTCTAATAGACGACGACGCTCCGGATGCTTTCACCGGAATGCATCAGGTCGAAAGCGCTGTTGATCTTTTCGAGCGGCATGGTGTGGGTGATCAGCGGATCGATCGAGATCTTGCCCTCCATGTAGAGGTCGACGATCTTCGGGACATCCGTCCGGCCTCGCGCGCCGCCGAAGGCGCTGCCGCGCCAGACGCGTCCGGTCACGAGCTGGAACGGCCGCGTCTTGATTTCGGCCCCGGCGGGCGCGACGCCGATAATCACGCTTTCGCCCCAGCCCTTGTGGCAAGCTTCGAGCGCCACCCGCATGACATCGACATTGCCGATACATTCGAAGGTGTAGTCCGCCCCGCCCTGGGTCAGCTCGACCAGATGGCCCGCGAGATCGCCCTTGACCTTGCTTGGGTTTACGAAGTCCGTCATGCCGAACTGGGTCGCGAGCGGCACTTTGCCTTCATTGAGATCGACGCCGATGATCTGGCGCGCGCCGACCATCTTCAGGCCCTGAATGACGTTCAGGCCAATGCCGCCCAGACCGAAGACTATCGCCCGGGACATCGGCTCGACCTTCGCGGTGAACATGACGGCGCCGAGGCCCGTCGTCACGCCGCAGCCGATATAACAGATCTTGTCGAACGGCGCGTCGGGACGCACCTTGGCGAGCGCGATTTCCGGCAGCACCGTGTAGTTCGAAAAGGTCGAGCAGCCCATATAATGCAGGAGCTTCTTGCCCTTGTAGGAAAAGCGGCTGGTGCCGTCCGGCATCAGCCCCTGCCCCTGGGTCGTGCGGATCGACTGGCAGAGGTTGGTCTTCGGATTGAGGCAATATTCGCAGGTCCGGCATTCGGGCGTGTAAAGCGGGATCACATGGTCGCCTGGCTTCAGCGTCGAAACGCCGGGGCCGACTTCGAGGACGACGCCAGCGCCTTCATGGCCGAGGATCGCCGGAAAAGCCCCTTCAGGATCGGAGCCGGAGAGCGTGAACTCATCGGTGTGGCATACGCCCGTCGCCTTGATCTCAACCAGCACTTCTCCCGCGCGCGGCCCGTCCAGGTCGACCTCGACGATCTCCAATGGCTTGCCCGCTTCGAACGCGACTGCCGCCTTGCTTTTCATGGCCCCGTATCCCCTTGATCGATAGCGCTACATCAAGGGGAAACCTATCGCGGGCGCGCTGCATCTGTCCACGGGGGTCCGGCAATACTTCCAGGCGAATGATCCACTCGTCTTCGGGCGATTCCGCCGAAAGCCAGCCCGATCTAGCGGAGCAGATCGATCGTCACGAGGCCCGCCGCGACCGCAAAGCACACTGCCGCAAGCGTTGAAAGCGCCGACTGGATCAGCTTATGCCAGGCGGCCGCGACCGCCTCGTCGGCTGTCAGGCCGGCTTCGGCGGCCTCCGTCAGCACGCCCGGCGGCTGCCCGTACAACGACCAACGACGGAGAACCAGCCAATCCCGGAACAGCCCGAGCGTCCGGGCGCCCATCAAGAGCGGAATGCAGACAATCAGGATGAGGATGAACCGCATGGCGGCCAGGCTGCGCCGTCAACCGACGGGGGGACCGCCCGCCGGCGCCAGGAAGCTCGCCGCCAGAGCGTCGCCCGCATGGCTGTGCTTGTTCATGGTCGGACAGTGCTGGGATTATCGAATTCTGTAAAGCGCTGGCCAGGTTCAGACAGCCGCTTTACGTCGGGCGGTTTCGCGCCACAGCACATAAAGGCCAGAGGCGATGACGATGCCGCCGCCGACGAACGTCCAGAGGCCGGGGGTCTCCTCGAACAGGACATAGCCGAGGCCGATCGCCCAAAGCACGCGCACGTAGTTGAAGGGCGCAACCAGCGACGCATCCGCCGCGCTCAAGCTTTGCAGCATGGTGAGATGCGCGAGGAAGCCCAGCACGCCCATGCCGGCGATGCTCGCGATCTCCCAGAGCGTCAGCGGCTTCCAATCGATCAGCGCCGCCGCCGTCAACACCACGACGGCGCCGACGGCGAACGAGTAGCAGAGCGTCGTCTCGAAGCTGTCCCGCCCTGCAAGCAGCCGGGTCACGATCTGATAGAAGGCGAAGAAGATCGCCCCGATCAGCGGCAGCAGCGCCAGCCACTGGAAAATCGCCGTGCCCGGCTGCATGACGACCGCGGCGCCGGTCAGGCCGATCAGCACCGCCGCCCAGCGGCGCCAGCCGACCGGCTCGCCGAGCAAGGGAACGGAGAGCGCGACGATCCAAAGCGGCGACGTGAAGCTGATGACCGTCGCCTCGGCCAGCGGCAGATGCTTGAGCGCGATGAACAGCATCGAGAGCGACATGACCAGCATCAACCCCCGCAGCACCTGCAGGCCGGGCGCGGCGCTGGCATAAAGCCGCTTCAGCGGGATGCCCTTCGCCAGCCCCAGGATCATAGCGCAGACCCAGATCGCCAGAAAATACAGGCCGACGACCTGAAGCTGGGGCACTGTCTGCATCACGAGCTTGCCAAAGGCGTCGACGATGCCGATGCAGCTCATCGAGAACAGCATCATCACGATCCCATAGACCGGACGATTGCGTTCAAGCGGTTTGAGGGAGGTTCTCGGGGCGCGCATGGCGCCAGCCTACTCCGCCCTGGCGTCGGCGCGATAGATGGCGAGATGCAGGCGGAAATAGCTGGCGCCGCCGGGCAGGAACTCGACGGTCAGGTCGCCGCCCATGGCGCGCATGATCGCCAGACTGATCGGCAGGCCAAGCCCGGCGCCGCGCACATCCCCGGCGGCGCCGCCGCGGGCGAACTTCTCGAAGATCTTCTCCGCCTCCGGGCGTTTAACGCCGCCGCCATTATCGATGACGTCGATCATCACCGTATCGCCCCGGCGCGTCGCCCGGACCGCGATCTCGGGCGCATCGGCGCGATTATACTTGATCGCATTGCCGAGCAGATTGATCAGCGCCTGCCGGAGCCGATCCTCGTTCGCCTGAACCTCGACGCCCGTCAGTTGGGCCATCGGCTCGATGATCAGCTTCACATGCTCCGCCTGAGCGAGGGCGGAGACGGTATTGCATGCCGCGCGGACCGCCCCTTCCAGGGCCACCGCGCCGACCGGCAGCGCGAGCGCGCCGGCCTCCAGGCGGCTAACTTCCAGGATTTCATCCAACAAGCGCGTCAGGCGTTGGCTTTCTTCATTGATGATCCCGACGAAGCGCTGGCGTTCCTCGCTGGCCAAGCTCGGCTCGCTCAACAGGATTTCGGTGAACGACCGGATCGAGGTCATCGGCGTCCTGAGTTCATGGCTGACCTGGCTCAGGAACTCGTCCTTCTGGGCGTCCAGCACCCGCAGGCGCTCATTCGCCTGGGTCAATTGCAGGGCCGTCGCTTCAAGCTCCGCCGACTTCTCGGACAATTGCCGCGTCGTCTCGATCAGGCGCTGGGCTTCGTCGGCGATATCGATCAGCTCGGTCATGCCGACCAGCCGCTGTTCGGCGACGCGGCCGACCATCGCATGGGCCGAGGCTGCGCCGACGGACCCGGCGAGCACGCGCTCCAACTGCCCGATCACGGCTTCCGTCGGACGCGGCAAGCCGGACCGTTCGCCCTGGGCGCGCGCCATGTCGTCGAACAGCGCCCGCGCCGGCTCCGCGCCGAGAATGCGCTGGGCCAGGATGAACAGATCCTCTGCCGCCGCTGCGCCGAAGGCGATGGCGGGCGCATCGTCCGACCGGGCGCTGAACACGTCGACGAACTGCGCCACTTGGAGCCGCTCCAGCGGCGACGCTTCCGTCAGGACGGAGACGACCAGGAACAAGCCTGCATTGGCTCCCAGGCTGACGACCAGCGCATGCACCAGGGGATCGACGCCATCCAGGCCAAGCAAAGCATGGGGACGCAGCGCCGCTATCCCCCAGGGCCCGTTGGCGATCGCGCTGGCGCTCAGAATAAGGTCGCCGCCAAAGCTCGGCAGAAACAGGGTGTAGGCCCAGAGCAATATGCCCGCGATCATGCCTGCGAGCGCGCCGGCCCGCGTCGCGCCCCGCCAGAACAAGCCGCCGAGCAAGCTTGGCAGAAACTGCGCGACCCCCAGGAACGCGATCAAGCCGATGGCCGAAAGCGCATCGGTGCCGCCCGTCAGCGAGAAATAGAGAAAGCCCAGCGCCAGAACGAGCCCGATCGAAAACCGGCGCGAGACCAGCAGCAAGCGCCTGAGGTCGCCCGAAACCTGGCTCGCCCCGGATATCACGTTCAATGCGATCGGCATGACGATATGGTTCGAGACCATGGTCGAGACCGCGATGGCGGCGACGATCACCATCGAGGTCGCGGACGAGAAACCCCCAAGAAACGCCAGAAGCGCCAGTTCGCTCCGCCCCTCGGCAAGCGGCAGGGTCAGCACATAGAGGTCCGGATTGGCGCCGAGCGGCATGAGCTTCAGCCCGACGATGGCGATCGGGGCGATAAACAGCGTCATCAAGAACAGGTAGAGCGGGAAAAGCCACGACGCGGTAGCCAGATGCCGCTCGTCGATATTTTCGACGACGGTCACCTGAAACTGACGCGGCAGGCAGATGATCGCCGTCGCGGAGAGAAACATCAACGCGACCCAGCGCGGCCCGAAGATATCGGCGCCGCCATAGATCATCTCCATCGGCACGTCGGCGAAGACGGCGTCCAGGCCGCCCGCGACGCCCCAGATCACGAATACGCCGACGGCGATCAACGCGATCAGCTTCACCACGGCCTCGACCGCGATGGCGGCAACGACGCCGTGGTGGCGTTCGTTTGCATCGACATTGCGGGTGCCGAACAGAATGGCGAAGGCGGCCATGCCGAGCGCCACCCAGAAAGCCGTCGTGATTCGGTCCGCTTCGCCAGCGATCACCTGATAGCTCAAGGTAACGGACTGCAATTGCAGCGCGATATAGGGCGTCGTCGCAATCACGGCGATCAAGGTCGCGAGCACGGCGAGGCTGCTGCTCTTGCCATAGCGCGACGAGATCAGGTCGGCGATCGACGTGATGCGATTGGCGCGGCCAATGCGGACCAGCTTCCGCAACAGCCACCACCAGCCGACAAACACCAGCGTCGGCCCGAGATAGATGGTGATGAACTCAAGGCCGTTCCGGGCGGCGGAGCCGACGGCGCCGTAAAAGGTCCAGGACGTGCAATAGACGGAAATCGACAGGGTGTAGATCACCGGCGACGAGAGCCAGCGCAGCCGCCCTGCCCGCGTGCGCCGGTCGACGATAAACGCAATGCCGAACAACAGCGCCACATAGGCGATGCAGACCGTCAGGAGCAGGTCGACGGAAATCATGGTCGGTCGGGGCCGCGCAGCTTGGGCGCAAGCAGCCGGGCCATGACGATGAGCGCCGCCCAGACAAAGAACAGATACAGCAACGTCGCCGGCAGCCCGAACAATGTGCCTCGGACATCGAACAACAGCGCAATCGGCGGCAACAGCAAGGCGATGCCCGCCAGGAGCGTCGCCAGCGACCGGTCCCGCGCCTTGCGCTGACGCATCTGTAATTCCGCACGGTCCATGCCAGCGACTATATCAGCGGCCCCGCGGCGACGGGAGCGCTATTCGCCGAGCGGGTCCTCGACGCGGTGCGGACAGGCCTTGCGCGGACAAAGACGGCAAGCCGGGCCGACATCCTCCAGCAAGGTATCGGCGCCTGGGGCATAGACCGTCAGGCGGGCGCTCGCCTCGCTCATCGCCAACATATCCGTCACATAGTGGCGCGGCCGCCCGAAGCCCGCAGGCCCCGCCGGCCGCGCCCGCGCCAGGAACACGAAGCGCGCGCCAGTAGGAAACAGCGTCCGCTGGCGCAGGACCTGGCCCGGCGATTGCTGCGCCCGGTAGAGCGCCCACAAGGGACATGCCGCGGCATAGCGCGGCGCCGCGAGGCCAGGCAGGCCGCGCATCTCGATGATCGCGCCGGCGGCGTTCGCGCGGAAATAGCCAAAGCGCGGCGTTCCAGCCGCCTCTGGCAACGCCGTTAGCCGCCGGCAAGCGATCTCGATATCGACGGCGGCGGCGTCCGCGATCGCCTCCACATCGTAGCCAAGCGACGCCGCCAGCGGTTCGAAGCGATCCATCGGCGCCAAGATGGCATGGGCGCCGTAGGCCAGAAGCGACGCACGCGCCCGCGCCCGCGCCGTATCGGTAGCGATTTCCTGGCCCTGGCCAAGTACGGCGTCGATCTCCGCCGCCAGGTCCGAGCGAGCGAGTTCACGCGCCGCCGCCAGCCGGGCGGCCGGCGATGGTTCGACGATCTGCCGGTGCAACGCCGTCGCCGCCGCCTCGATGCCTTCGAAGCGGTTGGCGTTCGCATCGAACAGCGCCTCGACCTCATCGAGCGGGGTCAGGGATCGCTCCGCCTCGCCGATCCGATCGAAATAGGCGGCGAGCGCTTCCGCGACGCCGGTCAGGGCCTTGGCCTCCGTCAGAATGATCCCCTGGAACTCCGTCTGCCGGTCGGCGGGCACGTTCGGGGTCTCGACCAGGATCTCCGCAGCGGAGCGGATCGCCGCGATCCGGGTCAGCATGCGGTGCACGCTTTCGCCGAGGAACACGTCATGGGTCAGCCGGTCGCCGAGCGCCCGCGCCCGGTTCCAGGCTTCCTGCTCCGACCGGGCGAGCGCCGCCAAGGCTCGCGCCCAGCCGGGATGCCGGCCGACAAGTGCGCCCAAAGCCTCAGTCTCGACGCCGAGGCCCTGGAGCGCTGGCAAACGGGCGATTTCATTCAAGCTGTCGACCAGCCGCATCTCGCCCGAGCTGTCGAGCGCATCGACCGCGACGCCAAGGACGCCAGCGATGCGCCGAAGCAATGCGCCGGCGATCGGGCGCTTGTCGTGCTCGATCAGGTTCAGGTAAGAGGCGGAAATCTTCAGGCGTCGCGCCAGTTCGGCCTGGGTCAGGCCGGCCTGCCGGCGCCGCTCCCTGACGCGCGCGCCCAGAATGCTTTGATCCATCGTCCAAAAAACCCATGCCGGTCCGCGCTCTACCGCGCCGCAATGTAAAGTATTTACTTTTCAACGCGGTCGCAACAACAAACATTTACTAAATTTCCACGTATTTTCAAACCATTATTGACCAATTGACTAAATCAGCGGACATTCATTAACGGACACATGGTCCCCATCAGACCGACTCCCGCAACTCATCTCTGCGGCAGGGAAGGCACTCTTAGGAAACGCTCGGAAGGAGACATCCATGAGCAAGTTTGAATTCAGCCGTCGCGGCGTGCTGAAAAGCGCGACCGCTCTGACAGCCGGCCTCGCGGCGCCGACCATCTTCACCAGCTCCGCCTGGGCCGCCGGGTACACCAACGAACCCAAGGGCGGGACCGTCACTTTCGGCTTCAACGTGCCGCAAAGCGGCGCCTATGCCGATGAAGGCGCGGACGAACTGCGCGCCTATCAGCTTGCGGTCGAGCATATCAACGGCGAAGGCGACGGCGGCATGCTCGGCACCTTCTCCTCGAAGGCGCTCACGGGCAATGGCGTCAATGGCAAGAAGGTCGTGTTTGTCACCGGCGACACCCAGACCAAGTCCGACGCCGCGCGCGCCAGCGCCAAGCGCATGATCGAAAAGGACGGCGCCATCATGATCACCGGCGGCTCGTCCTCCGGCGTCGCGGTCGCGGTTCAGGGCCTCTGCCAGGACGCGGGCGTCATCTTCATGGCCGGCCTGACCCATTCCAACGACACGACCGGCAAGGACAAGCGCGCGAACGGCTTCCGGCACTTCTTCAACACCGAGATGACCGGCGCGGCCCTCGCGCCGGTGCTGAAAAACAACTACGGCACCGACCGCACGGCCTATCATCTGACCGCCGACTATACCTGGGGCTGGTCGCAGGAAGGCTCGATCCAGAAGTACACGGAAGCGCTTGGCTGGAAGACGGCGTCCGCCGTCCGCACGCCTTTGGGCGCCGGCGACTTCTCCCAGTACATCACGCCGGTCCTGAACTCCGGCGCGGACGTGCTGATCCTGAACCACTATGGCCGCGACATGGTCAATTCGCTGACCCAGGCGGTGCAGTTCGGCCTCCGCGACAAGATGGTCAACGGCAAGAAGTTCGAGGTCGTGGTGCCGCTCTACAGCCGTCTGATGGCGCAGGGCGCGGGCGATGCGGTGAAGGGCATCTTCGGCTCCACCAACTGGCATTGGTCCTTGCAGGACGAAGCCTCCAAGGCGTTCGTCAAGTCCTTCGGCCAGAAGTACGGGTTCCCGCCGTCCCAGGCGGCGCACACGACCTATTGCCAGGCGATCCTTTACGCGGACGCGGCGCAACGGGCTGGCACATTCCGGCCCTCCGGCGTCGGCAAGGCGCTCGAAGGCTTCAAGTTCGACGGCCTGGGCAATGGGCCGACCGAATACCGCGCCGAAGATCATCAATGCTTCAAAGACGTGCTTGTCGTGAAGGGCAAAGAAAACCCGACATCCAAGTTCGACCTGCTTGAGGTTGTCGAGGTCACGCCGCGCGCTCAGGTCGAATACCCGGCCTTACTGCTCGGCGGCGAACTCGGCCCCTACAACGACGGCGCCTAAGTCCCTAGCCTAGGCGCTTCAACTGCCGGCCGCTTCTTTAACGAGAGGCGGCCGGTCTTCTTTGCCAAAGCTGGCATCTGAGCGCGCTCAAGCTCGGAGGAACCGCATCGATGGACGCTATTTTCCTGCAAATCCTGAACGGCCTGGATAAGGGCGGCGCCTACGCGCTGATCGCGCTGGGGCTGACGATCATCTTCGGCACGCTCGGCGTCGTGAATTTCGCCCATGGCGCGCTCTTCATGCTCGGCGCCTTCTGCGCCGTCAGCATCAAGGCGCTGTTCAGCATGAACAAGGTGGCGCTTGACCCGACCCAGATGACCGCGTGGGGCACGCCGATGGAAATCCGCACGCCCTATATCATCGACTGGTTCGGCGATTTCGGCGCGACCTTGCTGGATTATTCGGTTCCCGTCTCCATCCTGATCGCCATACCGGTGATGCTGCTGCTGGGCGTCATTATGGAACGCGGCTTGATCCGGCATTTCTACAAGCGCCCCCATGCCGACCAGATCCTGGTCACCTTCGGCCTCGCCATCGTCCTTCAGGAGTTGGTCAAGAGCCAGTTCGGCGCGAACCCCATCCCCCAGCCGGCGCCCGAAGCGGCGCAAGGCATGATCGATTTCGGCCTCGCCATCGGGTTCGACGCGGGCAATGTCGTCTACCCCGCCTGGCGGCTGATCTATTTCCTGTTTTCGCTCGCCATCATCGGCATTGTGTTCGCCTTCCTGCAGTTCACGACCTTCGGCATGGTCGTCCGCGCCGGCATGGCCGACCGGGAGACCGTCGGCCTGCTCGGCATCGATATCGACCGGCGCTTCACCATCGTCTTCGGCATGGCGGCTGTGGTCGCCGGCCTCGCGGGCGCGATGTACACGCCGATCCTCAGTCCCGACTACCACATGGGCATGGACTTCCTGGTGTTGAGCTTCGTCGTCGTCGTGGTCGGCGGAATGGGCTCGCTCGGGGGAGCGGTCGCGGCGGGCTTCCTGCTCGGCATCCTGCAAAGCTTCGCCTCGATGAACGAGGTGAAGAACATTTTCCCCGGCATCGACCAGATCATCATCTACCTGATCGCGGTCGTCATTCTGCTCGTGCGCCCGCGCGGCCTGATGGGCCGCAAAGGCGTGATGGAGGGCTAAGACGGTGCCGACACGCAATGACATGCTCCTGCTCACGGGCTTCGTCGCCGTCGTCCTGGCGGCGCCCTTCCTGTTCGAGCCGATCGGCGCCGGGTATCCGGACCTGCTGCAGAAGTTCGCGATTTTCGGCATCTTCGCCATCGGCTTCAACATCTTGTTCGGCCTGACGGGCTATCTCTCCTTCGGCCATGCCGCGTTTCTGGGCGTCGGCTCCTATACGGCGGTCTGGACGTTCAAGCTGCTCAGCATGAACCCGCTGCCGGCGATCGTGCTGGCGACCCTGTTCGGCGGCCTGTTCGCGGCGTTGATCGGGTTCATTTCGCTGCGGCGGACGGGCATCTATTTCTCGATCCTGACGCTGGCGTTCGCGCAGATGAGCTACAATCTAGCCTATTCCGTGCTGACGCCGATCACCAACGGCGAGACGGGGCTGCAACTCAGCCAAGGCGACCCGCGCGTGCTCGACATCGCCTTCGGGCGCGATTACGGCGCCGTGCTGCCGTCGTCCGATCTGTTCGGCCTGGAGATGACCGGCTATCCGGGATTCTATTTCTGCGGCGCGATGCTGATCGTCTGCTTCTATATCGCGCTCAGGATCTTCCGTTCGCCGTTCGGGATGATGCTGCGCGCGGTCAAATCGAACCAGAACCGCATGAACTACACGGGCCTGAACACGCGCCCCTATGCCCTGACGGCGTTCATCATTTCCGGCATGTATGCCGGTCTGGCGGGCGGCCTCCTGGCTGTCACGGACCCGCTCGCCGGCGCCGAGCGCATGCAGTGGACAGCATCCGGCGAGGTCGTGCTGATGACGATCCTCGGCGGCAGCGGCACCTTGCTCGGCCCCGTCATCGGCGCGGCGGTCATCAAGTATTTCGAGAACATCTTCTCGGCCTTCAACAAATCGATGCTGGGCGACATCTTCAGCTTCCTGCCCGAAAGCCTGCAGAGCGGCGCGGTATCGGTCGCCTCGCTGTTTGTCGGCGAAGGCTGGCACCTGACGCTTGGCGCAATGTTCGTGCTGATCGTGATCTTCCTGCCGGGCGGCCTGATGGAGGGCATCCGGCGGATCGGCGCCCTGGCCCGACGCAAGAAGCCCGGCGGCGGCGCGTCCGCATCCACCCCGGCGGAATAGGAGACGTCTCCCCCATGGCCAGCATCCTGACTGTCCAGAACGTCAACAAGCGCTTCGGCGGCCTGAAAGCTCTCGACAACGTCAATCTCGAGATCGAAGCCGGCACGGTGCATGCGATCATCGGGCCGAACGGCGCCGGCAAGTCGACGCTCCTGAACTGCTTCATCGGCCGGCTTGAGCCGGATACCGGCACGGTGATCTTCGATGGCGTCTCCTTGCTCGGCATCAAGCCGCACGAGATCAACCAGGTCGGGGTCTCCCGCGTGTTCCAGACGCCTGAGGTCTTCGGCAACCTGACGCTCCGGGACAATGTCATGATCCCGGCGTTCGCCAAGCGCGACGGCAGCTTCAGGATCAACGCCTGGAAAGGCGTCAAGCGCGAAACCGATATCGAAGCCAAGGCGATGGCCATGCTGGAAAATGTCGGCCTGGCGCGGAAGGCCGATGAGATCGCCGGCCAACTCTCCCGCGGCGACAAGCGCCGCCTGGAGCTTGCTATGTGCCTGGTCCAGGAACCGAAACTGCTGCTGCTCGACGAGCCGACCGCCGGCATGGCCCGCGCCGAGACGAACACCACCATCGATCTTCTCAAAAAAATCGCGGAGACAGGCATCACCATGGTCGTGATCGAGCATGACATGCATGTGGTCTTCTCCCTGGCCGACAGGATTTCCGTGCTGGCCCAGGGCACGGTGATCGCCGAGGACCTGCCCGAGCGGATCAAGGGCAATCCCAAGGTTCAGGAAGCCTATCTCGGAGGGGCGCACCTATGACGAACGATCCGAAAGCGCCGCTGACGCTGCTGGACGAGAAGAACTATGCCTTCGATGCGCCGCGCGTGAAGCCGACGCAGTCCAAGGGCGGACAGTCCGCCTACTTCTCCTGCTGGGACATCCATGCCTATTACGGCGAAAGCTACATCGTCCAGGGCGTCAGCTTTGACATTCGCGAAGGCGAGATCGTCGCCCTGCTCGGCCGCAACGGCGCCGGCAAGACATCGACGCTCCGCGCCATTGCGCGGGTCGATAATCCGGCCCTGAAGCACGGGGAGATCTGGCTGGACCACCAGCCGCTCCATGAGATGAAGGCATGGCAGGCGGCCCGCGTCGGCATCGGCCTCGTGCCGGAGGACCGGCGCATCATTCAGGGCCTGACGGTCGAGGAGAACCTGAAGCTCGCCCAGATCGCGCCGCCCCACGGCTGGTCGATTGAGCGGATCTACGACCTGTTCCCCAGGCTCGGCGAGCGGAAATCTCAGGAAGGCACGACGCTGTCCGGCGGCGAACAACAGATGCTGGCCATCGGCCGCACCCTGGCCCGCGACGTGAAGCTGCTGCTCCTGGACGAACCCTATGAAGGCCTGGCGCCGGTCATCGTGCAGGAGATCGAGCGGACGCTGGAACAGATCAAGCAGCTTGGCATGACGACGATCATCGTCGAGCAGAACGCCATCGCGGCGCTGCATCTGGCCGACCGGGCGATCATTCTGGACATGGGCACGGTCGTCTTCGACGGCGGCGCCCAGGAAGTGCTGGATAACGCCGATCTCCGTCAGGAATATCTGGCGATCTGAACCCGATTATTCGCCTTTCCTCAGCACATCGACGGCATGGGCGGCGCCGCGGATGTCGGCGACGCCCCAGAGGCCGTCCTGGAAGGATGACGTGAGCGAGCTGCCGTTCCGGCCGCGCTTCCCTGTCTGCCTGAGGCGCATGTCGCCGCTGCCGTCCTCTCGATCCCAGCGCTCATAGTCGTCGATCTCATGCGGGAGAACCGCGGTCGTTGCGAAGGCGTCGCCGCTGGTGACGATAATGACGCGTTGATTGGTGATGGCGTAGTAGGTGCGCCTGGCCTGGCGCGCATAGCGCAGCGGCGTCGCGACCATCCAGGCGCCAATGGCGATGAACGGCAGCCCGAAGAGGGCGAAGTTGCCGCCAGTTAACGCCATCGCGGTCCAGAACAGCGAAAAGCCGAGGAAAAACACGCCGAACAGGCATTCCATCGACCCGAGCTTCGCCGCGCCCCCCGGCCGCGGCCGTCCCTTCCAGACGATTCGCTCGCCCTTCTGCAGGACCGACCGCTCCACGAAGTTCAACGCCGCCAAATCCTGACGCAACTCCTCGGCGTCATCATCCGCCATCGACTATCGCCGCCTTCAGCCTGCCTTCTGGATCTCCTTGACCCGGCCATAAGCCTCGCGGCCGAGGCAGGCGTCGAGCCAGCGGGCGACATTCGGATAGGGGCTGAGGTCGAGCCGCGCGGTCTTCGCCCAGGCAAGCACGCTCGCGACATTGAGGTCGGCGATAGTAAAGCGACCGCCCATCAGATAATCGCCCTTGGCCAGGGCCCCGTCGAGCACCTTGAGCGGCCGCGCCAGTTCGGCCATGCACTCCGCGACGATTGCGGGGTCTTTCTCATAGCCCATGATGCCGAGGCTGTGGAACAACGCCCGAAGCGTCGGCTTCTCGACTTCCGTCATCGCCCAGAGCGACCACTGCTCAGCCGTCGCATCTTCGGCGAGGCCTTTCGGCGCCAGTGGGCCGCCGGCCTTCTTGGCGATATAGGAATTGATCGCCAGGCTCTCGAACAGGGCGAGATCGCCGTCTATCAGGGCCGGCACCCGGCCGTTCGGGTTGACCTTCAGAAACTCCGGCTGCTGCGCCTCGCCGCGCATGTGCGTCTTGACGTGATCATAGGGCAGGCCAGCTTCCTCTAGCGCCCAGAGGCAACGGGCGGCGCGGCTTTGGGCGATGCCGTAAAGCGTGACTTTCGACATGGGAACAATGCTCCTGGATGGGGTCGGTCGGTAATTGCCCGGTGAAAATACGCTGGCCCCGGTTCATCCACAATCCACCCCATGGACGCGCGCGCCCTGGACGATAGATTGCCCGGCATGACCTTGAACATGCGCAAACTCTCCGTCGGCTCGGAGAGCCTCGACAGCCTCGCCGAATTCCAGGCCATGCGCCGGGCGGAACGCCGGGCGCGCGGCGAGCCGGATTTCAGCCGCCACATCACCCGCATGTGGCCGAAGCGGGCGGACGCGATTCTGCAGTCCGGCGGATCGATGTACTGGATCATCAAGGGCGTGATGCAAGCGCGCCAACCGATCCTGGACTTCGAGGAGGTCATCGGCGCGGACGGCATCCGGCGCTGCGGCATCGTTCTGGCCCCTGGCCTGATCCCCGTGGCGCCCCGGGCCACGCGGCCCTTCCAGGGCTGGCGCTATTTCGAGGCGAAGGACGCGCCGCCCGATCTGACGGCGCTCTCCGGCGACATCGACCCCGCCATGCCGCCCGAAATGCTGGCGGAACTCAGGGAGCTTGGGCTGGTATAGTTTCGCTTGTCGGTCTGCCATGGGCGGGCGATCATGGCGGCGATTACTCTGTTTATCCTCAAACTCAGGCGCGCCCTTCCCCGATGTTGAGCTCATTTGCCGAACGCCGGCCCGAACGCGCCGCAGCTTGGGCGGTCTGGCTGTTCGGGATCGGCGAAACCATTATCTGGGCTGGGCTGTTCTACGTCTTCGCCGCCATGCTGCTGACCTGGGAAACCACGCTCGGCTGGGACAAGACCGAGCTGACCCTTGGGCTGACCGTCGCAATCCTGGTCGCCGCGGCCGTCTCCCCCTTGAGCGGCCGGCTGATCGACGCGGGCTACGGGCGCTGGACCCTGGGGCTCGGCGCGCTCTGGGGCGCAGCGGCCCTGGCGTGCCTTGCCTTCGTCGAAACGCCGCTGATGTTCGTCGTCTTCTGGGCGGCCATCGGCGTCGCGAACGGGGCTGCGATGTATGAGCCGTGTTTTTCCGTCGTGACCCGCGCGCGCGGCGCCGCCGCCCGCCCCGCGATCACCAAGATCACCCTCGTCGCCGGCTTCGCCTCGACGGTCTCGTTCCTGTCGGCGGCGGCGTTGATGGAGCATCTGGGCTGGCGCGGCGCGATGCTGGCCTTCGCGGCCGTCGTCGCGTTCATCGGCGCGCCGATGCTCTATGCGGCGACCGTCCTGATCGAGGCGACCAATCCCGACCCGGCGCCGCCAGCGCCCAAGGCCGCGAACAAGGCGGCATTGCGGGCGGCGCTCAGGAAGCCGCAGTTCTGGTTGATCGCCATCGCCTTCCCGATGATGGCCTTGAACCACGGCATCCTGCTGAACCACATCATGCCGCTGATGGCGGAGCGCGGCATCGCCGCATCGACGGGCTTGCTGGTCGCCAGCACGATCGGCCCGATGCAGGTCGCGGGCCGCGTCGTGCTGATGCTGCTGGAAAAGCGGATCAACAGCCTCGCCATGGCGGCGGTCGCTTTCGGCGGCGTGACGCTGGCGTCGGTCATCCTCCTCCTGGCGGGCGCCTCGCCGACGATGGCGTTCGCGTTCGCGATCATGCAAGGCGGAACCTATGGCCTGACCAGCATTCTGAAGCCCGCGATCACGGCGGAGTTTCTGGGCCGCACAGGCTTCGGCGCCATCGCCGGCTGGCTGGCGCTGCCCTACCTCGCCGCTTTCGCCTTCGCGCCGCATCTGGGCGCCTTGATCTGGAGCGCCGGCGGCTACGACCTCGTGGTGCCGGCGACGCTCGTCCTGGGCGCGACAGGCGCCGCCTGCGTCGCCATCCTCGCAATCTTCGGCGGCAAACCGAGCGCGACTTAGCTCCGCCAGGCGAGCAGCCGCCGCTCCAACTGCCCGATCCCCCAGGACACGGCGACGCCGAGCGCCGAAAGCATGATGACGCCGGCAAAGAGCCGCTCCAGATCGTAGAGACTGCCGGCCTCCAGGATATAGGCGCCGATGCCATGCTGGGCGCCGAGCATCTCGGCCGCGACCAGGAGGATGATCGCAATGGCGAGGCTGACGCGCAGCCCGCTCAACAGCGCCGGCAGCGCCCCCGGCAGCACGATCTTGCGGACGATCGACATCCAGGAAAGCCCGAAGCTCTGGCCCATGCGGATCAGGCCCCGGTCGACATTGTCGACGCCGCCATAGGTGGCGACGACCGTAGGCGTGAAGACGCCGAACGCGATCAGCGCGTATTTCGAGCCTTCATCGATGCCGAACCAGATCACGAACAGCGGCAGCAGGGCGATCTTCGGGATCGGGAACAGCGCCGCGACCAAGGGCACGAGGCCAGCCCGCGCCAGGCTGAACAGGCCGATGGCGAACCCGACCGCGACGCCCGCGGTCAAGCCCATCAGCGACCCGACCGCGAAACGCTGCAAGCTTGGGATCACATGCTTGAAGAGCAATCCGCTCTCCCAGAGATACACGTAAGTCATGGCCACATCGGAGAGGCGCGGCAGCGTCAGGTTGCTGATGACGCCCGTCGCCGTCAGCAGTTCCCAAAGGCCCAGCAGAACGACGAAGACCAGCCAGCCGACGCCGCGCCGCCGCTCCGGCCGGAAGCCGCCGCCGCGAAAGGGCACGGCATTCAGATCATCGGCCATCGGCCAGCTCCCGGTCCGCCGCCAGCGCCTCGTCGCGCATGGCGCCCCAGAGCCGCTTCTGGATCGCCTCCAGCGCCGGATCGCCGATGGCGCGCTCCGCCAGCGGCCGGTCGATATCGACGATGTCCCGGATGCGGCCGGGCCGCCGGGAAAGCACGACAATCCGGGCGCCAAGCCGCGTCGCCTCATAGAGATTGTGGGTGACGTAAACGCCGGTGAACGGCTGGCGCGTCCAGAGATCGACCAGATCGTCGAGCAGCAATTCCCGCGTCTGGGAATCCAGGGCCGACAGCGGCTCGTCCAGCAGCAGCGCCGCCGGGCGGACAGCGAGCGCCCGCGCGATCGCGACCCGCTGCTTCATCCCGCCGGACAATTGCTTCGGCAGCGCCTGGGCGAACTCCGAAAGTTTGGTGCGCGCCAGCACATCCTGGACGATGGCCGCCCGTTCGCTCGCCGACAGCGCGTGGTCTTCCAGCACGAGCGCGACATTCCCGGCGACCGTGCGCCAGGGCAGCAAGGCAAAGTCCTGAAAGATATACGTCAGCGGGTTCAAGCTGTCGGCGGGCGGCGCGCTCGCGAGGACACGGCCCGCCCCCGGCTGCTCCAGCCCGCCGATCAGGCGCAGCAGCGTCGACTTTCCGCAGCCCGACGGGCCGATCAGGCAGACGATCTGGCCCGAGGGAATGTCGAGCGATATGTCTTCCAGCACGGTCTGGCCGTTATAACTGTGGCCAACGCTCTGGAGCATCAGGTCCATCTCAAGCCGCCGCCTGGGCAGCGCCGCGATCCGCCAGGATCATCGCCGCGCCTTTTTCAGCGATCATCAAGGTCGGGCTGTTGGTGTTGCCGCTGGTGATCGTCGGCATGACCGACGCATCGGCGATCCGGAGATTAGCCAGCGCCTTCAGGCGAAGTCGGCTGTCGACGGGCGCATCCGGCCCCTCGCCCATGCGCGCGGTGCCGACGGGGTGAAAGATCGTCGTCGCGATATCGCCGGCCGCCCGGGCCAGGGCCTCGTCGCCGTCGATCTCGGGACCGGGCTTGAACTCCTCCGGCCGGTAGCGCTGGAGGGCGGGCATGCTCGCGATATGGCGGGTCAGGCGCACGGCCTGCGCGGCGACCAGCCGATCCGCCGGGTCCGAGAGATAGTTCGGTCGGATCGAAGGCGCATCGCGGAAATCGGCCGAGGCGGCGCGCACCTCGCCCCGGCTTTCGGGCCGGAGATTGCAGACCGACGCCGTGAACGCCGGGAACGGGTGCAGCGGCTCCCCGAACCGCTCCAGGCTGAGCGGCTGCACGTGATATTGCAGATTGGGCGTCTCGCGGGAGGGATCGGACTTCGCGAAGCAGCCCAACTGGCTGGGCGCCATCGTCAACGGCCCGCGCCGGAAGAGCGCGTATTCGAGGCCCATGCCCATCTTGCCGATCAGGGAGTTCGCCCGCTCATTCAGGGTTCTGACGCCGTGAACCTTGTAGGCCAGCCGCACCTGGAGATGGTCCTGCAGGTTCCGTCCGAGCCCATCGATATCCGCGACCGGGTCGACCCCGATCGCCTGCAGCCACGCCCCAGGCCCGAGGCCGGAGAGCTGCAACAGATGCGGCGTGCCGATGGAGCCGGCGGCCATGACAGCCTCGCCCAAGACGACGGCGCGCCTCGGCTGGGCGCCCGCGCCGACGCCTTCGCTATAGAGCACGGCAATGACCCGGCCGGCTTCGATCTCAAGCTTCTCGCAATGGGCGTTCGTCACGACGACGAGGTTTTTGCGGTGAGCGATCGGACGGAGGAACGCCTTCGAGGCGTTCCAGCGGATGCCGCGCTTCTGGTTCACATGGAAATATCCCACGCCTTCGTTATTGCCCCGGTTGAAATCGTCGGTCGCGGGGATGCCGGCTTCTACGGCGGCGTCACGGAAGGCGTCGAGGATTTCCCATGAGAGGCGCGGCTCCTCAACCCGCCATTCGCCGCCCGCGCCATGCAGATCGTCGACGCCGCCGTGAAAGTCCTCGGTCTTCCGGAAGACCGGCAGCACATCCTCCCACGACCAGCCGACGGCCCCAAGCTGGCGCCAGCCGTCATAGTCCCGGGCCTGGCCGCGCATATAAATCATGCCGTTGATCGAGGAGCAGCCGCCAAGCACCTTGCCGCGCGGATAATCCAGCGCGCGGCCATTCAGGCCAGGCTCGGCGGCCGTCCGGTAACGCCAGTCCGTGCGCGCGTTCATCATGGTGTAGAGGTAGCCGACAGGGATGTGGATCCAGTGCCAGTCGTCCTTGCCGCCAGCTTCGAGCAACAGCACCCGATTGGCCGGGTCGGCCGACAGCCGGTTCGCCAGCAGGCAACCGGCGGTGCCGGCGCCGACGACGACGTAATCGAAGCTTCCGATGGTTTCCCGTGTCATGCTTCCCCCTTCGCGCAAGCCGGTTCGCCAGCCTATACTTGTCGCAAACGAACCTAAGGGGGAATGCCGGAACATGGAATGGGTTGAGGCCAACGACGCCGTCTTCAGGACGGAGCGCGTCGGCGGCGGCGCCGGAACGCCGCTTTTGCTGATTCAGGAACTGGGCGGCGACCTGACGAGTTGGGACCCGGCCTTGCAGGCCGGTCTCTGCGATGGGCGGCCGGGCCTCCGTTTCGACTGGCGCGGCGCCGGCGTCTCCGAGAAAATTCGGGGGCCTTTCGATATCGATGTGATGTGCGCCGATATCGCCGGGATCCTCGATGCGACCGGCTTCGGCGACGGCAAGCCTGTCGATATTCTGGGCATCGCGCTTGGCGGCGGCGTCGCCATCGCCTTCGCCGCCAGATATCCCGACAGGGTCCGCCGCATGGTCTCGACCAGCTCCGCCATCGGCGGCATCGCGGCGACGGCCGAGAACCTGCGCAAGCGCGCCAAAGGCGTCGAGGAAAACGGCATGCGGCCCTATTGCGAGGCCAGCCATGCCGTCTCCTTCGCCGAACATCTTCGCACCGATCCCGACCTCTATGCCTGGTACCGCAAGAAGTGGATCGCCCAGGACCCGTCGAGCTTCGCCGCCCATAACCGGATGCTGGCCGACATGGATGAGAACCCGAACCTCGGGAAGATCAAGGCGCGCAGCCTGATCCTCTCCGGCACGCACGATCCCCTGCGGCCACCGGCGCTGGTCAAGGAGATCGCCGCCGGGATCCCCGGCGCGGAATACGAAGAACTGCCGACCGGCCACTTCATCCATGTGCAAACGCCGACGCTCTGCGCCAAGCGCGTCACGGCGTTCCTCGACGCCGCCTGAGAAAGGATTTCAGCGATGAACGACACCTATGAGCTTTACGCGATCAAATACGGCTCCGTCCTGAACCGGCCGATGAGCGAGAATTTCATCGGCGGCGATCCGCACGACTTGAGCAAGCACCTGGACTACTTCATCTGGGTCGCGACCAATTCGGAGCGCACCTTCGTCATCGACACCGGCTTCAACCACGAAGCCGCGACGGCGCGCGGCCGCAAGATCGACCGCCTGCCCCGCGAAGGCCTCGCCCTCCTCGGCATCGACGCCGCGTCGGTCAAGGACGTCATCATCACCCATCTCCACTACGACCATGCCGGCACCTTCTCCGACTTCAAGAATGCGCGCCTGCACCTCCAGGACAGCGAGATGGAGATGGCGACCGGCCGCTGCATGTGCCACGCGCCCCTGCGGCTGCCCTACAATGTCGAGGACGTCTGCGAAATGGTCCGCAAGGTCTATGCCGAACAGGTCGACTTCCATGACGGCGACCGGGAGATCGCGCCCGGCATCAGCGTCCACCTTTGCGCCGGCCATGCGGCGGGCATGCAGTCGGTGCGCGTCAAGACCCGGCGCGGCTATGTCATGGTCGCCTCGGACGCGACGCATTTTTATATGAACTTCAAGGACAAGAAGCCCTTCCCGATCCTGGTGAACATGGCCGACATGCTGGAAAGCTGGGGCAAGCTGAAGCGGCTTGGCGATTCCATCGACCACATCATCCCCGGCCATGACCCGGCGGTGCTGGACTACTACCCCGCCGCCGATCCCAAGCTGGAAGGCATTGTCGTCCGCCTGGACGTCGCGCCGAAGGTCTCGATCGCATGACCAGTTGGACCGACCGCCGCAAGGCCTTCCGCGCCGTCATCGAAGGCGACGCCTGCGTTCATCCGGGCTCCGTCTTCGATCCCATGTCCGCCCGCATCGCCCAGGACCTCGGCTTCGAAGTCGGCATGCTGGCGGGCTCGACCGGCTCATTGACCGTGCTCGGCGCGCCCGACCTCATCACCCTCACCCTGACCGAGTTCGCGGCCCAGGCGCTTCGCATCAACCGGGCGGCGGAAATTCCGCTGATGGTCGATGCCGACCACGGCTACGGCAACGCCCTCAACGTCATGCGGACCGTGCAGGAACTGGAGACGGCGGGCGTATCCGGCATGTCGATCGAGGACACGGAACTGCCGCGCCCTTACGGCGAACCGCGCCCGCGTATGCTGTCGGTCGAAGAGGGCGTCGGCAAAATGCGGGCCGCGATGGCGGCGAAGGAAGATCCCGCGCTCGTCGTCGCCGGCCGCACCAGCGCCGTCGCCATCGCCGGGCTGGATGAAGGCGTCAGGCGCGCCAGGGCCTATGAGGCGGCGGGCGTCGACGCGATCTTCATGGTCGGCGTCGAGACCCGCGCGCAACTGGACGCGATCGCGGCCGCGACGACGCTGCCGTTGATCCTCGGCGGCGGCACGCCGGAATTGAAGGACAAGACCTATCTGGCCGCCCGCCGGGTGCGCATCGCCCTCCAGGGCCATCAGCCGATCATGGCGGCGCAGCAGGCTGTCCATGCCACGCTGAAGGCGCTCCGCGACGGCGTCGATCCCAAGGACCTGACAGGCCTGCCCGGCAAGGACCTGATGCGCGTCGCGACCCGTTCCGACGCCTACGACCGCTGGACCAAGGATTATCTGGGAGACGGATGATGACGCCCGAAAGCTTCAAAGCCAGCCTGCAGGACGCCGCGCCGCCCACGGGGGCATCGGTCCCGCTCCAGGCGCTCTGGCACGCGGCCAGGGACGAATGGGATACAGCCCACGGCCTCGCCCAGTCTGACGAGGGCAAGGACGCCGCCTGGGTCCACGCCCACCTCCACCGCATCGAAGGCGGCCTCGCCAACGCGGGCTACTGGTACGCCCGCGCCGACCGCCCTGCTTCCGACGCAGCGCTTGAAGCGGAGTGGGCGGAGATTGTGGGGGCTATAGTCGGGCGCTAGATCAAACCAGTCTTAGGCGGAAACGCCTAAGACTGGATAATTTGATCGCTATCAATAAGATAGAGCATGGACCGCGCGTCCACTTGGACGCGCCATGCTCGAGGATCGATCCCTCAAGCCTCGTCGTCGATCGCCTCGCGCACCTTTGTGGCCAGGTCTGCGCGGCGAAATGGCTTGAGGAGGAGACGCACGCCCTCTTTCAGCCGGCCGTGATGGACGATGACGTTCTCCGTGTAGCCGGACATGTAGAGCACCCGCAGATCGGGCAGCGCCGCTTGCGCGGCTTCCGCGACCTGGCGGCCGTTCATGCCGCCGCCGAGGATGACATCGCACAGCAGGAGGTCGAACTCCCCGTCGGCCTCGAGCATGGCCAGGGCGGCGGGGCCATCGGCGACGGCCGTTACGTCGTACCCAAGGGAGGTCAGCGCCAACGTCGTGAACTCGCGCACCAGCACGTCATCCTCAACGACGAGAATACGTTCCGTGCCTTGGCTGACGGTCCCGGCGCCATTGGCCTCGCCTTCGGCGACGGCCTGCCCCTGAGCGCATGGCAGGTACAGCTTGACGATGGTCCCTTCGCCTAGCTCGCTGTAAATATTCACATGGCCGTTGGACTGCTTGATGAAGCCGTAAACCATCGACAGCCCGAGGCCCGTTCCCGCGCCGGCCCGTTTCGTCGTGAAGAAGGGCTCGAACGCGTGCGAGCGAACCTCAGGCGACATGCCTCCCCCGTTGTCGCCAACCGCAATCATCACGTAGCGGCCAGGCTCGGCATAGATATGCGTCTCGACGTAATCCGCTTCGATCTCGACCTCGGCCGTCTCGACGCTCAGTCTGCCGCCTTCCGGCATCGCGTCGCGCGCATTGACCGCGAGATTGATGATCGCATTCTGCAACTGCCCGGCATCGACAACAGCCCTGTCGATCCCGTCCTGGCAGGTAAACCGAATGTCGTACTGCTCGCCCAGGGTTCGCCTGAGCAAGGGCTCCAACTCGCCGACCAGCTTATTGACGTCGACCGCCTTCGGATCCAGCGGTTGCCGGCGCGAGAAGGCCAGCAGGCGTTGAGTCAAATCGCTCGCGCGTTCCGCGGCCTTGTCGATCATCGAGACTAGCCGATAATCGACGCTCGCCTTGTCCATGCCGGCAAGCACGGCCTCGGCATTGCCGAGGATTACGGTCAGCAGGTTGTTGAAATCATGCGCGACGCCGCCGGTGAGCTGGCCGACTGCTTCCATCTTCTGGGACTGACGGAGCTGCTCTTCCTGTACGACCCAGTTCGAGACATCCTGGAAATAGACGGTCAGTCCGCCAGCTTCCTGCGGAAACGCCCGGACCTTGAACCAGCGCTTCAGCGGCGGATAGTAGAATTGAAACTCTACGTCCACATTCTCATCGCGCACCTTGCGATATTGCTCGTAGACTACGGTTTCGGCGGCTTCGGGAAATTCCTCCCACACGTTTCGCCCGATCAAATCCTCCGCCGTGCGTTCGAGGAATTCCTCGGCCTGACTGTTGAGGAAGGTGAAGCGCCAATCGCTGTCCAGCGCATAGACGGCGTCTCCAATCGAGGTGAGAACCTTCTCGATTTCATTGCGGGCTATCGCTTCCGATGCCCGCGCAGCTTCCGCCGACGCCCGGAACTGCTCGGCCGAGGCCACGGCGCCGCGGAGATCGTCGGCCATCTTGAGCCGCTGGATGACCACGCTCGCCACATGCGCAAGCTCGAGCATCAGGGCCTCGTCCTCGGCGGTAAATTCGCCGCTCGCGCGATCCGACAACTGAATGAGGCCGAGATTCTTCCCGTCCTCCGTCGTCAGGGGCACGGCCAGCCATCCGCGCATCGGCGGATGCCGGTCTTTGGCTTCGCCAAAGCCCGTCCATCCCGCATGCGCTTCGAGCTCCGCCTGCGTCAAGCGCATGGGCCGGTTCGTCTCGCAGACCTGGCGGTAGACGCCGCTGCCGTCGGGGCTTTCATCATAGTCCCGCCACGCCGAATATTTGTCGGACAGGGAGACGGTCTGGATCGCCTGCGCCATGGAGGGATGCACCGTCAGGCTGGCCAACGCCTGGTGGCATGGAACCAGGTCGCGCGCCATCTCCGTGGCGCGTTGCAATGCCGTAGCGACATCCGGGCTTTCCAGGAGCGCTGTGGATATCTCGGTCAACTTTCTTAAATGGCCGACCCGCCTCTCCTGTTCGCGCTGGCGCTCGTCAAGCCGGCGCGCCAGAAAGGCGCTGAAACCGCCGATGCTCAGGATGGCCAGCAGTCCGATACCGCTGTCGACGAGGGCGCGTTGACGCCACCCCGCCAGTCGCTCGCTCGCGGAAACCCCGGCATAGACGACCACCGGGAAGTCAGGCACGCGGCCATATGCGACAATCCTGTCGACCCCGTCGGTGACGAAATCCGCGCGAAAGACGCCCCGATCGGCCGCCGGCAGCATCTCGCGGTGCAGCTTCGTGTCCATCAGAACCCGGCCCACATAATCTTCGTTGAACGGACTCCGGGTCATAACCGTGCCGTCGTCCTTCGATATCCCGACGACGCCGTCGCGTCCCCGCCGCAAGGCGTCGTAGAATTCGTTGAGATAGGCCAGAGACATCGCAGCCGCGACAATGCCGGCGAAGCCGCCATCCGGATGATTGAGCCGTCGGCTGATCGTGATAATCCATCTGTCCTTGGCATAGCCCACCTTGCCCTTGCGCGGCGGCTCGATGAACAGGCCGATGGACGGATCGTCCCGATGCGCGATGAACATCTGCTCCGCCGATAAGTCGACCACATCCGGACTTGGGGTACGTGAGGTGCCAGCAAGTCGACCTTCCTGGTCGAGGATGAAAATCGCGAAGCTGGGCGCGAACATGGCCTGCCGCATAGCAAGCGCCCGATCGGTCGCCTCGCGCCCGAGATCGGCCGTGTCGATATCTTCCCCAATGCCGCGCAAGGCCAAGTCGACCGCCGCGAGCGTTTGTCGGGCATGCTCGCTCATGGCGTCGCGCAGGTTCGCCACATCCGACGTCGCATCGGCGACAATCCGCTCCCGATCGGTCCGTAGCTGGAGTGCAATGACAACGACGATCGCCAGAATTG
>CALAHN010000113.1 GCA_937891825.1 uncultured Alphaproteobacteria bacterium
CATCGGATGTCGGCAATGGGCTCACGGGTTCTGATCAATGCAAATTGGTATAACGCCAAACTTCGTCGAATTTCTGCCAAAGAAAAGCCCATGCCGCCGCCAAAGACAACCGATCGCCCGGAGCGCAGCCGCGAGCGCAGCACCGAAGCGCGCGACTACCAGCATCTGCCGCAACCCATCGGCGCGCTGGCGAAGCGGTTCGAGGATGGCTTCGTCATCCCGGAACATGCCCATGACCGGGACCAGCTGGTGTTTGCCCGCGGCGGCGTCATGCGCGTCGAGACGCCTGGGGAAAGCTGGATCGTACCGCCCGATCGCGCGATCTACCTGCCCGCCGGGCGCCGCCATTCCGTGCGCATGCATGGCGCGGTGGAAATGCCGACGCTCTATATCGACCGCGCCGCCTTTTCAGCCCGGTGGGACGTCGTGCGCGTGCTGGCCGTATCGCCGCTGTTGCGCGCCTTGATCCTGGCGCTCGCCGAGGAGCCGGTCGACTATCTGCCCGGCAGCCGGGGCGACCGGGTGGCCCGCATGATCGAATTCGAGCTCCGCGAAGCCGAGCCCGTGACCTTGCGCGTGCCGCTGCCGGAAGACCCGCGCCTCCAGAAGATCTGCGCCGCGATCCTGGCCGCGCCCGCCGACCGCCGCACCCTCGAGGCCTGGGCCGACATGGCCGGCGCCTCGCCCAGGACCCTGGCGCGGCTTTTCCAGCGCGATCTGGGCATGCGGTTCAAGGACTGGCGCGCCCAGGCGCGTCTGCAAAGCGCCATGGAAGCCCTCGCCCGCGGCGAGCCCATCGCCGTGATCGCCGCCAAGCATGGCTACCTGAGCCCGAGCGCCTTCACGGCGGCTTTCGTCAAAGCGACCGGACAACCGCCGACGACGCTCGCAAAGCAGCATGGCCTCGCCGGTCAGTGACCGGCTGCGGCCAGGGCGATGCGCCCAGGCCGCAGCGCCCAGGTCAAAGCGTCCAGATCGACCGCCGCCAATCCGACCGAGAGCTACAGGCCGGCAACGGGGCCCTGGTCTAAACGACTGCGCCGAAGAGCCAGCCAGCGGCCGCCGTGATCGCCATCGCAATCGCCCCCCAGAATACGACCCGCGCCATGCCGCGACTGATGTCGGCGCCGCCCGCCTTGGCGCCCAGCGCTCCGAGCACGCCAAGGAACGCCAAGCTCGACAGCGCGGTCCCGTAGATCAGAATGTCCCGTGGGGCGATAAGCGCGACCGCGAGCGGGGCAGCGGCGCCGGCCGCGAATGTCGCCGCTGAAACCAGCGCGGCTTCGAGCGGCCGGGATGTCGTGCTTTCGGAAATGCCAAGTTCTTCTCTGGCATGAGCGCCCAGGGCGTCGGCCGCAGTCAACTGCCGCGCGACCGCGAACGCCGTCGTTGCATCGACGCCCCGCGCGACGAAGGACTCCGCGAGTTCCGCCAGTTCGAATTCCGGCTGATGCTCCAACTCAAACGCTTCCTTGGCGAGATCCGCGCGCTCCGTATCCGCTTGCGAGCTGACGGAGACATATTCGCCCGCGGCCATCGACATAGCGCCCGCGACCATGCCCGCCGTTCCGGCAATCAGGACTTCCGATGTCGCGGCTCCAGCTGCGGCGACGCCGACAATCAAGCTGGCGGTCGAGACAAGCCCATCATTGGCGCCCAGCACGGCCGCCCGCAGCCAGCCGATCCGATGCGCATTGTGTACTTCCGAATGTCGTCGGCTCATGAAATTCTGCCTTCCAAGGATTCGGTCGGCCGCATAGCACGTTTCCCGCCGGACACGCCCACAAGCGTAATGATCGTCAGCGATTGACGGATCGCAGGGTCAGATCATCCAGTCAGGGCATGGGCCGCGCGCTCGCCCGAGCGCGCCATGCTCCAGTCAATCGATCAGACGGAGCGCTGCGGCGTTGAAGCCCTCGGCCTGCTCGTACATGACCCAGTGGCCGGCGTCCGCGACGACTTCGAACCCGGCGAAGGTCGCGAGGCCGCCGAGGAACGCCCGCCGGTCGGCGAGATAGGGATAGGCGGTAGAATCGAACTCGCCCCAGATGCCGGAGACTTTGCAGCGCAAGGCCGGCACTTTGTCGATCAGCGACGGCAGGCGGCTGATCCAGCGGCTTTTGGTGACGGCGCGGGTCGTGTTCATGACCTGCATGTGCAGCGCCGTCGCGTCGACGGTCTTGGGATCGCGCACCATCAACAGCTCGAGATTGCGCCTGGCGAGCCGCCGGATCGCCGCCCCGTCCATGTCCCGCTCGAACCGCGCAAGCGGCAGGAACTCCGCCCGGCGCAGCCCCATGCCGCCCGCGCCGACCAGCGTGAAACTCCGGAGCCGTCCCGCCCGGTCGAGGTAGGGCGCCGCATGGCCGCCGATCACGGCGCCGAACGAGAAGCCCATCAGCCGCGCCTGCTCGCCGGCGGGCGTCAGCATCTCGATCCCCTCGGCGACGAGGCGGCCGATGCCGTCGGGGTCGCGGCGGTCGGGCGGCGGGTCGCTATCGCCAAGGCCCGGAATGTCGCCCGCATAGACCGTGAACTGCGCCGAGAGCGCCTCCACGTTTCGGATCCAGTGCACCCAGGAGCCATAGCCCCCATGCAGTAGGAACAAGCTGGGCTTGCCGGACCCCAGCCCCCAGCCATGCCAGACCATGCGACCGTCGGGCAGCGGCGTCTCCAGCCGCTCGCCCCGGCCCGCGACGGCAGCGATCGCCCCCTCAGCCGCGTCGGTCAGCGCGTCCCTGACAATGAACCTTTCCTCGACTGCCGGCATTCCGGTTCCGCTCCCGCATTTCGCCCAGTTTCGTTTCCGGCTAATACTGTAGCGAATTCGCCAGCGGCGCCAAAGGAGCGGGACCCACGATGTATATCTCGGACACGGAAAATCACGGCCTGAAATTCAATCCATTCAAGGCGCTTGTGGCGCCCCGGCCGATCGCCTGGGTCTCGACCCAGGATACCAAGGGCGTACTGAACTTGGCGCCCTACAGCTTCTTCAACGCCATGGCCGACTCGCCGCCGACAATCGTCTTCGCGCCGAATAATCCGCGGCTCGGCGGCGGACGCAAGGACACGCTGACGAATATCGAGACGACGAACCAGTTCGTGGTCAATCTGTGCAGCTACAATCTGCGCGAACAGATGAATACCTCCTCCGCCCATGTCGACCCGGAAGTCGATGAATTCGAACTGGCCGGCCTGACGCCGGAGCCATCGAAGAAGGTCAAACCGCCGCGGGTCAAGGAAGCGTTGGCGGCGTTGGAATGCGAGTTCATGTTCCGGGTGCGGCTGCCGTCCACCCATCCGAAGATCGAGAACAACGCCGTGTTCGGCCGCGTCGTCGGCATTCACATCGACGACTCGATCCTGGGCGCCGACGGCCTTGTGCAGATGGACAAGTATCAGCCGCTCGCCCGCCTGGGCTACATGGACTACACCTTCGTCGAGAAAGTCTTCGCCATCGACCGGCCCGATCAGGACCTCGCCAGCTATGAGCGCGGCAAGAAAAAGCCCGAAGCCGCGGAATAGGCGGACGTCGGGGCTGCAATACGTCAGCGCTCGATCGGCCGCCGCAATCTGAGGGCGGTCGCGAGCGTGCCGTCGTCGAGATAGTCCAGCTCGCCGCCGACCGGCATGCCGTGGGCCAGCCGGGTGACTGCGACGCCCGTAGGCGCCAGACGTTCGGCCAGATAATGCGCCGTCGTCTGGCCGTCGAGGGTGGCGTTGGTCGCGAGCACGACCTCGGTCAGGCCCGGCGCCGACGCCCGCCGGATCAAGCCGTCGATCGCCAGATCCTCCGGCCGGACGCCGTCGAGCGCCGATAGCACGCCGCCGAGCACATGATAGCGCCCGCGAAACGCGCCCGCCCGCTCGAACGCCCATAGGTCGCCGACCCGCTCGACGACGCACAACGCCGTCGCGTCCCGTTCCGGATCGCGGCAGATTTCGCACGGATCGCGCCCATCGATATTGCCGCACTGGCTACAGGTCCGCACGGTGTCCTGGACGTCGGCGAGCGCGCGCAGCAGCGGCGAAAGGGCGGCTTCCGGGCGCTGAATCAGATGCAGCGCCGCGCGCCGCGCTGATCGGGGACCGAGGCCCGGCAAGCGCGCGAGCTGCTGGATCAGGCGTTCGACGGCGGGCGCCGGCACGGGGCTGCGATCCCTAGAACGGCAGCTTGAAGCCGCCGGGCAGACCCAGCCCGCCGGTCATCTCCTGCATCTTTTCCTGCATATAAGCTTCTGCCTTGCCCTTGGCGTCGCCGACGGCGGCGACCACAAGATCCTCGAGCAGGGTCGGATCGGAGGCGTCCATGGCTTCCGGCGCGATTTTCAGTCCGATCAGGTCGCCCTTGCCGGTGACGGTCGCCTTGACTAGGCCCGCGCCGGATTCGCCATTGACCTGATAGGCGGCAAGCGATTCCTGCATTTCGGCCATCTTGGCCTGCATTTCCTGCGCCTGCTTCATTAAATTACCAAGCTTCAATCGTCTGGCTCCCAATCGCCGAAATGGACGTCGTCGTCATAGACGACATCCGGGTTCTCGTCACTTGGCGGCTCCGCGCCATCGGCGAGCAGCGGCGGCGGAGCGGCGTCATCGACGGGCGTCTCCAGCGTCGGCTCCGCCGGCCGGCCAATCACCAGGGTTCCGTCCGGAAAGGCGGCGAGCGCCGCTTGCACCAGCGGATGCGCCCGGAGCGCGGCGTCGGCGGCCGCCTCGGCGTCGGCAAGGCTCGGCCGTCCCGGATCGGCGCTTGGCTCGACCGCCCAGACCCGGTTCGTCGCCCGCGACAGCTCCTCTCTAAGGCGCTTGCGGTAGTCGTCGCGGAGGCCGTCATGAGCCTCGTACACGATCCGCCCCGGCTCATAGGCGACGAGGCGAAGCTGGCGCAGCAGGGTCAGGGCGACCGGCGCCCCCAGAACCTTGAGATGGGCAAAAAGCGCCTCGAAATCCGGAAATTCGCCAGGGGTCGGGGCGGGCGCGGCCACAGAAGTCGGCGCGGGCGGCAGAGAGACCGCCGCGGGCGCCAGCACGGGCGGCGCCGGGCGGACGCGTGCGGCCGCCGGATCAACCGGTTCGGGCGGCCTGAACGGGACTGGCTCTGACGCTTGCAGCGCCCGCCCGGCGCCGCCAAAGCTCTCCCGTGCGGACGCAAGCACCGACTGCGCCGCCGGCATGGGGCGCGCCGAAGCTGCGCGTTCAGGCGGCGCCTGCCCCGCCGCCGGGCCTGCCCCGCCAGCAGGCGCGGCGGCGCTTGAAGGCCCGGCGCCCGCCACGCCTTCGCCCGCTTCCAGGCGCCGGATCAGATCGTCCGGCGTCGGCAGGTTGGCGGCATAGGCGAGCCGGATCAGCGTCATCTCGGCCGAGAGCCTGGGGTTCGTCGCCCCCATGGCCTCGCCGTGGCCCTTCGACAGCAATTGCCAGGCGCGCGTCAGGGCGGGCAGCGTCAACCTTGCGGCCAGCGCCGCCGCCCGGTCCCGCTCGGCCGCCGAAGCGCCGGCGAAATCGACGCCTTTCGGGTCGACGCCAAGCCGCGTCGTCCAATAGGTCGTCTCCATCAGGTCCTGGAGGATGGCGGCCGGGTCGGCGCCGAAGGCGAACATCGCCTCGAACTGGGCAAGCGCCGCAATGGCGTCGCCCGCCAGCGCGGCTTCGAACAGGTCATAGGCCGCGAGCCGGTCGGCGACGCCGAGCATGGCGCGCACCTGTTCGTCCGTCACGGGTTGGCCGGGCTCCGCGAGCGCGATCGCCTGATCCAACAGCGAGAGGCCGTCGCGCACGGAGCCGTCGGCGGCGCGCGCGATCATCGCCAGAGCTTCCGGTTCGACCGTCGCGTCCTCAGCTTCCGCGATGCGCTTGAAGTGCGCCGCGAGATCGGCGGGCGGAACCCGGCGCAGGTCGAAGCGCTGACAGCGGGACAGCACGGTGACCGGCAGGCGCCGCGCCTCCGTCGTCGCGAAGATGAATTTCACGTGAGGCGGCGGCTCTTCCAGGGTCTTCAACAGGGCGTTGAAGGCGGAGTTTGAAAGCATGTGCGCTTCGTCGAGGATATAGACCTTATAGCGCGCGCCGGCCGGCCGGTAGCGCACGGCCTCGGCGATCTCGCGGATATTGTCGACGCTGTTGTTCGAGGCGGCGTCCATCTCGACGACATCGACATCGCGGTCGTCCATGATATCGCGGCAATGGCGGCAGTGGCCGCAGGGCGCGATCGTCGGCCCGCCGGTCCCGTCCGGCCCGATGCAATTGAGGGCGCGGGCGATGATGCGGGCGGTCGTGGTCTTGCCGATGCCGCGCACGCCGGTCAGCAGATAGGCCTGGGCGATCCGGCCGCGCTCGAACGCATTCCGGAGCGTGCGGACCATGGCTTCCTGGCCAATCAGGTCGACGAAGGTTTCGGGGCGGTATTTCCGGGCGAGCACCCGATAGGGCGCATTGGCTTTGGCGGCGTCGGCGGCAGATGCTGGCGGCGTTGGAACTTCGGCCATAGACCCGACGGCCCTTCACGGCGATAACGCCACTGGAAAAAGCGATGAACGGCTGGCGAGCGACCCGAACCGAAACTCGTTGCGGCTGCTTCCTTCCGGACCTGACCGGGTTCGCGAGGGGTCCGCCCGCCGCCAACCGTCCGGTGCGTACTATCGTCGCTCGGACGTCGATTGTCCAGTGCCGACAGAGGCGGCAAGACGCCGCTTGACGAAGCGGCGCCGGACCTTGTATCAGCACCGCTCGACGCGCCGGTTCCCCAATCATCCCGGCGCAGGATCGGGGCTGTAGCTCAGTTGGGAGAGCGCTGCGTTCGCAATGCAGAGGTCAGGGGTTCGAATCCCCTCAGCTCCACCAAATCTTTCTCCGTTTCATATCAATAGCCATCGAGAGTTTTT
>CALAHN010000114.1 GCA_937891825.1 uncultured Alphaproteobacteria bacterium
TTGACTGCGGGCATGGCTGACCTCTGTTATCGAATTGGCCGCGGGGTCCGCTAGAATGCGCCGAACGCCCACAGAGGAGAACCCCATGCGCCGCCTGCCCGCCTTCCTGCTCGCCGGCTTGGCTTCGGGCCTGGCCTCTGGCCTGCCCGCCGCCGCGCTTGCCGGGGAGGCTGACGTCCTGAATGCGACGGCGACGGCCGCCGGCGACGGAACCTGGAGGATCTCGGCGACCGTCCGCCATGCCGATGCCGGCTGGGAGCACTATGCCGACGCCTTCGAAGTGCTGACGACCGATGGCGAAGTGCTGGCCGTGCGCATCCTCTATCACCCGCATGTCGAAGAGCAGCCGTTCACTCGTTCGCTCGCCGGGGTGAATATCCCGCCCGGAACGGCGGCGGTCGTCGTTCGCGCCCGCGATACGGAGCACGGCTACGGCGGCGAGACCTTCACGCTCCGCCTGGAGCGCTGACCCGCGTCGGCGTGCCGTGACGGTCGGGCAGATAGGGCAGGTCCAGGCCCGCTTCCGCGAGCGCCGCGCGCAGCCGCGCCACAGCCTCCGGCGGCTTCGGGGCATCGGTCGGCAAGGCTTGAACGGACGCCAGCAGCGCGTCGATCACGCGCCAGAACGCCGCCTCCGACGAGGCGCCAGCGGCGGCGTGGAGCGCCTCAAGGGCCACGGGCCCGTCGGCCAGAAGCGCGACGATCCGTCGGGCCAGGGCATTGTCGAAGTCGAGTTCGCCCGCGGGCGTCACGCAGGCGTAGCCGACGTCCGCGGCCGGCGCTGTGAGGCCGATCCAGCCCGCGAGACGGGTCGGCGCAGGCGCGGCGTCCGGCGCCTGGAAAATGGCGCGCGCATGGGAGCGGCCATGGGCGATGTCGCGGTAGGAAAGCGCCGCCGCGGCCGTCGGCGCCGCCGCGACCGCGGCGCGCTGCGCCTTGGTGAGGCCGAAATCGTCGTGGAGCAGGTCGAGATAGGTGGCGCCCCGATAAGCCAGCGGCGCCAGTTCGGCGGCGAGATCGACCGTCCAACCGGGCGCCCAGCCGCCGACGAGAAACTCGTGCGCCACATAGGCCTCGCCGTAGGACTGCCCCATCTCGGCGACCGCCTTCGCGCCGCCGGCAATCAGCGGATCGCGGCCAGCGGCGGCGATCGCGTCCAGGAAGCCGCGCGCGGCCGCGAAGCCGGACGCCGTGTCGCCCGCGGCCGCGTCGGAGAGCAGGCGCTGCGTCGTCAACAGCGCCAACCAGCCTGCCTGCAGATTGTGGCTGACGACGGCGACGCCATGAGGCGCGCGCAGGCGGCGGACTTCGTCGAGGAACAGGCGGCGGGTCGCTGGCGCAACCCAGCTATAAACGCCGTTTGCCACGACATAGTCGGCCCCGGCCGCCTCCGCCAAAGCCGCGTCGCCGAAGCGGGCGCAGACGAAGCGGGCGTTGGCGAGGCCGGCGCGGTCGGCGAGGCGCTGCGCGGCGTCGATCTGGCTTGAGCTCGCATCGACGCCATAGCAGACGGATTCGGGATATGCGGCGGCGAGCGAAAGCATCGTCAACCCGAAGCCGCAGCCAAGGTCCACATGTCGGAACGCATCCGCCCGCGCCCGCGGGCTTGCAAAGCCACGGGCGCGGAGGACATGGTCGATCCAGGCGGGCGACAGGTCCGGCTGCAAGACCGCGACATAGTCGAGGCCCTGCACATAGTCGCGGACCGTCGCCGCGCCCGATTGCATCACAGATCGCCGGGCTTGACGCCGGGGCGAATCTCAACCTTCGGGAACTCGACCTTGGGGTATTCCACCTTCGGGAAGGCTGCGGTCTTGGCGGTCAGGACCCCGTGCCCATCGATCTTCAGATAGCCGCCGCTCACCTTGTTGAGCTCGGTCTGATTCAACTCGACGGCCTCGTCGGCGGCTTCTGTCTTCTTCTCGGTCATCGTCAGGCTCCCCTCATTCTGGTTAGCGGCATTATCGCCGCCCGTACTATAGATTGGGTATCGGGCGGCGGAATACGTGTGATGGCCGTCGCAATCGCGTTCGCTGTTACGCTCGGCCCGTCGCGCTGTTACAGTTCGCGCGCTTCGACAACGCCAGCAAGGGATGCTTCGCCATGGCCGACTTCAAATTCCTCCACACGATGATCCGGGTGAAAGACCTAGACAAGTCGCTGGACTTCTACACCCGCCTGCTCGGCATGAAGGAGCTTCGGAAGAAGGACTTTCCGACCGGCAAGTTCACGCTCGCCTTCGTCGGCTATGGGGACGAAGCCAACAACACCGTGGTCGAGCTGACCCACAACTGGGATCAGGCCGAGCCCTACGCGCTTGGCGACGGCTTCGGCCATCTCGCGCTTGGCGTGAAGGACATTTACGCGACCTGCGAAAAGCTCGCGCAGGAGAACGTCGCGATCCCCCGTCCCCCTGGCCCGATGAAGCACGGCGGCAGCGTCATCGCCTTCATCGAAGATCCGGACGGCTACAAGATCGAACTGATCGAAAAGCAGGACATGTAGCGGCAGCCAGCCGGCGCAGGACTGAGGCCTCGCGCCGGCTGCATGTTGACTGGGCCGCCCAAGGGCAGCGCTCCGACGCTACAATTTTTATTTTCCTTCCCCGCTCGCAATCGAAAGCGCGTCTCGACCGACAAAACCGATTGCAAGGTCATTAACTATTTGTTCATATATTCGCCTATCGCCGAGTTTATTGGGACGCTTGGCAGATGCGGCAATCGAGTAGTCAGCGCCCAAATTCGGGCATGCCAGCAAAGGAAGCCCGAAAATGGCGGTCATCGTCGGAACAAATACCTCCGAAACCATCAACGGAACAGACGACGCCGACACCATAAGCGGCTTGCTTGGGGACGATATCCTCAACGGCCTCGGCGGCGACGACATTTTGAGCGGGGGGCCGGGCGCGGACCTTCTTGACGGCGGGATCGGCGCTGACCGGCTGTTCGGCGGCGACGGCGACGATCGGCTTGAAGGCGGCGACGGGGCCGACCAACTGAACGGCTCGCTTGGCAATGACGTGCTCAACGGCGGCGCGGGCGATGACATCCTGACGCCCGAAGAGGGCAATGACACAGCCGACGGCGGCGACGGCGACGATCGCGTCTTTGGCGGCGCCGGCATCGACACAATTTTCGGCGGCGCCGGAAATGACGAACTGCACGGCAATTTCGACAGCGATTCGATCGAAGGCGGCGACGGCGCCGACACGATCACCGGCGATGAAGGCGACGACACGATCAATGGCGACGCAGGCGACGACATTATCAATGGCGGAGACGGCATCGACTTGCTGATCGGCGGCGAGGGCCGGGACACGATTGACGGCGGCAGCGGCGACGACACCATCCTCGGCGAGGGCGGCGACGATGTTCTGAACGGCGGCGACGACGCCGACTTTGTCAATGGCGGCGCCGGCGACAATGTTCTGAACGGCGACGATGGGAACGATATTTTATTAGCCTTTGGCGGATCCAACCGGATGATCGGCGGCGCCGGCGACGACAACATTAGCGCCGGCGAAGGCGACGACCGTATCTTCGGCAACGCCGGCGCCGATACGATGAACGGCGGCGACGGCGATGACGTGATCAGCGGCCAGAGCGGCGATGACGTGATCGACGGCGGCGCCGGGCAGGATCAACTGCTCGGCGGCGCTGGCGACGACCGCATCCTGTTCGGCGAAGGCGGCGATACGATGGATGGCGGCGACGGCTTCGACACGCTGGATTTCACCGCCCGTACGGAGAATTTCAACGTCGCGCTGGTGACGAACGTCCTGACGACGAATATCGGCGGCGTATTTACCCGCGACTTCATCCGTTCCTTCGAACAAGTTCTCGCGGGCGTCGGCGACGACGCCTTAACTGGCAATGTGAACGCAGCCGATATTTTGAATGGCGGCCTGGGCAATGACAGGCTGGTCGGCCTGACGGGCGACGACGTTCTGATCGGCGGCGCGGGCGATGACAGGCTACTAGGCGGCGGCGGCAACGACAGGCTTGAAGGCGGCGACGGTTTCGACTTCTACGACTTCGAGGAAGAAACCGTCGCGTTCACGTTCAATCTGGCGACTGGAACTGCCGCCGCAAATAACGGCAGCCAGACGGATACGCTGGTCGGCCGCGTAGAATTCCTCGTCGCCACGAACTTCAATGACGTGGCGATCGGCACGGATGGCGACGACATCATGTCCGGCCTTGATGGCATCGACCGCCTCGTCGGCGGACGCGGCAATGACACATTATTCGGCGGTCGAGGAAATGACCGATTGTTCGGCAATGACGGGAACGACTTCATTCTCGGCGGCGAGGGCGCAGACTTTATCAGCGGCCAGAGCGGCGACGATGTCGTCAATGCCGAAGATGGCGACGATACGGTTCTCGGCGGCGCCGGGAACGACAGTCTTTTCACACAAGGCGGCGACGACGCCGTCGACGGCGGCGATGGCGACGACAATCTGAACGGCGGCGACGGCGACGACGTTATCAGCGGCCAGGACGGCGATGACGTGATCGACGGCGGCGACGGCCAGGACGACTTGTCCGGCGGCGCGGGCGACGACCGCATCCTGTTCGGTCTCGGCGGCGATACGATGGATGGCGGCGACGGCTTCGACACCCTCGATTTTACTGCCCGTACGGAGAATTTCAGCGTCACGCTGGTGACGGGCGTGCTGACGACGAATATCGGCGGCGTGTTCACCCGGGACAGCATCCGTGAGTTCGAGCAAGTGCTGGCAGGGAGCGGCGACGACACGCTGACCGGCGCGATCGATATCGGCGACGCCCTCAATGGCGGGCTCGGCAATGACACGATCCGCGGCCTGTCGGGCGACGATATCCTGTTCGGCGGCGACGGGAACGATCGCCTGATCGGCGAGCAGGGCGACGATCAGGCGGACGGCGGCGCTGGGGCCGACCGCATCTTCGGCAACGCCGGCGCCGATGTTCTGAACGGCGGCGACGGCGACGACGTGATCAGCGGCCAGAGCGGCGATGACGTGATCGACGGCGGCGACGGGCAGGACGATTTGTCCGGCGGCGACGGGGACGACCGCATCCTGTTCGGCGAAGGCGGCGACACGATGGATGGCGGCGACGGCTTCGACACCCTCGATTTCACCGCACGGACAGAGAATTTCAGCGTCGCGCTGGTCACAAACGTCCTGACGACGAATATCGGCGGCGTGTTTACCCGCGACTTCGTCAGTTCCTTCGAACAAGTTCTGGCTGGCGCCGGCGACGACGCGCTGACCGGCGCGATCGATACCGGCGACACCCTGAATGGCGGTCTTGGCAATGACAGGATTCGCGGCCTGTCGGGCGACGATATCCTGATCGGCGGCGACGGCGATGACCGCCTTGTCGGCGAGAACGGCAATGACAGCCTCGATGGCGGCTTGGGCGACGATGAACTGTTCGGCAACGCTGGCGACGACACGCTTGTCGGCGGCGACGGCGCCGACAGTTTGAACGGCCAAAGCGGCGCCGACCGGCTTCAAGGCGGCGCGGGCGGCGATACGCTTTCCGGCGGTCTTGGCGACGATCTGATCGAGGGCGGCGCGGACGGCGATATCTTCCTCTATGCCATCGGCGACGGCAATGACACGAACGACGGCGGCGACGGCTTCGATATCTTGAGCGTCGATGTCGCGGAAGCGGGCGGCGGCGGCTTCAGCATCACCGGGGGCGCCAATGGCGAAGCGATTTTCGCCCGCCCCAGTGTCCTGCCCTTCACCCTGACGAACGCCAATATCGAACGCATCGAGGTGAACAGCGGCGGCGGCGCCGACAGCCTGTTCCTCGACACGCTTGCAGGCACCAGCCTCAGCGACGTCATTTTCAATGCCGGCGTCAGCAGCGTGATCGCCGACGCCACGAACGGCGGCGTCCGCTTCATCCTGAATGGCGGCGACGGCAATGACACGGCGCTTGGCGGCAGCGCGAACGATCTGCTGCGCGGCGGCCGGGGCGCGGACGCGCTGAACGGCGGCGGCGGCGATGACGCCTTGATCGGCGCGATCGGCGCCGACCAATTGAACGGCGGCGACGGCAATGACTTCATCGATGGCGGCGACGGCGACGATATCCTGACCGGCGGGGCGGGGAACGATCACTTCGTCGCGGGTTTCGGCATCGACCGGGTTACCGACTTCGCAGCCGGCGCCGGCGTCGTCGACGTGCTTGACCTGACGGCCTTCAACTTCCTCAACGTCTCGACCGTTATGGCTCTCACTCAGGACACGGCGGACGGGGCGCTGATCAGCCTGTCCCTGGTCAATACCGTGCTGCTCGAAGGCGTGGTCAAGGCCGATCTGGTCGCGGATGACTTCTTGCTATGAGCTAGACCGCCTTCCGAAGCCTCTGGCGGGCGCGGGGCGTGGGGCGTAGAGTTTCCGCCCCGATAGCGCCTGCGTCCCCGTTGGAGGTCTCGCCCATGTCGCCCAAAACCACGCTTCGCCTGAACCCGGCGGACAACGTCGTCGTCGCGCGCGTCGATCTGGCGCCGAATGCGCCGGTCGAAGGAAATGTGACCGCCATCGACCATGTGCCCTCCGGCCACAAGGTCGCGACCCAGCCGATCCGCAAGGGCGAGGCGGTCCGGAAGTACGACCAGATCATCGGCTTTGCCGGCATCGACATCAATCCGGGCGACCATGTCCATGTCCACAACTGCGTCATGGGCGACTTCGAGCGGGACTACGCCATCGGCAGCGCCGTCAAGCCGATCGACTACGTGCCCGTCGCCGAGCGCGCGACTTTCCAGGGCTTCAAGCGCGCCAATGGCCGCGTCGGCACCCGCAATTACATCGGCATCCTGACCAGCGTGAACTGCTCCGCCTCGGTCGCGCGCTTTATCGCCCGCGACATGGAACGCTCCGGCGTGCTGGAGCAATATCCCGGCGTCGACGGCGTCGTCGCCCTCACCCATTCCACGGGCTGCGGCATGGCGGGCGCCGGCGAAGGCTATGAGAACCTGCAGCGGGTGCTTTGGGGCCATGCGCGCCATCCGAATTTCGCGGGCGTGCTGATGGTCGGGCTGGGCTGCGAGGTCAACCAGATCGACTTCCTGCTGGAGAGCTACGGCATCGAGCGGAATGACCTGTTCCGCACCATGAACATCCAGGATGCCGGCGGCGCGCGAAAAACCGTCGACTGGGGCATGTCGATGATCGAGGAGATGCTGCCGGAGGCCGCCAAGGCCAAGCGCGAGACCTGCTCGGCCGAGCATCTGTCGGTCGCGCTGCAATGCGGCGGGTCCGACGGCTATTCCGGCATCACCGCGAACCCGGCCCTGGGCTATGCGGCCGATCTGGTGACGCGCCACGGCGGCACGGCGATCCTGGCGGAAACGCCGGAAATTTACGGCGCCGAGCATCTCTTGACCCGTCGCGCCGTCTCGGAAGCCGTCGGCCGCAAGCTGATCGAGCGGATCAAGTGGTGGGAGGATTACACCGCCCGCAATGGCGGCGAGATGGACAACAACCCCTCCCCCGGCAACAAGGCGGGCGGGCTGACGACCATTCTGGAGAAGTCCCTGGGCGCGGCGGCGAAGGGCGGCACGACCAACCTCGCCGGCGTTTACAAATATGGCGAGCCCGCGACCGCGAAGGGCTTCGTCTTCATGGACAGCCCCGGCTACGACCCGGCCTCAATCACCGGTCAAGTCGCGAGCGGCGCCAATGTCGTCTGCTTCACCACGGGCCGCGGCTCCGTCTACGGCAACAAGCCCTGCCCCTCGATCAAACTGGCGACCAACACGCCCATGTACGCCAAGATGGAAGAGGACATGGACGTGAATTGCGGCACGATCGCCGACGGCGAAGCGACGGTCGAGGAAGTCGGCGCGGAAATCTTCCAGAAGTTTCTGGCGGTCGCCTCCGGCGAACCCTCGAAGAGCGAAAGCCAGGGCCTCGGCGACGCCGAATTCATCCCATGGCAGGTCGGCGCGGTGATGTAAGCGGCCGGCTCCATTGAGGCCAGTCATGCGCGTTGTGCGATCGATCAACATGCATGGCGGCCAGATGTGCGTCGACATTTTCATTCGGCCGGACGGCAGTTTTGGCTTCGAACAATACCGCCGGGACCCTGAAGACCCGAGCGGCTGGTTTAGAACCGGGAGCTACGGCCATCGTGTTTTCGCAAGCGAGGACCTGACGCTTGCCGCCGCGCAGAAAGCTCTGCCCTGGCTGAACGACGCCCTCCTCTAACCGCCTACCGAAACAGCCTGAGCCCCCGTTCCGTGACGATCCCATCGAGCGGTTGATCGAGCGCGTCGGTCGGCACGCGCGGCAATTCCTGCGCGGTGAAGGCCAGGCCGTAGGCCATGACCTTGCGGTCAACCCGAAGCGCCGCCAGGGTCCGGTCATAGTAGCCGCCGCCGTAGCCCAGCCGCCTGCCGCCGGCATCGAAGGCCAGGAGCGGCACGAACAGCACGGTCGGGACGAGGACGGGGGCGGCGGGGGACGGTTCGTGGGTCCCGAAGCGCGCTGGGCGGAGCCCGGTTTCAGCAGTGTAGCGGCGGAAGATCAGGGGCGCCGGCTCCGGCGGGGTCACGGGCAGGACGACCCGGCGGCCGGTGCGCAGCATCGCGGCGATCAGCGGGCCGGCGTCGAATTCGTCCGTCATCGGCCAATAGGCGGCGACGACGGCGTTCTCGGGAACCAGCGCATTCTCAACAATGATCCGGGCCGCGATCGCGCCAGCGTCCGGCGCATCGGCCGCGAAGCCGCGACGGCGGCGTTGCATGTCTTTGCGCAAGGCGGATTTGGCGTCAGGAATTGGGGGCATGGATCAAGTCGCCTTCAGGGAAGCGAGACATAGAAGGCGCACGGGGGGCCACTTGACCGTCGGTCCTTATTTGAATCCTCCGGGACCTCAACGATTGAGGTGGGCGCCGTGTGTAGAAGACCACGATCTTCCGCAGGGACAGCTCCCTAGGATTCGATATCGGCCCCGGGATTTCTGAAGTCCTAACGCATCGCGCAGCTGACCCCGTGCACGCCAGATGTAAGCGCTGATCGGCTAAATAGCTAGTGAAGAAAATGCGCGGCAATGCGATGTATCGCGGATTGGCGCGCCGGCATCTTTGCGCAAACCGGCATGAACTTGGCGCCGGCGACGATGGTACAAACCGGGCCGACCGCAGCCTACATTCAGAGAAGCCGCCCACAAACAGAAAGCGCCTCCATGCAGAGCCATCCCCCGGACGACGGCGCGCCCTCGCCTTTTCACGCCGGCGAACAGGCGCTGCAGGCCCGCGTCGGCAAGCGCGACGGCATGGAGCGGATCGGCAGGCGCGCCATACGCCCCTTCATGCCCGAGCAACACCGGACATTCTTCGGCCAACTGCCCTTCCTGGCCGTCGGCAGCGTCGATGGCGACGGCTGGCCCTGGGCCTCAATCCTTGCGGGCGCGCCGGGCTTCATAGGATCGCCCGATCCGGCGACCCTGACGGTCGCTGCCCAGCCCTTCGCCGACGATCCGCTGGGCCAGATCCTTCGGCCGGGCGCGCCGCTCGGGCTGCTCGGCATCGAACTCGCGACCCGGCGACGCAACCGGGCGAACGGCCGTGTCACGGCGGCGGAGGAGAGCGGTTTCGCCCTCACGGTCGACCAATCCTTCGGGAACTGCCCGAAATATATCCAGACCCGACAGATCGAGCCGCCGGGCGCCGCCAGCCAGACATCCTCTGGAGCCGCTGAGCGCTTTACGGCGCTGGACGCCGCCGCCGAAGCTGGGATCGCCAAGGCCGACACGCTGTTTGTCGCGAGCGCGGCGCCGGCGGCGGCCGGATCGCCCGAAACCCACGGCGTCGACGTATCGCATCGGGGCGGCCGGCCGGGCTTCGTCAAGCGCGCCGGCGCCACGCTGACGATTCCCGACTATCCAGGGAATAGCTTCTACAACACCTTCGGCAATTTCCTGCTGAACCCGAAGGCGGGCCTGTTGTTCCCGGATTTCGCGACCGGCGACCTGTTGCTGCTGACGGGAACCGTCGCCCTCGACTGGGACCCGGACGCCGATGTCCAGGCCCATGCCGGCGCCGAACGCAGTTGGCGCTTCACTTTGGACCACGGCCTCCGCCTGCCCGGCGCGCTCCCCTTCCGGGCGGCATTCGACGCTTTCTCGCCCCATAGCCTCGCCATGGGGGAATGGCCGAGGCGGGGTTAATTCACTGCCGCCAACCGGCGGAGTTCGTCCGCCGGGACGCCGACGGTCTCGCCGGCTTCCAGCAGTTCCCGCCAGGTTTCGTCGTCGATCGGCACGCCTTCGGCGCCGCGTTTGGCCATGGTTTCGCGCTCGGGGTCGCCGGGGACGAGGACGGGTTTCGCCGGGTCGGCGGCAGGCGAAGCTTTGACGTGGGCGATGGTCGCGTCGATCTCGGCGTTGAACGCCGCGCGGTCGGTCATCTTGTCAGGGTCGATGACGATGGACAGCATGCCATTCAGGATGACATCGTTTTCGTGGTCGGTTTCCGGGCGGCAGGTGTCCCCGCCCGATAGCACGCCCGCGAACAGTTCGTTGATGAGCGCCATGCCATAGCCCTTGTGGCCGGCAGCCGGCCCACCCGCCGGCCCAAGCGCGCCCTTCGGCTCCTGGTAGAGCACCCAGGGGTCCGTCGTCGGTTGGCCCTTGTGGTCGATCAGCGCGCCTTCGGGCGCCTGTTCGCCCTTGTTCTTGGCGACGCGGACCTTGCCGGCCGCGATCTGGCTGGTGGCGAAGTCCATCACCGTCGGCGGATTGTTTCCGGTCGCCGGCAGGACGATGCAATAGGGGTTGGTGGTGAAGCGGGCGTCCGTGCCGCGGAACGGCGCGACCATGCCCACATGGCCGTAAGCGTTGACGTGGTGCATCGAGACGAAACCCGCCGCCGCGCATTGCTCGCCCCAGGCGCCGATCCGGCAGAGGTGATGGGCGTTCCGGATCGTCACGATGCACATGCCGAATATCTTCGTGCGCTCGATGGCGATTTCCATCGCTTCCTGGCCGATCACCTGGCCGTAGCCCGCATGACCGTCGATCTGCACGATCAGGCCGTGATCGGTGACGACTTCCGCATGCTGGTTGATCTGGAGTTCGCCCGTATAGGTCGCCTTGATGTAGCGCGGCAGCATGCCGACGCCGTGGCTGTCGTGGCCTTTCAGATTGGCGGTCACCAGGTTCGCCGCGACCTGTTGGGCTTCGGCGGGCCTGGAGCCGCGCGCGTCCGCGATGCGGCGGCAGACGGCTTCGAGATTGCTGGCGGTTATCGTCGGCATGGATTGGTTTCCTTTACGCGGCCAGGCCGGCGATAGCGTTCAATTGGGCGGCGGTCATGCCGACGCCGATGGCGGACTGGGTGATCTCGCGCCAGGTTTCATCGTCGACCGGAACCCCCGCCGCCTGCCGTTCGGCCCACTTGGCGCGCTCCGGGTCGCCGGGGACGAGGACGGGCTTCGTCGGATCGGCGGGCGGCGAGGCCTTCACATGGGCGATGGTCGCGTCGGTTTCGGAATTGAAGCGCGCCCGGGAGACCAACTTCATGGGATCGATGATCACCGACAGCATGTTGTTGATCGTCTTCGGCGGATCGAAGCGCGTATCGGGCCGGCAGCCGACGGCGCCGGTCATGGCGGCGGGGAGAATTTCGTTGAGCAGCGCGAGGCCGTAGCCCTTGTGCTCGCCGAAGGGCATCAGCGCGCCGCCCAGTTTCTCCGTGTACATGATGTTCGGATCGCGGTTCGGCTTGCCGTCGGTCCCGATCAGCGCGCCTTCCGGGGCCGGCTCGCCCTTGTTGCGGGCGACGCGGATCTTGCCCATGGCGACGAAGCTGGTGGCGAAGTCGAGGACGGTCGCCGGGTTGGCGTCCGTCGCCGGCATGACGGCGCAGTAGGGGTTCGTCACATAGCGCGCGTCGGAGCCCCGGAAGGGCGCCACATAGGCCTTGTGGCCGATCACGTTGACATGGTGGGTCGAAACCAGCCCGGCCGCCGCGCACTGCTCGCCCCATTGACCGATCCGGCCGATGTGGTGCGCGTTCCTGAGGCCGACGACCGCGGCGCCGAATTTTTGGGCACGCTCAATGCCGATCGCCATGGCTTCCTGGCCGATCACCTGACCGTAGCCCGAATGGCCGTCGATCACGACGATGGCGCCGTTGTCGACAACGATTTCGGCATGGGCGTTCAGGGTGACGCCGCCATTCAATAAGTTCGTGATATATGTGGGAATCATGCCGACGCCGTGGCTGTCATGGCCCGCCATGTTCGCATCCACCAGATTGTCAGCGACGATCCGCGCTTCCCGGTCGGCGCTGCCGCCCGCAGCGCATATGGCGGCGATGGCGTCGCGCAGGCGGTCGTGATCTATTGTCGGCATATGCAAATTTCCCAGGCAGGAAGAAGAGTTCTTTGGTCGAGATATCAGCACAAGCTGACGCAGCCGGAAAGCCGCCTTCGCTTTTTAGAGACCCTGATTTCGTAAAAGCCTGGATCGCAGGGGCCCTGGTCGGGATCATGCGATGGCTCGATGTTCTGGTCGTCGGCTATTATACGCTGGTGGTCACCGGCTCGCCATTCACCGTGTCGCTGATGCTGTTCCTGCGCATGCTGCCGATGTTTCTGCTGGGCGCGTTCGCCGGCGCCTTCGCCGAGCGGCTGGACCGCCGCATCGTACTGGTCGGCCTGCTGGTTCTGATGACGATCATGTATGCGACGCTGGCCGTCCTCGCGATGCGCGACGCCCTCGAACTCTGGCATCTGGCGCTTGGCGTGATCTATTCGGGCATCTTCTGGTCGTTTGAATTGCCGGTTCGGCGCACCATGGTCGGCGATATCGCGGGCGGCGAGCGCCTGCCCCGCGCCATGGGTCTGGAGAGCGCGACGAACAGCATCACCCGCGCCGTCGGCCCGCTGATCGGCGGCGGGCTGTACGATGCCGTCGGCATTCAGGGCGCCTTCGGCTTCGGCGCGGCTGTGTGCATCATCGGCGCGCTGATGCTGGCGACCGTCCGGCGCGGCGCGCGCAGCGAAGGCATGGGCCGGGGGCCGATCCTCGCCGGGCTGATCGAAGGCGGGGCCTACGTCCGCCGCGACCGGGTGGTGCAGGCGGTGCTGGTGATCACGGTGATCCTCAACCTCTTCGGCTTCGCCTGCGTCTCGATGTTTTCGGTGATCGGCCGGGAAAGCTTCGGGATGAGCGCCAGCGAGACCGGCTTGCTGGCCAGTACGGAGGGGTTCGGCGCGTTCTGCGGCGCCCTCCTGGTCGCGAGCTTCGCGCGGAAAGCGCAACTGGCGCGGATTTTCGCGGCCGGGGCCGGAACCTATATCGCCTGTATCGGCCTGTTCGGGCTGGTCGGGATCACCCAGCAGACGACGCTGATCGTCGCGGCGGCGGGCTTCCTGTTTCTGGCGGGCTTCGGTCTCTCCGGCTTCGGGTCGATGCAATCCGGCCTGATCCTGGCGCGGGCGCCGGCGCAGATGCGGGTTCGGGTGATGGGCGTGCTGGCCATGTGCATCGGCTGCGGCCCCATCGGCATCCTGAATGTCGGCTGGATCGCGGAGGCGGCTGGCGCCGCGACGGCCGTCACGATCGTCTCGGCGATCGGCTTCGTCAGCTTCGCCGTCGCCATGGTCGTCTACCCGGAGCTCAGACGACGATTGACGTGAGCCGCAGAAACTCCGTATTACCCCCGGAGTTCGGAGCGTAGCGCAGCCTGGTAGCGCATCTGCTTTGGGAGCAGAGGGCCGCAGGTTCAAATCCTGCCGCTCCGACCAAAAATCAAGGGGTTAGCGGGTGCGTTGGCGGGAAGTGTGTAAAAGTTTTCAGTTACACTGTGTAAAAAGAAAAGGCGAAACGGCGCTTCCGCCTTAAAACGGGCCTTCAATTGTCGGCCCATCGGCGGCCTCCTGCATCGCGCAGCGCCTGGCCGCGACGCATTGATCGTCAATGGGACACATGCAGCACGGCGTCCAGGCTGTGGGCTGTGGGCTGCAATTCATCGTGCAATAGTCGCCGTCGCAATCCCCACAAGGGGGGCTGCCGGGCCGGCGCAGCGCTCGGAACCCGATCATTGTCCGTCTCCTAAAATCTTGGAATGCAGGGCGGATTATTTATGCAAGGCGGCCTTTTCGTACCATCGCCGATCAGCCCTGTAGCGAGCGGCTCGTCCGCCTGTGAGTGCTGTCTGGACGCCTGCCTCGGTTAGAAAATTCCAACCTTCATAGCGGCTCGCCAAGCCCGCTCGAAGCAACGTGTCTCTGTCCGATTTTGAAATCAGGTTGCCGTCCCAAGTTGGCCCGAAAACAAAGAGCTGCATCAGCACTTCATTCTTATGATGTGGGTTGTCTGTCGAAATGAAAGGGATCGTTGGCTTCGCGGGTCCGCTCATGGCGCGTCTCCTAAAATCTTGGAATGGAGCGCCGCCAGGTTCTGCATGGCGGCGTCGGCTTGTTCCGGCGTGGCGGCGAGATAGTGGCGCAGGATCTTGGTCACGCTTTCCAGGCTGTGGCCGGTGATCGCGGCGATCTGCGCGACGGTGCAGCCGGCATCGGCCAGGCGCGTCACGGCCGTATCCCGGAAATCCCGAAACTCCAGCCCTTTGAGGCTTGCCATGGGCGCGCGGCCGGCCTGGCGATCGCCGGCGATCGCGGCGGCGCGGACCTTGCGCCAGCGGCGCGTCAGCACGTCGCCGGCGCGCTTGTCCAGGACCGCCCAGCGATCGCCGTTGTCGCGGGGGGCGATGTGGGCGAACGCCAGGCCGGTCTCCGGGTGATAGAGCAGCGTCCCGGCCGGCTGCGGCGCGCCCGCCGCGACGATCTGCATCCGCCGGCGGCGGGCGACGGCTTCGGCGAGGCGCGGCGTCAACGGGATATCGACGCGGACGATCGCGCCGGCGGCTTCGGCCTTGTGCTGGATGATCTTGACGCGGCCGTCGGCGACGTCGGCGAGGCGCATGTGGCGCAGATCGCCCAGGCGCTGGCCGGTGTCGACCGCCAGCAGGATCGCCAGCTCCACGTCCGGCATGGCGAGCGCGCGGGCGGCGGCGAGCAAGGCGGCTTCTTCCGTCCAGCTCGCGATCCTGAGCTTCGGTTTCGGCCGCGTCGTCTCCAGCCCGGCGAAGGCGTTGCCGTCGCGCCAGTCCCGGAGCGCGGCGAAGGTGCAGAGCCTGGACCCTGTCTGCACCGCCTGTTGCAGGGTGCGATGGCCCTTGCCGTCCCGCGCCAGGCGTTCATAGAGTTCCTGGGCGACCGCCTTGGTGATCGCCCGGATATCGACGCCGCCCAGAAACGGGTCGATCAGCTTGTAGCTCCAGTTGAAATTCGCCCGTTGCTGGGCCGAGACGGACTTGTAGCTCTCGCTGCGGCGATAGGCTTCCGCGACGCGGGAGAGCGTGAGGGCGTCGCCCGCGCCGCTGCGGCCGGCGCGCGTGGCCGCGCCGACGAGCTGCGGCCAGCCGCTGGGGTCGGCCGCGTAGGCTTCCGGGCCGTGGCCTTCGCCGCTGCGCCAGGCTTGCAGGTTTTCGTTCCAGGCTTCGGCGCGCTCGATCGCCGGCGCCAGGTCAAGCGGCAGGCCGGTCGCCGGATCCCGGAAGGCGACGGTCGTCCAGCCGTCGGCATAGTAGGGGCTTGGCGTCCAGCGCCAGAGGACGCCGTTCTGGCCGGCGCGGGCGACAAGATAGGGCACGCCGGACTTCGGCGCGGCCTTGCGGCGTTTGGGCGGTGTCTTGCTCATGATGCAATCCTCGCTTTGTCGGCGGCGGGCGGCCGCGCGAGCTGTTGGGCGATGGCGTCGGGCGGGAGCCAGAGGCCGAGTTTTCCGGGATAGTCGATCGGCGTCGCGTAGGCGACGGCCGAGAGGACGGGCCAGCCGAACATATCCGGCGGGTCGTCCGGCGGCAGATCGAGCGCGCGCGCCAGGGAGCGGCCGACGATGGAATGGCCGAAGCGCACCGCGCCGACGAAAGCCCGCGCCTGATAGTCGTCGGCCGTGGGCGCGGCCTGGAGCGCGCGCGCCAGCAAGCCCTGTTGCGCCAGGCTCTGGTCGCATGCCGCCTGGAGCATCGCCGGCCAGGCGTCATGGTCGAATTTCACGCCGGCGTGAATGGCGATCGGCTCGCCGGCGTAGCGGCCGGGCATGGCCCATCGCCGAAACTCGAAGCGCTTCAGGCCGTGGACGAGCAAATGCGCCCAGGGCTGCTTGACTGTAAGCGCCATCATTGCCGGGTCTCCCCGGCGTCAGTCGCGGGAACGGTGGTGAAATGCAGCGTCGCCCGCACCCCCATGGTCGCCGCCAGATCCATGATCCGCGCCAAGCCGATTTGCGCTTTCTCCGGGTCGCCGCGCGCGAGGGACAAGCTCAATTCGCCCATCACAAGGCCGAGGGCGACGGCGTAGGCGATGGCGGCGTCCGCCGGCGTCGTCCCCTCGGCGGCCCATCGGTCCACGATCGCGCGGCTTGCCGGCAGGAGGCCATGGATCGCCTGGCCGAGCACGTCGGGCGGGGCCAGTCCCGGCGGCAGAAGCGCCATGCCAAGGCGGCGGGCTTCGTCTTCGGTGAGGGCGTCGGTCTGTTCAGTGGATGACATGAAACGGGTTCCTTTTGTCGGTATGGCGGGTTTTGTGGCGGCGGGCGGCGCGGTCGCGGATGCTGTTGGCGAGGCGTTGGCCGCGCTCGCTGAACCAGGCTTCGGCTTCGCGGTGCTTGGCGACGATCTGCTGGCCGTGGGCGGTGATGGTCGCGATGCCCTGGGCGATCTGGATCCAGCCGCGCGCCCGCAGATCCTCGACCGTTGCTTCGGCGACCAGATCCAGATCGCTCGTCAGGCCGATGAAGCGCCAGGCGCCATCCGGCCGCCCGGTCGTTCTGAGCGGCCAGTCCATCAGGCGCGCCAGGGCGGCGCGCTGCTGGATCGTCAGCGCGGGGCGCCTCATGGCTTGCCGCCCGCCGGCGGGACCGGCTCGACGTTGCGGTCGACTGCCTGCTTGAGGCAAACGGCCAGTCTTTCGTGA
>CALAHN010000115.1 GCA_937891825.1 uncultured Alphaproteobacteria bacterium
AGTGGTAGACTTTTGCGCCGCCAATTGGCTGGTTTTTACGCCGCCGTTGACACGCTGCGCCAATCGACGTGACCGGCGGCCTTGGGGCGGACACGATCACCGGCGGCGCTGCCGACAATGCGCTGGCTGGCGGCGAGGGCAATGACACGCTCGACGGCGGGGCGGGCGCGGACACGTTGTCCGGCGGCTTGGGCGACGATCTGTACCTTGCGGATGCGGCGGACACGATTGTGGAAGCAGCGGATGAGGGCACGGATGAAGTGCGCTCGAGCGAGAGCATCACATTGTCCGACAATGTCGAGAACCTGACGCTGCTGGATCCGGATGGGGCGATCACGGAAGACTTCGAGGACTTCGACCTCGGTCCGGTCGCCGACGGCGAGAACGGCTGGGCGTTCGACGGCAATCTGCGGGATCAGAATGTGATCGTGGATCCGAACGACGCGGGCAACCAGGTCTTCCGGATGTCGAGCGACCCTTCGACGGGCGACTTTGCGGGTCCGTATTCGCCGTCGCTGGCGAATGTGGCAGGCGAGCCGCAGACATCGGCGACGCGGGACGCGATGGAGGTCTCGTTCTCGATCCAGGCGGTCGATCCGACCGGTACGGACAACTCGCGGCTTGAGATCGACTTCGGCAACAAGGCGACGTCGGACCGGGTCAACTTCATGGTGATCGAGAACACGGGCGGCGGCATCCGGATCTCGACGGCTGAAGCGCTGCCGGGCGGGGACTTCCAGACCGGGGATACGCTGAACGACTTCTCGGCGTTTACCGGGAACACGGAACATGTGTCGGGCGTCGATGCGAGCATCGCTTATGAACTGACCATGCGGGTCGAGTTCAATGACGGTGCGGACAACGATGTCGTGAAGCTTTACCTGGACGGCGCGTTCATCGGGCAATCGAACACCTTCGAGAACTTCTTCGATGCGGCAAACCCCGGGAACACCCACGCCGAAAACGCTGAAATCAATCAGGCTGCGAACCTGTTCTTCCGGGCGACCGCAGGGAGCGCGGCTGGCGATAATGACGGCCCCGGCGGCGTGAACCAGGGCTTCATGTTCGACAACATCACCTATAACAGCTTCACCGCGGCGGGCGCGGACGGCACAGGCAACGGCCTTGCCAACACGATCCTCGGCAACAGCTCGAACAACACGTTGTCCTGTCTCGGCGGGGACGACTTGCTGACGGGCGGCTCCGGCGACGATGTGCTGAACGGTGGCGAGGGGTCCGACACGCTGTCGGGCGGGTTGGGCTTCGACGTGGCGCAATTCTCCGGCAATGCGGCCGACTTCACGGTCGACTTCGCCGCCGGGACGGTGACGGATAACAATGCGGGCGACGGCGACGAGGGCGCGGATGCGGTCTCTGGCGTCGAGCGGCTGGACTTCGCGGACAGCAGCGTGCTGTTCGTCGGCGGCGGCAGCGAGTTCCTCTCGATCCAGGAAGCGGTCGACGCGGCTTCAGCGGGCGACACGATCATCGTGGCGGCTGGCGACTACGCGGAGAACGTCTCGATCGACAAGGCGCTGACGATCGTCGGCGCCGGGTCTGACGGCACGGGTTCGAACATCGCGCCTGCGGCCGGCAATGCGTTCACCGTTACGGTCAACGACGCCGCGGCCGCGGTTACGATCTCGGGCTTCCGGATGGACGGCGGCGGCACGGCGCAGAATGGCGTCGTGGCCGATGGCGACAGCGCGACGCTTCTGAGCCTGACGATCGAGGACAGCCACATCTTCGACTTCATGTCGAACGGCGTTGCGGTCTCCGACTTCGACGATACGCGTACGATCCTGACGACGATCGAGAACTCGACCTTCGCGACGAACGGCGGCAACGCCGGGGGCGGCGACGGGGACATCCAGTTCTTCCAGTATCAGGGCGACGCGACGCTGAAGGACCTGACGATCACGGGCGGTCGTCCGACGGGGGCGTCGAACGATCCCCGCACGGGCATCCAGTTCCGCGACGATGTGAGCTCGGCCGGCGGCGACGAGACGCTTGAGACGAACAATCCGCTCGGCACGGTGTCCCTGGACAACGTCACGGTGGACGGTTCGTACCGGAACCAGCCGATCATCTTCACCCGTTACTCGGATATCGACGGACTGACGATGAAGGACGTTACGGTCAACGCGGACTCGTTCTTCTTCAACACGTCGATCAACTTCAGCGACCTTGGCGGAACTATCGACCTTTCGGACACGGCGAAGTTCGATAACGTGACGGTCCCGGGGGCGGCGCTTCCCCCGATTGCCGATGTCGTGTCGCTGCAGGGCGATGAACTCGCCAACACGCTGACGGCGGGTTCGGACAACACGTTCATCCGCGGCGACGAAGGGTCCGCCTTCGGCGACGATATCCTGACGGGCGGCTCCGGCGACGATTTCATCGCCGGCGACAACAGGGGCCTCGGCGGCGACGGCGACACGACGGTCGGCGGCGCCGACGACATCCTTGGCGGCGACGGCGACGACCAGCTCTTCGGCGACGGCGGCGACGACACGCTGGACGGCGAAGCCGGGAACGATAGCGTCTTCGGCGAAAGCGGCGACGACCAGATCGGCTACACGGTCGGCGAGGGCGTGGATGTCATCAGCGGCGGCGACGATACGGACACGCTGACGACGACGGGCACGGCGCTCGCCGACGCCATCGACGTCACGGTCGTCGGCGCCACGGTGGAGATGGAGATCAATGCCTCCGGCATCGCCGACGTAACGGTCGACACGGTCGAAAACTTCGTCTTCGACCTCGGCGATGGCGCGGACAGGTTGGACCTGGCCGGCAATCTTGCGGCGGCGGGCGTTGCTACTGTCGCGGTCGATGGCGGGGCGGACGCGGACATCTTCGACGCCTCCAACGTAACAAGCGCCACGGGCATGGCGTTCGACGGCGGCGCAGGGGACGATCAACTCCGGGGCGGCGCTGGCGACGACACGCTTGTCGGCGGCCTCGGCGATGACATCCTGGATGGCGGGACAGGCTCGGATACGGCGGATTACTCCGCCGACGTCGCTGGCATTCTCGCCAATATTTCGGCAGTCAACGGGTTTACGTTTGGGGCGGGGATCGGGTCTGATCAACTGTTCAATATCGACAACATCCTTGGCGGCGCCGGGGCGGACCTCATCACGGGCAGCAGTGGCTCGAACGTACTCAGCGGCGGCGGCGGCGCGGATGTGATCAACGGCCTGGGCGGCAGCGACAGCATCAATGCCGGGGCTGGCGCCGACTTGCTGACCGGCGGCGCGGCCGACGGCGTGACGGACATGCTGAATGGCGGCGGGGCCGATCTCGCGGTGGATACGTTCGTCTTCTCCGGCTTGTTCGGCAACGACGTTATCGTCGATTTCGAAGATGGCTTCGACCATATCGAAATCGATCTCGGCAGCTATTCGCCGGGCGTGATCGTGACCAGCCTGACCAGCGGCGCTAACCACGTGATTTCGATCAACGACGGCCTCGATGCGGCCACGATCACAATCATCGGGGCGGCTGGGCAGATCGACGGAAGCGACTTCACCCTGATCCCTGCATGACCGCAATCAAGCTGGGTCTGATCGGCGACAACATCGCCTTGTCCCGCGCGCCAGCCCTGCACAGGCTGGCGGGCGGGATTGCGGGCCTGCAGGTTTCCTATGACCTTCTCATTCCGGCTGAGCGGAACCTGGATTTCGACGCGCTCTTCGCCTGGGCGGCCGGGGCGGGGTATCGGGGTCTGAACATCACCTTGCCCTATAAGGAACGGGTCGTTCCCAAGGTTCTGATCGAGGATCCGCTGGCGCGGTCGATCGCGGCGATCAACACGGTCGTGTTCGACCCGGCGGGCGGGCGACCGTCAGGCTACAACACGGATCATTCGGGCTTCATTCAGGCGTTCCGGGGCCAGATGGGGGCGCAATCGCCTGGCGTCGTCGTCCAGATCGGGGCGGGCGGCGTCGGCAAGGCCATCGCCTTCGGCCTGATTGCGCTTGGGGCGACGGCGATCCGGCTGGTCGAAATCGACCGCGACAAAGCCGAACGCCTGGCGGCCGCCTTGCGGCTGGCTGCGCCCGGCCTGCCCGTCACGGTTTCGGGCGATGCGGCCGCAGCAGCGCTTGGCGCGACGGGCATCCTGAACTGCACGCCGCTTGGCATGGGGGGATATGGCGGCACGCCGCTTCCCGCCGCGTCGCTTGAGGCGGCGGCCAAAGCCGGCGCCCAATGGGCGTTCGACGCTGTCTACACGCCGCGCGACACCGCGTTCCTGCGAGCCGCCGCGGCCGCCGGCCTCGCCGCGATCTCGGGCTACGAATTGTTCTTCTTTCAAGGCGTCGACGCCTTCAGGCGCTTCACCGGCCGCGCCGTCGATGAAGCAAGGTTGCGGGCTGCGCTCTATCATATTGATAGCGTTCAAATTATCCAGTCTTAGGCATTCCCGCCTAAAACTGGTTTGATCTAGCGCCTAACCCAGCGGCCTCAGGAAAATGACGCCGGCGCCGAGGGCGATCAGGCCGAAGCCAGCGGCATGGCTCCAGGTCAGGCTTTCGCCCAGATAGAAGACAGCGAAGCCGGAGAAGATCACGAGGGTGATGACTTCCTGGATCGTTTTCAGTTCCGCGGCCGACCAGACCCTGTGGCCGATGCGATTGGCCGGGACCGCGAGGCAATATTCGAAAAAGGCGATGCCCCAACTGATCAGGACGACCGCCCAGAGCGCTTTGCTCGGGAATTTCAGGTGGCCGTACCATGCGGCGGTCATGAAGAGGTTCGAAACCGACAGCAAGAGGATCGGCGCGGCCCAGGGCCAGAGGCTTTGGAAGGTCATCGGCGCGCAGCCTTTCCGGCTATAGGGATCGGGTCAGCCTTCGCCGCGCAGTTCGACCCGCCGGATCTTGCCGCTGATGGTCTTCGGCAATTCGACCACGAATTCGACGATGCGGGGATATTTGTAGGGGGCCGTCAGGGTCTTGCAGAATTCCTGGATATCCTGGGCGAGCGCCGACGAGGGCGTGTGGCCGGCCGCCAGAATGATGAACGCCTTCACCAATTGCCCCCGTGTCGGGTCCGGGTGGCCGACGACCGCGCTTTCCATGACGGCCGGATGCTCCAGCAGCGCGCTTTCGACCTCGAACGGGCTGATGCGATATCCCGCCGACGAAATCAGGTCGTCGGCGCGGCCGATGAACCATAGATAGCCGTCGGCGTCCTTCCGCGCGGTGTCGCCGGTATAGTACCAGCCATGGCGGAAGGCTTTCCGGTCGACGGTTCCGTCTGCCAGCAGATAACCGTCGAACAAGCCGGGCGGCCAGGCCGGGCCATCGACGCGGACGGCGATATGGCCGACTTCCTCCGGCGGCAGGCGCTTGCCGTCGTCGTCCACCACGTCGATGTCGAAGCCGGGCACGGGCTGGCCCATGGAGCCGTATTTGGTTTCCTGACCGGGGAAATTGGCGACGATGTTGATTGTCTCGGTCTGGCCGTAGCCGTCGGCGATGACAGAGCCGGTGTGCTTCGCCCAGAACCGGATAACCTCCGGGTTCAGCGGCTCGCCGGCGCCCATGCAGCGGCGGAGGCTGGTCAGGTCATAGCGGTCGAGGTTCTGCTGGGCGAACAGGCGATAGACCGTCGGCGGCGCGCAGAAGGTCGTCACCTTGAAGTCATGGATCATCTGGAGATGCCGGTCGACGTCGAAGCCCTTGCCGTCGAAGAGGACGATGGTCGCCCCCAGCAGCAATTGCGGAAACAGCATGCCCCATGCCGCCTTGGCCCATCCGGTGTCGGTCAGGGTCCAGTGGATGTCGGTCTCCCTCAGGTCCATCCAGAACAGGCCGGTCGCGGCGTGGGCGAGGGCGTAGCCAAAGTCGCGCGGCACCATTTTGGGCAGCGCCGTCGTGCCGGACGTGAAATAGGCCATCATCATGTCGGTCGACTTGAAGGGACCCTCGGCGGCTTGATCGATCGCCGGGCTTTCAGCCGCGCAGAGGGCGTCGAAATCCAGCCAGCCTGGGTTTTCCGTCCGCCCGATGACAATCTTGTGGGCCAGGCTCGGGCATTCGGCCTGGATGGCGTCGACCTTGCCGCAATGTTCTGCCGTCACGATCACAGCCTTGGCGCCGGACTGGCCGATCCGGTAGGCGATATCCTTGGCGGTAAGAAGGTTTGTGCCCGGCATGGAAACGACGCCGAGCTTCATGCAGCCGAACAGCACCCCGTACCATTCCGGAATGCGCCCGATGACGACGGCCGCGAAATCGCCCTTCTTGAGGCCGAGACGCTTCAGGGCATTGGCGAACTGACCGGATTGCCGGGAAAGCGCGGAATAGGAGACCGTGCGGCTGGTGACGCCGTCAGCTTGAATGGCGATCAGCGCGGTCTTGTCCCGGGTCGCCGCCCAGGCGTCGATGACGTCATAGGCGAAATTGAAGGTCTGGGGCAGCGTCGGCCGGTAATGCTGCCTGGCATGGGCATAGTCGCGGTTGACGGCGGCGAAGTCTTGCATGGACCTGATCCCAGGGCGGTAACATCCTATGGGAAAACTCTAGATCAAACCCGTCATGGGCGGAAACGCCCGAGATCGGAAAATTTTCTCGGTCGCATGCGGGCCTGCAGGGGCCTTGGGGCCGTCAGCCGCTTGACTCGCACGCCAGAAGGCGGACGCTATCCCTTGAACGCAATGAGGAGACGCTGGATGACGAGCGCATTCGAAGAGGTAATGGCGATCCGGGGCATGGGCATGCCGGCGCCCGGCGAGGCGACGATCACTGGCGCGGACCCAGTCTATTCCACCCCCTTCAAGATCGGCGAGACCTGCGCCGCCGTGCTGGCCGGCGTCGGCGTCGCGGCGTCCGATCTCTGGGAACTGAAGACCGGGCGGCGGCAGTCGGTCGAGATCGACGCGCGCCGGGCGGCGGCGGCGCTCCGCAGCTCCACCTACATGCAGCGGCCGGATGCTTCCGGCGCATTCCAGAACGTCGTCAACGCCAATCACGAGGCGATGATCCAGATCACCCAGCCCTGGCCGACCAAGGACGGCCGCTGGTTCCTGCCGCATTTCGGCCTGCCGCACCTGCAAAAGCGCGTTCTTGGCGTGCTCGGGGCGGAGCCGAACCCCGCGTCCGTCGCCGCCGCAGTCGCGACCTGGGATGCGATGGACCTGGAAGCCGCGATCGACGAGATCCGCGCTTGCGGCGCCATGGTGCGCAGCAATGACGAATGGCTCGCGACCGAGCACGGCAAGGTGCTGGCGGCGAAGCCCATCGTCGAGATCATCAAGCTTGGCGATAGCGACCCGGAGCCGATGCCGGAAGGCCCGCGGCCGCTGTCGGGCATCCGCGCGCTCGATCTGACGCGCATCCTCGCCGGGCCGATTTGCGGGCGGACCCTCGCCGAACATGGGGCCGATGTTCTGATGGTTACGGCTGAGCATCTGCCTCAGATCGCCGAGCACGTGATGGACACGAGCCACGGCAAGCGCAGCACGTTCCTCGACCTGACAAAGGCCGAGGACGCCGCGACCTTGAAACGCCTCGCGGCGGACGCGGACGTATTCTCCCAGGGCTACCGGCCGGGCATGCTGCACAAGCTTGGCTTCGCGCCGGAGGATCTGGCGGCGATCCGGCCGGGCATCGTCTATTGCTCGATTTCATGCTTCGGCGCCGATGGCCCGTTCAGCCATCGCGCCGGGTGGGAGCAGGTGGCCCAGACGGTCACCGGAATCGCCCAGGACGGCAGCCCGGAGCGGCCGAAACTGCTGCCCGCCGCCGCCAACGATTACACGACCGGATATCTTGCGGCCTACGGCATTCTGCTGGCGCTCGCCCGTCGCGCCCGCGACGGCGGCAGCTATCATGTCCGAGTCTCGCTCTGTCAGTCGGGCATGTTCATCTACCGCCAGGGCAAGGTCGCCTATGCCGCGCCGGAAATGGACTTGAGCGAGACGGAACTGGACGCGCTCCGCATCGAGACGACGCCGCATCATGGGCGGCTGCGCCATCTGGGGCCGGTTCTGCGCCTGTCGGAGACCCAGCCGCATTGGGCGCGGCCGACGCCGAAGCTCGGCGGCGACAGGGCGGCCTGGCTGGAGGCGCGCGCCGCCGCTGCGGCCGAGTAAATCACGGGGCGTCGCCAGGGCCTGCCGACGCTTGCTGCCGGCGCCCTGTTGTGGTCTTATCCCGCTCGCTTCGCGCCGGAGCAGCCGGGGAGTGAACCCTATGCGTCTCAACCTGTTTGTTTGCGCCGCGATCGCGCTAGGGGCGGCTGGGTGCGACGACCCGCCGGAAGCGGCGCCGCCGCCGCCGATCCGGGCGATCAAGTACATGACGCTCGAAGCAGGCGGGGGCGCGCAGATGCGGCGTCTTTCCGGCGTCATTGTCGCGGGCACGACGGCGAACGCGGCCTTCCAGGCTGCCGGGCAGGTCATCGAGCTCACCAAGAAGGTCGGCGATGCGGTCAAGGACGGCGAGGTGCTGGCCCGCCTCGACCCGGAGCCGTTGCGCTTGCGCGAACGCAGCGCCGAAAGCCAGCTTCGGCAGGCGCAAGCGGCGTACACGAACGCAAATAGCCGGTACAGCCAGCAGAAGCAGTTGTTCGACCGGGGTTATGCGACGCGGACGGCCTATGAGGCGTCGCTGGCGGACGTCAGGACGGCGCGCGGCGCGGTGGAAGTCGCGCAGAGCGAGCTTCGGATCGCCAGCCGCGATCTGGAAAAGTCGTCGCTGCGGGCGCCGTTCAGCGGCGTCGTGGCCCGCCGTCATGTGGAAGCCTTCGAGGAAGTGTCGAGCGGCGCCCCGATCTATACGATCCAGTCGGAAGGCGAGACCGAGGTCGAGGTCTCCATACCGGAGACCCTGGTCAACGCGGTCGCTATCGGCGAGGCGGTCATTGTGGTCGTGCCGCTTGCGGCCGTGCCGCCGCTCGATGGCCGGGTGACGGAGATCGCGCCGCTTGCCGAGGATGTGAACGCCTATCCGGTGAAGGTGCGCCTGGCCGCGACGCCAGAAAGCGTGCGGCCGGGGATGAGCGCCGAAGTGACGTTCTCCTTCGCTGATGCAGCGTCTGACGGCTCGTTTACCGTGCCGATCGCCGCCCTGAAGCCAGCCGCCAATCAGCAGGGCGGGACGCTGTTCCTCTTCAAGGACGGCAAGCTGGAAGCCCGATCCGTTCTGGTCGTCAATGTGCGGGAAAATACGTTGCAAGTGCAGGGCGACCTCGCGACGGGCGACATCATAGCGACGGCGGGCGTCAGCATCCTCTACGATGGCATGCCGGCCCGCCTGCTCGATCCCGCCCAACTCCGTTGACCGAGGGGCGCCGACGGCCATGCTGACCCGCTTCGCCCTCGCAAATCCGATGCTGACCCTGGCGATCGCCCTGGTCGCCTTGCTGGCCGGACCGATAGGCTTCCTCAGTCATCCGTCCCGCGAAGACCCAAAGATCACGATCCGGGAGGCCTCAGTCAGGGTGGAGTTTCCCGGACTGTCGGCGGCGAAGCTCGAACAATTGATCACCCAGCCGCTCGAAGAAAAAATCCGCGAGATCGCCGAGGTCAAGGACATCATCTCGACCTCCAGCACCGGGCGGTCGCTCATCAGCGTCGTGATCCAGGACGAGTATACCGACCTCGATCCGATCTGGAGCGATCTCCGGGACAAGATGGAGGAAATCGCGCCGACGCTGCCCGAGGGCGCGCAGGGGCCGTTTGTCGACACCGACCGGGGCGATGTCGCGATGGCGACCATCGCCGTCAGGGGCGACGGCTTCGAGAACGGCGAATTGCATGGGCTCGCCAAGCAGATGCGCCGCCGCCTCTATGCCGAGGTTCCGGGCGTGCGCAAGGTGACGTTCTATGGCGTCATCGAGCAGCAGCTTTTCATCGAGTTCGACAATGTCCGGCTTGCCCAATTGGGGCTCGATCCGGCCGAGATCATACAGTCGGTGCAGGACCAGAATGTGATCCAGCCAGGCGGCCAGATCCAGGCCGACGGGCAGACCCTGACCATTCAGCCGACAGGCGACTTCACCGATCTGGAGGATCTTCGCCGGCTGCCGATCGCGGTTCCGGGCGCGGACGGACGGTCGCTGTATCTGGGCGATATCGCCACGATCCGGCTGGGCTATCAGGACCCGCCAGGCCCCCATGCATTCTTCAATGGCAAGCCGGCGATCATCGTCGGGGTCTCGATGATCGATGGCTTCGACGCCGGTGCGTTCTCCAAGGCGTTTCTGACGTTTCTGGATGGCGCGCGGACGGCGATGCCTGTCGGCGTGTTCCTGGATATCGTGACCTACCAGCCGGAGGCGATCGAGGCGGCGGTCTTTGGCGTGATGAACAACCTCTGGCAGACCGTCCTGATCGTCCTGGCGGTGGTCATGGCGTTCCTGGGATTCCGCACCGGGTTGCTCGTCGGGGCGCAAGCGCCCCTGGTGATGGTGGCGACCGTGCTGCTGATGCGGGTGCTGGGCATCGATCTTGAGCGGATGTCGCTGGCGGCCTTGATCATTTCGCTTGGCTTGCTGGTCGACAACGGGATCGTGATCGCGGAGGACCTGCGGAATCGCATCGGGCGGGGCGAGGATCGTATTCAGGCCGCGCGGGCTGTCGGGGCGAGCTTGAGCGGCCCGTTGCTCGCCTCCTCGCTGACGACGATCTTCGCCTTCATGCCGCTGATGCTGATGCCGGGCGCAGCAGGCGAATACACCCGCTCGATCTCGCTGGTCCTCGCAATCGCGCTCCTGGTCTCGTGGGCGCTGGCGATGACGCTGTTGATCCTTGCCTGCATCTGGTTCCTGAAGCCGCCTGAGCCGGTGAAGGTCCGGTCTGGGACCGGGCGTGCCGCGGCGGCCGGAGCGCGGCTGACGAGAAACTATCGGCGCACGCTCGAAAACCTGGTCGCGTGGCGATGGGTCGTCGTTCCCGTATCCTTTGCGACGATCGCGCTTGGCGCGATTCTGTTCGCCAGCGTTTCCAAGACCTTCTTTCCCGCCTCGGACCGGGCGCAATTGCAGGTCATCGTGGAACTGCCGGTCGGCGCGAACGCCTATGCGACGCAAGCTGTCGTCAAGCGGCTCTCGGCCTGGCTGACCGATCCGGAGATCAACCCCGAAGTCCTGGGCACGGCGGCTTATGTGGCGACTGGCGGGCCGCGCTTCTATCTGGCGCTTTCGCCGATCGATGGGTTTCCGAACAAGGGCTATTTCATCGTCAGCTTGACCGGGCGGGCAGCGGTCCTGCCGCTCGCCCAGCGCATCCGCGAATTCGCAGCGGCCGCCATTCCGGAAGCGCGCATCACGCCGGAGGTCATGTCCTTTGGCCCCGGCAAGGCTGGCGCCGTCGCCTATGAGGTGCTTGGGCCGGATGCGGATGTCCTGACCGACGTCGGCGAGCAGTTGAAGCGGGCGCTCCGCGCCGTGCCGGGCGCACGCGACGTCAAGGACGATTGGGAAAATCCATCGGTTACAATCCGCGTCGTCATCGATCAGGAGAAGGCGCGCCGCTCCGGGATCACGTCGGCGGATGTGGCGAACGCCTTGAATGCGCAGCTGACCGGCGCGCAGATTTCAGCATATCGGGTCGGCGACCTCAGCATTCCGGTGATTGTGCGCACGACCGGGGAGGCGCGCGGCAATCTCGACCGGCTCCGGACGCTCAATATCGCGCGCGCCGGCGGGGCGCCGGTGCCCCTGCTGCAGATCGCGGCCTTTGAAGGCGCGCCCAATTTTGCCCGCATCAAGCGTGAGAACCTGGAGCGGATGCTGACTGTCACCGCCAGTCATGTCAGTTTGACGGCGGCCGCCTATACGGAAGCGCTGGCGCCTGTGCTCGACGACATCCGGGCGAGCTTGCCGCGGGGCTATCGGTTGCAGGCGGGCGGCGAGATCGCCGACAGCGCTGACGCCAACGCCAAGCTTACCGCGAACATGCCGCTGGCGCTGGCGTTGATCGTGCTGACGCTGATCTGGCAGTTCAACAGCTTCGTTCGCCCTCTGCTCATCATCGCGGTGATCCCGCTGACGCTGACGGGAGTCGGGTTGGCGCTGACCATCGCGCCAGGGGCCAATTTCGGCTTCATGGCGATCCTGGGCTTTCTGGCGCTGACGGGCATTGTCATTAACAACGCCATCGTACTGATCGACGCCATCGACCGGGAGCGGGAGAACGGTTTGTCCTTGCATGAGGCCGTCGTTGAAGCTGGCGTGCGGCGACTGCGGCCAATTGTGATGACGACCTGCACCACGGCGCTCGGCCTCGCCCCGATCATCGTCGCGAAGGATGTCCTGTTCTACGATCTGGCGCTCGTGATCGCGGGCGGCCTGATTTTCGGCACGCTGCTGACGCTGATCGTCATCCCGTGCCTAGCTGCGATCGCATTCGGCTTCCGGAGCCCGCGCCCTGGCTGAACCGAACCGGCCGTCTGTCGCGGCGGTTTTTCAAAGCTATGGAATTTTCCGCTGACCCGCGCTCCCGTTAAAGGGCGGATTGCTCTAGGATAATTCCAAACACTAATTATCTGATCTAGGGGAGATGCGTGGATGGGTCGGAAGATTTTGTTGGTGACCGCCGATCAGCAGCGCCACGATGCGCTTGGCTGCAATGGCGGCCGGATCGCACGGACGCCGGTGATCGACGGTCTGGCCGCCGCGGGCGTCAACTACACGCGCGCGCACAATCAGAACGTCGTCTGCATGCCGGCGCGCGCCACGATCATTTCCGGCCAGCATGTGCGCAGCCATGGCGTCACCATGAACGGCATTCCGTTGCCGGAGGATACGCCCGACATCGCGCGGCAATTGAAGACGGCGGCCGGCTACAAGACCGCGTTGATCGGCAAGGCGCATTTCGAACCGGCCTCGGCGCCGGGCGGGCCGTATTTCGAGAACTACGCGGCGAGCCGGAGCCTGACCGGCCCCCATCGCGGTTTCGACCACATGGAACTTGCCGGCCACACCGGCCGCGCCGGCCGCAGCTTGTTTCACTATCCGAAATGGCTGGATGAGACCTATCCCGGCGCCTCCCAAGGCTATCAGGAATATGTCTCGCCGGCGAAGGAGATCAGCGGGCGGCCGGGCGGCGACACGGGCGCCCCCCAAGTCTGGCACAACCCGATCCCGCGCGAAATTTACCACACCGACTGGGTCGCGGACCGGACCATCGCCTGGCTCGACAGCCTCGACGCCGACGCGGACTGGTTCGTCTGGATGAGCTTCCCCGACCCGCACCACCCCTGGGACCCGCCCCAGTCGGAACTGGGCCGGGTCGATTGGCGCGATCTCGACCTGCCGGCGGCATATCCGGGCGACCGGGACAAGACCATCGCCATTCTGGAGACCAAGCCGCGCCATTGGCTCGATTGGTATCTCGGCAAGGCGCAATATGCCTATGAAGTGCCGAAAAGCTTCATCCCGGCAGAGATGACGGCGGATCAGATCCGCGAGGTCAACGCGATGTGCCATATCGAGAATGAGTTGATCGACGAAGCCCTGGGCCGCGTCCTCCGCCATATCGACGGGCGCGGCTGGGGCGAGGACCTGGACGTGATCTACACGGCCGATCACGGCGAGTTCCAGGGCGACTTCGGCATGCTGTTCAAGGGGCCATATCACGTTGACGCGCTGATGCGCCTGCCGTTGATCTGGCGCCCGGCGCCGTCGGCCGGGATTGCGCCCGCCGTCGTCAGCCAGCCGGTCGGTCATGTCGATCTGGCGCGGACGATTGCGGCGGCGGCGGGCGTCGCCCCCGATCCGCGCATGCAGGGCGCGCCCTTGCCGGTCAGCGCCGACAATGACCGGGAGCGGGTGATTACGGAGTGGGACAGTACCTATCTCGGCCTCGATCTCCGCCTGCGGACGATCTGCCGGGACGATCTCGTGCTGACCGTGTGCGAGCCGGGGCCTGTGCATTCCGGCGATGAGGGCGAGCTTTATGACCTCAAAAACGATCCCCGCCAGTTCGTGAACCTCTGGGACGATCCCGCGTGGGCCAAGCGCAAAAGCGACCTGATCGCCGATCTCTACGACAACCTGCCGGAAACGAAGACGCCGCCGCTGGAGCAGGTGGCGCTGGTGTAGGGCATTGACTGCCTTCTGCCTTGAGGGTTAGCGCCGTCGCATCTGGAACAGAAAGGCGAGCGGCGCCGCGACGGCCGGGACGATCGTCAAGAGATGGAAGGCGTTGATGTAGCCGATCATCGCCGCCTGCCGGCTGACCTGCTGGCCGGCAAGGATCTGGAAGGTCTGGCTGCCGGCATCGCCGAAATGCTCCAGCCACGGCCGCAGGACGTCCTCGGAGAACAGGTTCACCATGGCGGCCATGTTGGCATGGGCGACGGCGGCCGATTGCACGAACACCACCAGGATGATTGCGATGAACAAGCTGCTCCCCAGCATCCGGAGTAAGCTGAAGATCGCGTTGCCCTGGGTCATCAATGGCAATGCCAGCGTCGAGAATGTCAGCGTCGCCATTGGCGTATAGGCGAGGCCGAAGCCGAAGCCGTGGATCAGATTGGTCAGCATGACGTCCCGCATCGTCATGTTGATATCGAGTTGGCCCATCCATAGCGCGGCGCCCGCCTGAATCGCCATGCCCGCCGCCAGGGTGGCGCGCGGATTGATCCGGGTGCAGGTCGCGACAATGAAGAACGATAGGAAATTGCCGACGCCGCGCATGGCGATCAGAAGGCCGATGATCGATTCCGGCAAGCCGCGAAGGTCCTGCAGCAAGGGCGGGAACAGCACCATCGGCGTATATTGCATCATGCCCATGATGAGCGCGAAGGTGACGCCCAGCACGAAATTGCGATCCTTGAAGGTCGCCATATCGAAAAGCGGCGCCGGCGCGAACAGGGAATGCACCAGGAAGAAATACAGGCAGGCGGCGGCGATCAGGCTTTGCGCGATGATCATCGAGGAGTCGAACCAATCCTCACGCTGGCCGCGGTCGAACACCAGTTGCAGGCAGCCGACGGCGACTGCGATCAGGATGAAGCCGATGAAATCGAAGCGCCTTGCTGTGCCGCGTTCCTCATCGCCAAGCGACAGCATGACCGGGATGCAAGCGGCGAGGCCAAGCGGCAGGATCATGTAGAACGACCAGCGCCAATCCAGGACGTCCGCGACGAGGCCGCCGAACGTCGGCCCGAGGATCGGCCCCATGACGCCGCCGACGCCCCACATCATCAGCGCCATCGGATGCTGGGAGCGCTCGAACCGCGCCAGGATGATCGCCTGGCCGAGCGGAAAGATCGGGGCGCCCAGCGCGCCTTGCAGCACGCGCAATCCCAATAGCGTCTCGAGGCTGCTGACAAAGCCGCAGGCGACCGTCGCCATGGTGAAGCCGATCACCGAGCCGAGCATCAGCCGCCGCCAGCCGAGTTTCGACGCGAGCCAGCCCGTTAAGGGCGTGGCGGCGGCGGTTGCGACCAGGTTCAGGGTCAGGATCCAGGCGATCTGGTCCTGGGTCGCGGACAACGCGCCCTTCATTTGCGGCAGGATGACCGTGACGCTGGTGACCGTCAGCCCGAACAGGACAGTCACCATCTGCACAGTGACGAGCGTCAACCATTGTTTCGGGGTCAGTCCAAGCGCCATCGCCGACTTTTTTACCTACCGCCCATGGGTCGCCGCTCTCCATGGCTCCTGCGGCGCGAGGGGCGTCGTGAGGCGCTGGCGGCTGTTGCGCCAATTTGCGCATCTGGGGAGCGGAAGCGCAACGAGGACATCGGTCCGCGCATTAAGCAACGGCCGACCGCCGGTCAGACGGCGCCATGGTAGAAATACCGGCCTAGGCCGAGCGTGAAGACCGTCCAGCCGGAAATGACGTGCAGAAGGTTGGCCGACCAATAGGATCCGCGCTGGCCATGGACCCAGCCGAATGCGACGCCGCCGACCGCGCAAAGGCCGACGGCGATCCAGTTCTGAAAGAACAGATGCGCGAGGGCGAAGGCGGCGGCATTGGCGAGGACGGCGACGACGGGCGATGGGAAGAGGGGCCCATAGCGCGCGAAAAACAGCGCCCTGTAGATGATCGATTGGGGCAAGACTGAAAGCAAGGGATAGAGCAGCATCACCCGCATCCAGAGATCGGGCGAATGTCTGGGGAAGCCGAATAATCCCCCAGGGATCAGCCAGATCGTCAGAAGATACAGGCTGGGGAGGGATATGAGGATATAAAGCGCCAGCAGCTTCCAGTCCGGCAGAGGCGAACGCGGCCGCAAAGCGCGCCAGCGGAAACCCGGCGTCCGTGCGAGCAGCGCCAGCGCGATCAGAAACAGTACGAAGAAGGCAAGCGGCATGTCGCGGTTCTGAAGCACGCCCGCATTGAGCAGAGCGGTCGTCGCCAGCGGCGCCACGAGATAAAGCGACAGGCATTCCGTCGCCAGCCTGACTGTCCGGGCGTTCATCGGGCGTCTCCCGCAATCCTGTCGGGGCGGCGGCCATGGACGATCAGCGCGCGGAGGATGATCCAGAACATGAACCCGTTGAGCAGATGCCAGAGAAAGTGAGCGCCAAGCGGGAATGTAGCGCAGATCCTGCCGTCGATGGTGCGGAAATACAGGGAGAGCAGGAAAACCGCGCCCGCTGCCGCGATCGATTTCCAGGCCGGGCAGCCGCGGAGCGCCAGCATGAGGGCGAAGGTCGCCAGGATGGCGATGCCCAAGCCATAAAGGCCGCTGCCGCCCAATGCGGCGAAGGCGCCGCCGATGCCGCCCGGCCAGAGCGCGCCTGACAGGAACCACGCCCCGGCGAAGCCTGTAGCGCCGGCGAAGATCCAGATCGGGGCGAAGCCGAAGAGTCGCCGGAGCGCCAGATATGAGGCGCCGAGCATGAAAAGCCCAATCGATCCCATATCGGCGGCGCCGGCCCACGCGACCGCGAATGTGTGGAACAGGAACGAGGCGACCCCGACCAACGCCGCCAGCCCGATCACAACCGCCAGCGCCGGGTCGCGCACGCCTTGCCGCCCGGCGAGACGCCAAGCCAGCACGGCCGCCAGAATGAAGGCGATATTCGTCAGGGCGTTCGCCGGCTCCGCCCAGAAACCTGGCTCCAGCCGCTCACAATAGATATCGACCGGTCGGGTCAGGTTCATCGGGCATGGTCCGTCGGCGGAAATTCGCAATTGCGATATAGCCCCAAGCCGATGTTCCGCAAAGGAGGGTGGTCGCCAGGCGAAGACGGATCGGGCCGACCGATCGGTAGGGCGCATGTCGCCTATGCCTGTCGGCGGCGGCGAATGTGCGCTATGGTTATCCTGGCGGCTGGGGGCATGGCGCCGTCGGCGGAGGTACGGACGTTGGGGATCATGGAGGCTAGCGGTCTGGCGAACCGATGCGCGCGCTGCGGCATTCGCAAGCAGGCGGTGTGCGGCGCATTGTCGGACAAGGAGTTGGAGGCGCTGAACGCGGTCGCCAGACGACGGCTGGTCAAGGCGGGCGACGTCATCCTGAATGCCGAGGACGACGCCAGTTCGTTTGCGAATATCGTTTCCGGCGTCGTCAAGTTGAGCAAGCTTCTAAGCGACGGTCGCCAGCAGATTGTCGGCTTGCAGTTTTCCCCGGATTTCCTCGGGCGCGCTCATCGCAAGCGCAACCCGTTCTTCGCCGAAGCAGCGACCGACGTCGAGCTTTGCGTGTTCCCGCGCAGCAACTTCGAGCGGCTGTTGTCCGAGCAGCCCGAGCTTGAAACGCGCCTGTTCAAGGAAACCCTGGACGAACTGGATGCGGCGCGCGACTGGATGCTGCTGCTCGGCCGCAAGACCGCGGCTGAAAAGGTTGCGACATTTATCGCCATGATCGCCCGGCGGCAGACGCCGGACGGCTGCTCCGCGCTCGGCGAACTGGGCGCGACAGCCTTTACGTTGCCACTGACCCGCGCCGAAATCGCCGATTATCTTGGCCTGACAATTGAAACCGTGAGCCGGCAGATCGGCAAGTTGAAGGCCGACGGCTTGATCGATATCGGCCCCAATCGGTCGATCGCGGTCCTGGATTCAAAGCGCCTGAACGATATTGCCCGTTCCTAGACTGCCGCGTCGTCGCCAAGCAGGCGGTCGAGGATGAAATCCTCCCAGGCGAGGTGGCGCCGCATCAGCAGGAAATACTGGCGCGTCAATTGTCCAAGCGCTTCCGGCGCGGCGACCGACCCGGCGGCGCGACAGTCGTCGAGCATATCCGCCAGTTCCTGCCCGATCGCCGCATTGGTCTGATGTTCCGCCAGGATGAGGGGGATCGCCCCGGCGTAGGCGTCAGTCGTCGGCCGAGCGCGTCGCAGCGCCATTTCCTCGTGGGCGCAGTGCGCCGGAATAGCCTCGCGGAGATAGGCGATCATCAAGGTCATGACCGAAGGCGCGGGCAAGGCCGGCAATCCGTCCACGAGCGCTTCGAGCTCGGCGAGCGCCTGTTCGATCAAGGCATGTTCCTGGGCGATTGACGTTTCGCCCGTCGAATCCATCGCCAAGCGTTCGGCGAGCGCCCGCTTGATCGGCGAAAACGGAAGACGGTCGGGCTTGGTCGCCATCAAGGCTCCATCCTGCTAAGCTTCACCGCCGCATAGTATTGCCTAAGTTTGCAGGCTCGGACTTGACCTAGGTCAAAGTCGGATGTCCCGACCCGTCCTAGAAACCGCGCCGAAGCGCTGCATCCTGGCGCTGTTCGAAAACGGGTTAGGGGGTCGCGATGGCGATGACCGGATGGTCCATCCTTTTGGGCTTTGGCATACTTATAGGGCTGGCCGCGGCCGGCCGCGGCGAGGATGCCGCGTTCCAGACCCATGGCTGGATCCTGCTCGCAGTCTGTCTCGCGGGGTTGGTGGCGCTGGTCACCCGTTCGGGCGGTTCGGCGAAGCCCTATGACGACGACCGCTATTTCGACGGAGTCGTCCGCGCCGGCGTCCTGGCGACCGTGTTCTGGGGCATGGCGGGCTTTCTTGTCGGCCTGATCATCGCCCTGCAGCTCTCGTTCCCTGTGCTGAACCTTGGCCTGGAATACACCAGCTTCGGGCGGCTGCGGCCGCTCCATACGTCTGCGGTGGTGTTTGCGTTCGGCGGCAATGCGCTGATTGCGACGAGCTTCTATGTCGTCCAGCGCACCTGCCGGGCGCGGCTGGCGTTTGGCGGCCTCGGCTGGTTCGTCTTCTGGGGCTATCAGCTTTTCATCATTCTCGCGGCGACCGGCTATCTGATGGGCGTCACCCAGTCCCGGGAGTATGCGGAGCCTGAGTGGTATATTGATCTCTGGCTGACGATCGTCTGGGTCGCCTACCTCCTGGTCTTCCTCGGGACGATCTGGAAGCGCAAGGAGCCGCATATCTACGTCGCGAACTGGTTTTACCTCGCCTTCATCGTGACGGTCGCGATGCTGCATATCGTCAACAATCTGGCGATGCCGGTTTCAATCTTCGGCTCTATGAGAACGGCGGTGAGAAAGTCGTCCACTGGAGCGGCGGGATAATCTCGCTGCG
>CALAHN010000116.1 GCA_937891825.1 uncultured Alphaproteobacteria bacterium
GGTGAATCACAACCTGCTGATATCGCTCAAACACTTTTCGGTCAGGCTCTAAGGCCGGTTCGATCTCGATCCGGCGGCCTTCCGCCGTTCGGTCGCTGCGATCGCGCTGACCGCCGCCACGATGATGACGCCGCCCGCGATCGACCAGCGATCCGGGATCTCGCCATAGAGCAGAACGCCCAGACCGGCCGCGAACGGCAGGCGCAAATAGTCGAACGGCATCACGATGCTGGCGTCGGCGGCCGCGAGCGCGCGGGTCAGGCACATGTGCGCGGCGAGGCCGGAAAAGGCGAGCACCGCGATCCAGGGTACGGCCGCGAGCGGCGGGTCGACCCAGTAATAGAGCGTCGGCCCAAGCGACAACGCGGCCAGGCTGGCGTTCTGGATAAAGACCATGCGGTTGGCGGGCTCCGTTCCCGCCAGCCATTTCACGAAGGTATTGGAAAGCGCGTAGCAGACGCTGGCGCCCAGCAGCATCAGCGTCGCCGGGCCGATTTCGATGACGCCCGGCCTGACGATCGCCAGCATGCCGACGAAGCCGACGCCGGTCGCGGCCCACCGGATGGCGTTCGGCCGTTCCTTCAGAATCAGCGTCGCGAGCAGGATCGTGAATAGCGGATATGTGGATTGGATCGCGACCGCATTCGCGAGGTCGGTCAGGCCGACCGCATGAAACCACAGCATCATCGCCGTGAAGGTCGAGAGACAGCGGAGCGCATGGGCGCCCGGGCGTCTGGTCAGGACGGCGGACCAGCCGGCCCGCACTGCCCAGGGCAGCAGCAGCGCCACGGAAAAGATCGAGCGAAAGAACAGGATTTCAGCCGTCGGCAAGCTGCCGGACAATTCCCGGACCGACACCACCAGAACGGAGAAGGCGACGGCGGCCGCGACCATCCAGAGGATCGCCTTCAGCGTGTTCGGTTGAACCAGCAACGGCGAATTAGCCAAAGGCGATCCCAGCCCTCCCGAATATCCCTGCCGACGCTATTGGCGGTTCTTCAGAAGGTCCCGGATTTCTTCCAGCAGGACTTCCTGCTTCGGCGGCGGCGCCGGAACCTCGGGCGCCGCTTCTTCCTTCCGCTTCAAGCGGTTCATCTGCTTGATGATGAAGAAGATTGCGAACGCTACAATGATGAAGTCGATCACCGAGTTCAGGAACACGCCGATATTGACCGTCACCGCGCCGGCTTTCTCGGCCGCTTCAAGCGTCTCGAAGGCGCCGCCCTTCAACGTGATGAAGATATTCCTGAAATCGACGCCGCCGGTAATCAGGCCGATGAACGGCGTCAGAATGTCCTTGACCAGGGACGACACGATCTTACCGAACGCGGCGCCGATGATAATGCCGACGGCCAGATCGATGACGTTGCCGCGCATGGCAAATACTTTGAACTCTTTCAGCATGACGCCCCCCCTTGGATAGTTGCAGGAATCTCTTTTAGGCGAGATTTCGCCCCCCGCCTAGATCGATTGTAGCTTGGCCTGCGCTTCCGCAGAGACGCGCCTTGCCAGGCGACTGCCGAATGCCCCCGCCAAAGCGCCGATCGCGCCGCGCGGCTTTCGTCCGCGGCGCCAATGGGCTATAGGGCGCCCTTGGAGCGACGCCCGCGACGCTTAGGAGTTTTTGCCGCCAATGCTGACCCCCCTCGCCTTTGAAAGACCCGTCCTGGAGCTTGAAGCCAGGATCGAGGACCTGCGGAAACTCGGGCAGCATGACGATCTCGACCTCTCCGAGGAAACCCAGCGCCTTGAAGCGCAGATCGAGAAAAGCCTGGCGCAGCTCTATGGGAAACTGACGCCATGGCAGCGCGTGCAGGTCGCCCGGCATCCGAACCGGCCGCGCGCGCTTTCGGTCATCAACGCGCTGATCGACGATTTCACGCCGCTGGCGGGCGACCGCCTCTACGGCGAGGACGAGGCGATCATCGGCGGCATCGGCCGGCTGAAAGGCCGGAGCGTCGTCGTAATCGGCCAGGAAAAAGGCGGCGACACCGCCAGCCGCGTCAAGCATAACTTTGGCATGGCCCATCCCGAAGGCTACAGGAAAGCCATGCGCCTGATGGACCTGGCCGAGCGGTTCAAGCTGCCCGTCGTCAGCTTCGTCGACACCCCCGGCGCGTTTCCGGGCATCGAAGCCGAAGAACGCGGCCAGGCCGAGGCGATCGCCCGCTGCCTGCAGAAGGGCCTTGAAATCGAAACGCCGTTCGTCGCGGCCGTGCTTGGCGAAGGCGGCTCCGGCGGCGCCGTCGCGATCGCCGCCGCCGACAAGCTCCTGATGTTCGAACATTCAGTCTATTCGGTGATTTCGCCCGAAGGCTGCGCGTCGATCCTCTGGCGGTCGGCCGAGCAAGCGCCGGAAGCCGCCGAAGCGCTCCGCATGACCGCCAAGGACCTCTACGATCTGGGCGTCGCCGACGCCATTGTCCCGGAGCCTGTGGGCGGCGCGCACCGCGACCCCCAGGCCGCCATCCAGTCGCTCGGCGACGCCATCGTCAGCGCGCTCGGCGAGACCGAGGCTGGCGGCGTTACCGGCGCCGAACTGAAGCGCCGCCGCCGCGAACGGTTCCTCAAGATCGGCGGCTGATGCAGGTCCTTCTGCCTGCTGGACAAGTCCCCCGGAGCGCCGCAAGCTTCGCCCGATTGAGGGAGAACGCCAGATGAGCGGATTGATCGACGCGGCGGCGCGCGCCTGGATTGGGCGCTCACAGCCGCCGGTGACGGTGGAAGTGTCGCGCCGGGACATTCAGAAATACGCGGTCGCGACAGAGCAACGCCAAGCCAGATACCTGAACGGCGACGAAGCGCCGCCGATGTTCCTGTTCGGCCTGCTGCGCCCGGTCGCGCCCTTGGACCAGCTCGGACCGGACGGCATCGCCCAGGACAGCTTCCTGCCGGAACTGCCCCTGAAGCGCATCATGGCCGGCGGCACCAAGCTGACCTACCACCGCCCGATTCGCCCCGGCGACATCCTCGTCGCGACCCGCACGCTTGCCGATATCCAGGAAAAGCAGGGCGGCACAGGTCCGTTGATCTTCCTGACCTACCAGCTTCGTGTCGAAACCCAGGACGGCGAACTCGTCGTCGAGGAAACCGCAACGAGGATCGTCCGATGAACCGCATTTCCGCTGTCAAAGTCGGCGCGACCCTGCCGGAGCGCGCCTACACCGCGACCAATGTCTCGCTGTTCCTCTACAATGCCGCGATCTGGAACGGACACCGTATCCACTATGACGCGCGCTATACGACCGAAGTCGAAAAGCACCCGGAGATCGTCATCGACGGGCCGTTGCAGGGCGATTGGCTGAGCCAATGCGTGCTGGATTGGCTCGGCGAAGATGGGGACCTTGTCAGCTTCGAATATGCCAACCGCCGCGCCGCCTATCTGGGCGAGACCCTGACGGCGACGGGCAGCGTCACCGCCGTCGACGCCGCCGCCGGAACCGTCACGATCGAGCTTGGCATCCGAAACGAAGCCGGCCAGATCATCGCGCCCGGCGCCGCCACGGTGCGGTTCCGCTGATCCGAGACGCGCGCCGAGGCGGAAGCGTCAAGGCGGCGGCGGTTCAGCCCGCCATCCAGGACGGCGTCGGCAGGCCTTTCGATCGCAGGAAGGCAGGGTTGTACATCTTGCTCATGTAGCGGGCGCCGCCGTCGCAGAGGACCGTGACGATGGTCTTGCCGGGACCGAGGTCCCTGGCCAGTCGGATCGCGCCCGCCACGTTCACGCCTGAGGAGCCGCCCAGGCAGAAGCCTTCATGCTGCAGCAGATCGAACGCGATGGTCAGGCTCTCTTCATCCGGGATCAGATAGGCGCGGTCGATGGGCGCGCCTTCCAGGTTGGCGGTAATGCGTCCCTGGCCGATGCCTTCGGTGATGGAGGAGCCTTCGGCCTTCAGGACGCCATTTGTGTAGTACTCATAAAGCGCCGCGCCCGGCGGGTCCGCGAGGCCGATCACGATGTTCGGGTTCCGCGCCTTCAAGCCCAGCCCCGTGCCCGCCAGCGTCCCGCCCGTGCCGACCGCGCAGATGAAGGCGTCGACCTTGCCGTCGGTCTGCTCCCAGATTTCCGCTGCGGTCGTCCGCACATGGCCCTCCCGGTTGGCGACATTGTCGAACTGGTTAGCCCAGATCGCCCCGTTCGGCTCCGACTTCGCCCGCGCTTCGGCCAGGCGCCGGGAAACGTGAATGTAGTTGTCCGGGTCCTTGTAGGGTTTGGCCGGCACCTGCACCAGTTCCGCGCCCGCCAGGATCAGCATGTCCTTCTTCTCCTGGGTCTGGGTTTCGGGAATGACGATGACGGTGCGGTAGCCCCTGGCGTTGCCGACCAGCGCCAAGCCGATGCCGGTATTGCCGGCCGTGCCCTCGACGATGACGCCGCCCGGCTTCAGCAGGCCCTTGGCCTCCGCGTCCTGCACGATCGCCAGCGCGGCGCGATCCTTGACCGAGCCGCCCGGGTTCATGAATTCGCATTTTCCCAGGATTTCGCAGCCGGTCGCTTCGCTGGCGGCGGTCAGCCGCACAAGCGGCGTCTGGCCGATCGCGTCAATGAAATCACGGCGAAACTGCATGGGAAACGGTCTCCTGTCTGGCGCGGAATTGGCTTGATCGAGGTTATAGCGACTGTTCGGCCAAAAATTAATGCGCTCTATGCAAAGATATGACCAGAATTTCCGCTATTCACATTGCAGATGCGAACCTATATCCCTCACCATAGGTCCACTCGAGGATGACTTTCCCGGCAGCGGGCAGGAGACAGACGGATGTTCAGACAGCTGATTTCTGAAATCGATTCCTACATCGAACGCGACCCCGCGCTCCGCTCCCGTTGGGATGTCGTCCTGTCATATCCCGGATTTCATGCGCTGACGTTCTACAAAGCCTCCAGTTGGCTGTGGCGGCGCAGGTTGTTCACGCTCGGCCGGTTCGTCTCCCATCTTGGCCGCATTTTCAGCGGCATTGAAATTCATCCCGGCGCCAGGATCGGCGACCGGCTGTTCATCGATCACGGCATGGGCGTCGTGATCGGCGAGACCGCAGAAATCGGCGATGACGTCACCTTGTACCAGGGCGTCACCCTGGGCGGCACGTCCCTCGCGAAGGGCAAGCGACACCCGACGCTGGAGGACGGCGTCATCGTCGGCTCCGGCGCCCAGATCCTCGGCCCCTTCACTGTCGGCGCCGGCGCCCGCATCGGCGCGAACGCCGTCGTGCTCGCGGCCGTGCCGCCGGGCGTGACCATGGTCGGCATTCCCGCCAAGATCGCCGAACGGGCAAAGCCCGAGAGCGAGCCCCAGGATTTCGCCGCCTATGCCGTCGCGTCCAGCGAAATCACCGACCCGCAGGCCGGCGCCATCGCCGCCCTCCAGGCGGAGCTCGCGGAGTTGCGGGCGCGCATCGACGAGCTGGAAGGTGACTGCGGCGGCCGCGTCAACGCGGCGCGTTCAGCCTAGCGGCTTCCGCCATCACCTCGATCGCTTCGTCCTGCTTGCTGCGGACGTAGAGCGTGTTCAAGAGCCCGGCGTCCTCCCACCGGCGATAGCGCTGCTTGATGCGCGCCGGCGGGCCGACGAGGGATTTCTCGTCCACCCATTCATCGGGCACGGCCGCCGTCGCTTCATCCTTGCGGCCGGCCAGGAACAGCTCCTGGATGCGGTCCGCGGCGTCGCCGAAGCCGCGCCGGATCATCATATCCTTGTGGAAATTCTTGTCCCGGTGGCCCATACCGCCGACATAGAGCGCCACCTCCGGCTTCAAGCGCGCCAGCGCGCCGGAAACATCGTCATCCACATCGACATGGGCCGATGCGACGATATCGAAATTATGGAAGCCCTTGTCGACGCCTTTCGCCCGCGCCCGCTCGAAGCCTTCCTCCAGCCAGGGCTTGTATTCGTCGACGGCGGCGGGCGTCAGGCCAAGCGGCAGCCAACCGTCGCAGATCTCCGCAGTCAGGCGCACTGTCGCCGCGTTGCCGGCGCCGATATAGATCGGAATATCCGGGTTCATGTGCAGGATCGACTTCAGCGGCTTGCCGACGCCGGCCGCGCCCTCCCCGGTGTAGGGCAAGCTGATCTCCTTGCCCTCATGGACGACCGGCTCTTCCCGGCGGAAGATCTTGCGCATGATCTCCACATAATCCTTCAGGCGGTAATAGGGCCGTCCCCAGGGCTGGCCGTACCAGCCTTCGACGATCTGCGGGCCGGAAACCCCAAGCCCGGCAATGAAGCGCCCGCCGCCGGCCATGGCGTCGACCGTGGCGGCGGACATGGCGGCGTTGGCGGGCGTCCGGGCCGCAAGCTGCATGATCGCCGTGCCGAGGCGTATGCGGCTCGTCTTGGCCGCCAGGAACGCCAGCGGCGTCACCGCGTCGGAGCCATAGGCCTCCGCCGTCCAGACGCTGTCATAGCCAAGCTGTTCGGCGCGCTGAACGCGCTCGACCGGCACGTTCAATTCGGCGCCGGAATACCCGATCGAAAGGCCTAACTTCATGTTTCCCCCTGGCTCATGGCCATCATCTTGATTTTCGGTACTAGTA
>CALAHN010000117.1 GCA_937891825.1 uncultured Alphaproteobacteria bacterium
GACGGTGAATCACAACCTGCTGATATCGCTCAAACACTTTTCGGTCAGGCTCTGAATTGGCCAGCCTGACCCATGCGCCGGTTTCTGCGGGAAACGGCGAGAAATTCCGTCAATTTATTGTTTGATTCGTTAGCCCCGAAGCAATTGCCCATGGGCAGAATGATCCATGCGTGAACGAGGTGACCGGCGCTCGCCGCAGGCTCCTCCCTTAGAAGGAAACAAGACTATGACTCAACTCGCAAAGCGTTTCATCCAAGACGAGAGCGGCGTGACCGCCATCGAATACGGCCTTCTGGCCGCCGCGATGGCTGTGGGCGTCGCCGCCCTGGTCGGCACGACGGGCGATGCAAATTCCATGCTCGGCCGTCTCAAGGCCAAGTTCGATGCGGTGCTTGCCTAGGTCGAGCCAGTCTCGGGCGGCATCGCCTGAGACTGGATCATTCGATCGAGGCAGAGCACGGACCCGGCTCGCCTGAGCCCGCCATGCTCCTAGCGCCGCACCAGTCTACCCCAGCGGAATTAACCGGACACTCACCAGGAGACCCTACCATGACCAGCATGATCAAATCCTTCATCAATGACGAGAGCGGCGTGACCGCCATCGAATACGGCCTTCTGGCCGCCGCGATGGCTGTGGGCGTCGCCGCCCTGGTCGGCACGACGGGCGATGCAAATTCCATGCTCGGCCGTCTCAAAGCGAAGTTCGATGCGGTGCTCGCCTAACAGCGCAGCTCGCCTCGTTCGCGCGAACTAAGGAGCGCGGCGTCCGGTGACAGTCAATCTTGCGATTACAATCGTGTTTTGCGTGCTCTGCGCTGCGGCCGTTTCGGACGTCGCCCATCGCCGCATTCCGAATGCGCTGCCCCTCATCGCAGCGGCAAGCTTCCTGATCGCCGGCGCCGCGTCGCCTGATCGCGTCGATCTGCTCGGCGGCCTCTGGGTCGCCGGCGCGATCTTCGTCGTCGGCTTTATCGGTTTCGCCTTTGGCAAGATCGGCGGCGGCGACGTGAAATTGCTTGCGGCAATGGGACTTTGGGCCGGTCCCGCCGCGGCGATAGATTATCTTGTTCTGACCGGGCTCGCCGGCGGAGCGCTCGCGTTTATGTACCTGCTGCCGGAGATCGCGCATGCGATGACCTGGCTACGGGCAGTCGCTGAACGCCGCCTGCCGGCCTTGCAGTCGGTCACCGTCCGAACCGACGTTCGAAAAGATGGCCTGCCCTACGGCGTCGCAATCGCCGCGGGCGGCTTGTTTGTTTTATGGACCCGCTACTGGCCAGGTTGAAGCGTTTCGGGGCGACGCCCCAGCGCGGCTGAGGCACGGCGCAACGCCTGAAACTTGAGGGAGAATTCATCATGGGATCCCGGACGATCCTCTATTTCACCCTATTCCTGGCGATCGCCGGCGTCGCAGGCATCTTTGCGCGGGCATATTTCAGCGATCAGACGGCGGAAGCATCCGCCGAGCCGGTCCTGACCGGACCCAAGATCATTGTCGCCAACCGCTCGCTCGATGTCGGCGCTTTCCTGACCTCGGACGATATCCGCTGGCAGGCGACGCCCGCCAATTCGGAAGTCATGCTCTCCCAGCACTTCCTGGAAGGCGCGGCCTCGATCGACAACCTTCTGGGCGCGGTCGTGCGCCGCCGCCTGGAAGCCGATCAGCCGCTGACGATGGCTCAGGTCATCAAACCGGGCCAGCGCGGATTCCTTGCCGCGGTGCTCAAGCCGGGCATGCGCGCCGTGACCGTTTCGATCGACAAGGTTTCGGGCAATTCCGGCCTGGTCTTTCGGGGCGACCATGTCGACCTGATCCTGACGCTTGAACTGAAGGAACAAGACGACCGCCTGAGCCGCAGGCTCGCCAGCGAAACGATCCTGAGCAATGTGCGGGTGATCGCCATCGGCCAACGAGTCGAGAGCTTCGCCCAGATCGAAGCGCAGCAGGACGAGCGCCTGGCGACGACCGCGACGCTGGAAGTCGCGCCCCAACATGCAGAGCGCATCCATGTCGCCCAAGAGCTTGGCCGACTCGCGCTCAGCTTGCGCAGCCTGGCGGAAGAGCGCCTGCCGGAAGACCAGCAGATTGTCGGCGGCGTCGCGCCGGATCCGAATGCCGCCGATCTCGCGGCGCAAACGACCTGGGCGGCCGACGTTTCCTCAGCGCTCCGGATGCAGGAGCAGAATCTGAACAAGCCGCCGCCGCCGCCGCCTTCCGCGCGGCCCCGCGCCGCCGCCGCGCCGACCCTGATGATCATGAAAGGCGGCGACCGCCAAACCGTGCCCACAAAATAAGACGACTTGCGCGAGAGAATTCTCAGAACGGGCCGCATGGTTAACCGTCGAGTAAGGCAAGGCTCTCTACTCTCTGGCCCATCGCCAATAAGGCGGTGGGCCTAGTCATTTTTAGGAGCCCGGTATGGGCGTCATGCGCTTGAACTACCGACTTTCGCTTCCGGTCGCGTTGGCCGCCCTGTTGCTGATGGCGGCGGTCCCCGGCCGCCATGCGGCAGCCCAGAGCGACGCCAGCCAGCCGACCCTCTCCTTGAATGTCAATGCCGGCGAGCTGGTGCGATTGCCACGCCCCGCCGCGAAGATATTCATCGCCGATCCCGAGATCGTGGACTTCCAGGCTGCGTCGAACAAGTCGCTTCTGGTCTTCGGCCGCAAGGCCGGGCAGACGACATTGTATGCGCTGTCGGCGAATGACGACGTCATCCTCCAGCGGCATATCACGGTCCGCCACGATGTCAGCCAGATCCAGCAACTGATCGACGACGAGTTGCCGAGCTCCGGCATCCGCGTCCGCTCGACCAGCGCCGGCATCGTGCTCGCCGGCCGCGTGGAGACGACGCAACACGCCGATCAGGCCAACCGGATCGCGCAAGGATTTGTCGAGAAGAAGGAAAGCATCATCAATCAACTCGCGGTGACGTCGCCGACCCAGGTGAATATTCGCGTGCGGGTCGTCGAAATGTCGCGGGAAGTGACCCGGCGCTTCGGCTTCAACTGGGACGCGGCGTTCGATGTCGGATCGACGGTGCTTGGCATCGCGACGGGCCGGACGGTCGGCGCCGCCGCCGGCGTCGGCATTCCCGGCACGGGCTTTCCCTTCGCCCGCGACCCGACGCTTGCGGGCACGGGCGGCGGCTCGGCCTTCGGCGGCCATCGCAGCAGCGGCGTTCAGGTCGACGGCATGATTGACGCGCTGGCCCAGGAAAACCTTGTCACGATCCTCGCGGAGCCGAACCTGACCGCCCTCTCGGGCGAAACCGCCAGCTTCATCGCCGGCGGCGAGTTCCCGATCCCGATCGCCCAGGACGCTGACAAGATCACGATCGAGTTCAAGCAGTTCGGCGTTGTCCTGGACTTCACGCCGACGGTGCTGTGCCCGGACCGCATCTCGCTTCGGGTCCGTCCGGAAGTATCCGAATTGACCAATGAAGGCGCGATCACGCTGGGCGTCATCACGATCCCCGCGATCACGCTGCGCCGCACCGAGACGACGATCGAGGTCGCGAGCGGCCAGAGCTTCGCCATCGCCGGCCTGCTGCAGGACGAAACCCGTTCGAACATCTCGAAGTTCCCCGGCCTCGGCGACATTCCGGTGCTTGGCGCGCTGTTCCAGTCCGAGAGCTTCCAGCGCAACGAGACCGAGCTGGTGATCATCGCGACGGCCTACCTGGTGCAGCCCAACTCCAAGGGCGACTTCGCCGACCCCCTCCAGGGCTTCGAGCCGCCGACCGATCTGGAGCGCATCCTCTCCGGCAAGCTCGCCCGCGTCACCGGGGCCGCGCCGACCAACCTCGCGCGTCCCGGCGGCGTTCGCCTCATCGGCGAAGCCGGCTTCCACTACTGAGCCCCAAGGGAAAGAACGCCCCCATGCCCATGCATCCTGTTTTCTCGTCGAAGTCGCCGTTCCTGGCGCTCGCGTGCGTCCTTGGCCTCGGCGCTTGCGCCAATGCGGTTCCGCCGACGCAACCCAGCGTCTGGCGCGACGACATCAAGTCGCCGACGCAACGGCAGATCAATCTGGACGTCCTGGAGCAGACCCACATCCTGTATGCGTCCGACGCCGGCCTGAAAGCGGGCGAGGCGGCGCGGCTCGGCGCTTTCCTCGCCGCCCAAGGCTCGCCATGGAGCATGGATGTGCGGGTGCAGCCGCTGACGCAACGCGGCGTCGCGGCCCTGGATCAGACCGACCGCACGCTCATCGAGCTTGGCGTACAGGCCAATCGCATCGGGCGAGCGGACGCGGGCGTTGCGCCCGGCGAAGGCGATATCGCCGTCACGGCGCGCCATATCCGCGCCGCCGTCGCCGGTTGCCCCGATTGGCGCCGCGCCAATCTGATGGATATCAGCGAACAGAACTCCTCCAATTTCGGCTGCGCCACGGCGGACAACCTGGCGCGGATGGTCGCCGACCCCCGGGAGCTTTCTTCGGGCCGCGCCCTGGCGCCGGCGTCCGGCTCCCATGCGGCCGCGGCGGCCGAACGTTATCGCACCGATCAGGTCAAGCCGCTGATCAAACGGGACGGCGGCGGCAAGAGCGGCGGCGGCGGCGGCAAGTAGCCGATCGCAAATCGTCCACGCCCATAGCGCCGCCCAGAGGAACCAGATAATGGCTATCGCAGTCCGCTCCAGCGAACGTCCCGATGACGCAAGCGAACCTGTAAAGATCGCGGCTTTCGTCACCGACCCCGAGTCCGAATCGGCCATCGAAGACGCCCTGGGCCGCATGGGCGCCCCGAAGTTTCGCGTCAAGCGCGGCGGCGTCCGCGCAGCGATCGAGCATTTCTCCAACCACGGTTCGACGCCGGTCATCATTGTCGACGTTTCCGAAGTGGACATGGCGCTTAGCCATATCGACGAATTGGCGAATGTCTGCGAGCCGGACGTCCAGGTGATCGTGCTCGGCAAGGAGAATAACGTCGGTCTGTTCCGCGACCTGATGCGCATGGGCGTCACCGACTATCTGGTGAAGCCCGCGCCCTACGAGCATCTCTATCGCGCAGTCCGCCTGGCGCTCGGCGAGGAGGATCCGTCCCGCCCGCAAACCCAGCGCCTGGGCAAGGTCGTGGCCGTCAACGGCGCGCGCGGCGGCGCCGGGGCGACCACCCTGCTGGCGAATGTGGGCTGGATCCTCGCGAACAAACAAAGCCGGCGCGTCGTACTGGTCGATCTCGATCTTCAGAACGGCTCCCTGCATCTGGCGCTCGATTTCCCGGCCAATCACGGCCTCAGGGAGGCATTGGAAAATGCCCATCGCCTGGATCCGCTGTTCCTCGAGCGCACCATGCTACAGCACGGGCCGCGCCTGTTCGCGCTGGCGGCTGAAGAGCCGCTGGAGGAAGATATCGTCTATTCGCCCGACGCGGTTCGCGATCTGACCCAGATCCTGCAGAAGCAGTTCCACTATGTGTTTATCGATGTGCCGCGCGGCGCGCCGGGCGCGCTGGAGATCGTCCGCCGCGCCGATATCCGCATCCTCGTGGCTGAGCCGTCCATCGCCTCGGTCCGCGATATCGTGCGGCGCCTGGAAGCCATCTCGGGCGAAAGCAACGGCCGACGGAACTACATCGCCCTCAATCATCCCCGCCAGGATTCGAAGGGCGAGTTGACGGTCGAGCAGTTCGAGGAAGGGATCGGCCACAAGGTCGATTTCGTCATCCCCTACGGCAAATCCATGGCGGCCGAATCCTTGAATTTCGGAGAGCCATTGGCTTCCCGCAAATGCGCCGCCTCGGCCGCGTTCGCCTCAATCGCGGGCGAACTGATCGGCGACCGGCCCCATACGGTCTCCATGCTTCAACGCCTTCTCCGCAACAAGCGCGCTGGATAAAGCCACATCATGTTCGGACGTAAGCCCGCGATCGAAGAAGTGAACGACCGGAAGAACGGCTACGCGCCGCTCAAGCCGGCCGACGACGTCTCGAACATCCGTCTCGCAAGCGACGAGGAGTTCGAGGACGAGTTCGGCGGGGAGGATGGCTCTGAGGTCATCACCCCCCAGATCCGCCAATTGGTGCGCGAGCGGCTGATGCGTCGGATCGAGCCGAGCGTCGCCGTCCGCATGCGCCGGGACCGGCTGCGCGCGCGCATCGGCGCCGTCGTCGCGGAAATCGCCAACGAGGAGCGCTTGCAGCTTAACGGCCGCGAGCAGGAGCAACTCGCCGACGATATGCTGGACGACATGGTCGGCGTCGGCCCGATCGAACCCCTGCTGGCGGACGAAGAGGTCACCGATATTCTGGTGAACGGTCCGAACCAGGTTTATGTGGAACGGCGCGGCCAGCTTGAGGCCACCAACATCACGTTCCGCGACAACAATCATGTGCTGCATGTGGCGCAGCGGATCGCAGCTTCCGTCGGTCGTCGGATCGACGAATCCAGCCCGATGCTCGATGCCCGACTTCCCGACGGCAGCCGCGTCAACGCGATCTCCAATCCGCTGGCGATCGACGGCGTCTCGATGTCCATTCGTAAGTTTCCCAAGCGGCGCGCCCAGTTCGGCGACATGGTCCGCAGCGGCAATCTGGCGCCGAATGTGGCCCGCACTCTGGAAATCGCCGCCGCCGCCCGCCTGAACATCCTGGTCTCGGGCGGCACCGGCGCCGGCAAGACGACGCTGCTGAACGCGATGTCGCGCCTGATCTCGCCAAAGGAACGAATCGTCACTATCGAGGATGCGGCGGAACTGCAATTGCAGCAGCCCCACGTCGTTCGCCTGGAGACCCGCCCCGCCAATGCCGAAGGCACCGGGATGATCGGCCAGGGCGACCTTCTCAGGAACGCGCTGCGCATGCGCCCCGACCGCATCATCCTCGGCGAGTGCCGCGGCGCGGAAGCTTTCGACATGTTGCAAGCCATGAACACCGGCCATGACGGTTCGATGTCGACGCTTCACTCCAACAGCCCGCGCGACGCCCTTATCCGCCTGGAAAACATGCTGCTGATGGGCGCGGTCAACATGCCGCTGCTCGCCATCCGCCGCCAGATCGCCGGCGCAGTGCACCTGATCGTCCAGATCGCGCGCATGCGCGACGGCATGCGCCGCATTCAGTCGGTGACTGAAATCGTCGGCATGGAAGGCGATGTGATCGTCACCCAGGACCTGTTCACTTTCGAGTTCGAAGGCGAAGGCCCGGACGGCAAGCTGGTCGGGTCGTTCAAATCGTCCGGCGTGAGGCCGCGCTTCCTGGAGAAGGCGCGCATGTACGGCCTCGACGGCGCCTTGCTCGAAGCAATGAAGTAGGAAGTCATGAACGCGATCCTGAGAGACCCCAATCTGATCGCCGCGCTGGTCTTCCTCGTTCTGGCAGTCATCGGCGTATTGCTGGCGCAGGGCCTCGCCAGGAAGGGCGATCGCGGCTCGGCGTTGAAGCGGCGGCTCCGCTACGCATCGGCGCGCCAGGGCGTCGATCCGGATATCGCCAACGATCGCCAGATCGACCTCGACGTCTTCGGCGACAATAACGATGAGCGGCGCGGCGAAGGCCGGATCGCGCGGTTCATGGACATGCTGGACGAGAAGCTCGCGCTTATCGGCGGCGTCCGCATCCTCCGCAAGGCCATCCCCATCGCCGCCGGCTTCGGCGCGCTGATTGCCCTCGTCGCGGCCAGCAAGCTTGAATTGCCTTTCAAATATGCCCTACTCGCCGGCTTCCTCGCATTCGTCCTCGGCCTGGTGTTTGGCCTCAGGACGATGATTCAGCGAACCTATGACAAGTTCAACGCCCTGTTCCCGGATGCGATCGACCTTTTCGTCCGCAGCATTCGCGCCGGGCTTCCTGTCAGCCAGGCCATCGAGAACATCGGCACCGATATCGCGGCGCCCGTCGGCCCGGAGTTCGCCGCGATCGCCAATGAAATGCGCATCGGCGTCTCGCTGGACGATGCCTTGCGCTCCGCCTTGAAGCGCGTCGACCTCCCGGAAATGCGCTTCTTCGCGGTCACACTGATCCTGCAACGGGAAACCGGCGGGCAATTGGCGGAAGTGCTGCTGAACCTTTCCGATACGCTTCGCCAGCGCAAGGGCATGAAGCTGAAGATCCGGGCGCTGACGTCGGAATCGCGCGCGGCCTCGAAGATCGTCGCCGCCATACCGATCCTGTCCTTCATCGGCATGTACTACCTCAACAAGCCCAACATTCTGCTTCTGATCGAAACCGACGTCGGCAACAACATGCTGGGCTATTGCGTGCTGTCGATCCTGGTCGGGCTATTGATCATCAAGAAACTGACAGCGGTGGACGCATGAGCGACTTTATCGTCAGGGCGTTCGCGCCGATCTTCTCCGATCCGATCAGCCTCGGGATTCTGGCGCTGTTGTCGGTCGCGCTCATCGCGGCCAGGATCGCCGGCAAGCGCGCCCAGGCGCAGGAGAAGATCCAGCGCCGCCTCAAATACATGCAAGCCACCGGCGGCGGTCACTCGGGATATGAGATCGGCCACAATCTCACCGACATCTTCGACGACGATGACGAAAAGGTCTCGATCTTCACGCGGGCGCTTGGCCTGCTTGCGCCAGTCGCCGGCCAGTTGCCGCTGGTTGGCGAGAAGGATCGCGCCAAGCTGCAACGCACGCTCGTCGTCGCAGGCTATCGCTCGGGCGAGGCGCTCAATCTGATGCTTGCGGCGAAGCTTGCGTCCGGGCTTGGCCTTGGCGTCGTCGTCTACTTTGTCCTGGTCAGCGGCGATCAGCCGATCGCTTCCGGCCTTCGGGCGTTCCTGGCCTTGCCGATCGGCCTGGTCATCGGCGCCATGGCCCCGGAATTCTATATCGGCTGGCGGGCGAAGAAGCGGCAGCGGCGCATCAGCCAGGCTGTCCCGGACGCGCTCGATCTGATGGTGATTTGCGCCGAAGCCGGGCTGACGCTGGAAACGGCCTTGCATCGGGTTTCCCGGGAATTGAAGACGTCAAACCCGGAACTGGCGCTTGAGCTTGCGACGACGGAAGCCGAACTCAAGGTGCTCCCGGAACGCCGCCTGGCGCTCGAAAACCTGGTCTACCGGACGGAGGCGCCGGAAATGGCGAGCCTCGCCGTCACCATGAACCAGGCGGAGAAATACGGCACCTCCCCCAGCCAGGCGCTTCGGACGATCTCCTCCGAAGGCCGGCGCACGCGCATGCTGCGCATCGAAGAAAAAGCGGCGCGCCTACCGGCGCTGATGAGCTTGCCGCTGATGGTTTTCATTCTCCCGCCATGCGGCGTGATCGTCGGCGGACCTGCGATGGTCCGACTGATGGCTTCGCTGGCGACCTGATGCCGAAACGCGACGCCCAACCGCAACAAAGAGCGATAACAAGGACAAGCGTAATGATCACGACGAGCAAGCGATCCCTCCAGGCAGCCGCGGCCCTGGCCGCGCTGCTGGCGCTGACGGGCTGCAACGCGACGTCCGGCCTGCTTGGCGGCGGCGGCGTGCAGAAGCAGCAACAGGCGATCAACCCCGAACACCGCGCGCGCGAGCTGCGCCTGGCGGTGGCGGCGCGATCGACCGGGCAATTCGGCGCGGCGCAGAATATCTATCAGCGCCTGCTGCAAGCCGATCCCACGTCTGCTGAAGTGCGGACGGCCCTTGCCGACTCCTTCTTCGAGCAGGCCGCGTATGAGCAGGCCATCGCCAGCTACAACGAAGCCCTGGCGAGCCCCAACATGACAGACAGCGTCATGGCCTCGGCCTTGATCGGCCGCGGCCGGACCCTGCTGGCGGCCGGCCGGCCGGAAACGGCCTCGGCGGATTTCGACGCCGCGCGCCAGATTTCGCCGAACAACCCGATCGCGCTGAACGGCAGCGCCGTCGCAGCCGATATGCAGGGCCGGCATGACGCCGCCCAACGCCTGTACATCCAGGCGCTGACCTTCGATCCGGGCAATGAGCGGGTGCGCAGCAATCTCGGCCTCTCCTATGCCCTGTCCGCGCGCTTCAATGACGCTGTCGCTGAATTGGCGCCCTTGACCAAAGTCGGCGAGCGGGCGCCCAAGGCGCGGCATAATCTCGCGCTGGCGTTCGGCCTGATGGGCCAGCCGGAGCAAGCCCAACGCATCGTCGCCGAAGACATGAACCCCGAGGCCGCCCGCGTGAACGGCCTGTTCTACGAAGCCATGCGCGGCGCCGTGAACCCTGACGGCACGGCCTATATGGCCCCGCCGCCGGCCGCCATGGCCCCGGCGGACCGGACGGTCGAGCAAGTCGAGGAACGCGAACCTGCGGCGGCGCCAGCGCCGAAGCCGAAGCAGCGGCCGGTCGCGCAAGCCGCGCCAGCCAAGGCGCCATCCCGGACGGCAGAGGCTGCGCCCGCGCCGGTCGAACCGCCGCCGATCACGCTGGCGGCGCCCGTCAGCAAGCCGCGGCCGGTGCGGCCGACAGCCGAGCCGGCGCCGACCGCCGCCTTGGCGCCGGCTGCCGCCAGCGTGGATGACGGGAAGCCTGCTTTCGGCCCCTGGGTGACCCTACCGCCGCTCCCGCCGCTCGCCCCGCAAGCGGATGAAGCCCTAA
>CALAHN010000118.1 GCA_937891825.1 uncultured Alphaproteobacteria bacterium
TAGCGGCCGTGCTGCCCCAACTCGAACGTATTCACATGCGCCGCCGCCCCGTGCTTGAAGGCGAAGATCATCTCGTGCCGTGACCGGTAGAACGTTCCCATGCCGCCGTTGTCCTTCACCCAGACGAGCACATTCTTCAACTCGTCATAGACGGCGCCGCCGGCCGCGAGCATCTCGGCCATATGCCGCCAATCCATGCAGATGTAATGGATCGAGCCGTCCAGGCTGAAGGCCGCAAGGTTCGCAAACGCCTGCTTCAGGAAGCCGGTGAACTCGTCCGGCGTCATCTCGCCGGACGCCATGGCGAACTCCCGATGCTTGATGGCTCCGGATCCGCCGACATGGCCGTCGATGGGCACATTATATGGCGGATCCGTGAAGACCATCCGGGCCTGCTCGCCTCCCATCAAATCAGCGACGACTGCCGGCTCCAAGGCGTCGCCGCAGATCAGCCGATGCGGACCCAACTGCCAGATGTCGCCCAGGCGGCACATGGGCGGTCCGTCAGCATCTGCCGGCAGCCGGTCATCGCCCGGATCATCAGGCTCCTCGACGTTCAGGCCTTCGACCAGCCCATCGATCTCCGGGATCGAGAAGCCGGTGACCTCCAGGTCAAAGTCCAGGTCCATCTCCAGGAGGGCGGATAACTCTTCGCCGAGCATGTCCTCGTCCCAGCCGGCGTTGAGGGCGAGCTTGTTGTCCGCCAGGACATAGGCCCGCTTCTGCGCCGCCGTCATGCCCTCAAGCCTGACACAGGGCACAGTCTCACGCCCCAGCAACCGGGCAGCTTCCACGCGCCCGTGGCCGGCGAGGATCGTGTTCTCCGCATCAATCAACACCGGGTTCGTGAACCCGAACGTGCGGATGCTGTCGGCGATCTGCCGGATTTGCTTCTTGGAATGGGTGCGCGCGTTCCGCGCCCACGGACGCAGCCCAGCGATGGCGACGGTCTCGACGAAAAGCTCTGACATGAACAATCTCCGAATCGGGATTGATTGAACGTGGCCGTAAGATACAGAAAACGATTGGCTTATGCAACACCGTCGTTATGATGCCGTCAGATCATACAAACGCGCATGGCGAGCGAATGGGAGAGCGGGCTATGGGCCTGGGCAGGCGGATCACCGAGCTTCGCATGAAGAAGGGCGAGTCTTTGCAGCAGGTGGCGGACGCGGTCGGCGTCTCGAAGGCGCACATCTGGGAGATGGAGAAGGGCAAGGCCCAGAACCCGTCGATGGCCTTGGTGACCCGTCTTGCGGACTACTTCGGGGTCAAGGTGGCCTATCTGGTCGGCGAGGACATGGAGGCGGATGACGCCGACGCCAAGGTCGCGACGATGTTCCGTCAGGCCCACAAGCTCGACCCATCCGACCTGGCGCTCCTTGACGACATGATGCAATCCCTGCTCAAGCGGCGGGGCGATGCCGGATCCAGGTGACTACGAAGCCGCTGCCGCCGGCCTTACCCTCGACCGGATGGAGATCGAGGATGGGGGGACGAACCCTGCGCAGCTTGCCGCGGCCATCCACCGCCAGCTCGGCGATGATGAGGGGCCTGTCCCGGTTCAGGCGATCGCCCGGGCGCTGGATATCTACGACATCCGCGTTGCGCCGTTGATCGGGATCGAGGCGGCGCTTGTTACAACGCCGGAGCGTACTGAAGGCGCCATCGTCGTGCATCAGGCTGCGAGCCGGCAGCGGCAACGCTTCAGCATCGGTCACGAGCTTGGGCATTTCCTGAACCCACGCCATAGCGCCGCCTGGGGGGATGGCTTTCGGTGCGACCGGGGTGATCTGAGCGGAAGGGTTCGGTCGCCGGTGAGGCGAGCGCCGACGCGCTATGAGGTGCAGGAGCGACAGGCCAACACGTTCGCGATCGAACTTCTGGCGCCGCGTCGCCGTCTGCGGCCCTACCTGGATGCCGATCCCGATCTGCGTCATGCGCTTGAACTCGCCAAGGGGCTCGATATCAGCCGTGAGGCGGCGTTCCGTCGGTTTGCCGAACTACACGACGCCTCTGTCGCGATCGTCTTCGCGCATCGGGACCGATTTAGCTACGCGATCAGGGGCCGTTCATTCCCGGCCCTCGCGTTGACCCGCAAGGCGCAGATGCCTTGGTTGCCGCAACTATCATCGGCGCAAATGTACACTGATGTTGAAGAAGCGGAGTCGACGGATTGGGTCCAAACGCCGATGTCTGGACCGATGTATGCCCAGACCCTGTATCAGGATGAGCAGCGCTCTACGACGCTATTGATCTGTGACGATGCCGAGGACGATGAAGGCGGCGGCATTGAAGATGCCGCTGCGCGCCTTGGCAGGTTCGGAAGATAGGCGCTCAGGAACTCACATTGGAATGCTGCCAGCGCCAAACGCGTATTGTATTCGCGATGCCCTGCGCCGTCATGCGCTCCGCGGCAACGGCGATCCACCAGCGCGTGCCTATGAAGCGATTTGATCTGGACAGGGCTCGCAGCCTGATTGAAACTAGCGCTGGAGTCTGATGGCTCGGTCTGGGGTTTTCAGGCGGCAGGGAGTACGGCGTGGCGGAGATTGATAGCGGCGCGTATGCGCTCGCCATGCTGTTGCAGTTTCACCGAATTCCGGCCGATCCTGACCATATCCTGCATGAGCATGGCGCCGGCGGGCGCATGGATCGGTTGGCGCTGTTGCGCGCCGCCAAGGCCCTTGGCCTGAAGGCCAAGGGCGTGACCATCAAACCGGCGCGATTGGCGACGACTGTACTGCCCGTCATCGCAGAAGACCGGGACGGCAGTTTCTTCATTCTGGGCGCGGTCAACGATGACGTCGCCCTGATCCAACGCCCCGGCCATCCGCCGGAACGCGTATCGGTCGAGCAATTGCTGGATACCTGGACTGGCGCCGCCATCGCTGCGACGACGCGCGCCGCGATGGCGGGCGCGGAGCGGCGCTTCGATATCACGTGGTTTCTGCCGGCGATCCACCGCTATCGCGGCTTGTTCGGGGAAGTGCTCGCGGCCTCCTTCTTTCTCCAGGTTTTCGGGCTGGTGACGCCGCTGTTCTTCCAGGTGGTCGTGGACAAGGTCCTCGTGCATCGGGGCATGACGACGCTCGACTTGCTGGTGATCGGCTTGGTGTGCATTACGCTCTTCGAGATTGTGCTGGGCGGCATGCGCTCTTACCTGTTCGCCCACACCGCCAGCCGGATCGACGTGGAGCTGGGCGCCCGGTTGTTCCGGCATCTCCTGGCGCTGCCGATCGCCTATTTCGAAAGCCGGCAGGTTGGCCAGACCGTCGCCCGGGTGCGCGAGCTTGAGAATATTCGGAATTTCATCACCGGCTCAGCCCTTACGGTGACGATCGATCTGTTCTTCACCATCGTATTTTTCGCCGTGATGTTCCTCTATTCGACGACGCTGACGTTCATCGTGCTTGCGGCGATTCCGTTCTACGTGATCCTCAGCGTCGCCGTGACGCCGGTGTTGCGCCGCCGGATCGAGGAGCGGTTCCAGCGCGGCGCCGCCAATCAGTCGTTCCTGGTTGAATCGGTCTCCGCGGCCGAGACCCTGAAATCCCTCGCCGTCGAACCGCGAATGCGGGAGCGGTGGGAGCAATTGCTGGCGGCTTACGCCCGCGCCGCCTTCAGGGTCGTGGTCATCGGCACGATCGGAAGCCAGGGCGTGCAGCTGATCTCCAAACTCACGACTGCGCTGACGCTTTGGTTCGGGGCGCATATGGTGATCGCCAACGAGTTGACCGTCGGCCAGTTGATCGCGTTCAACATGCTGGCCGGGCAGACGACTTTGCCGATCCTCCGCTTGTCGCAGCTATGGCAGGATTTCCAGCAGTTCCGGATATCCATGGCCCGCCTCGGCGACGTGCTGAACACGCCGACCGAGCCGAACCCGACCGCCGGCCGCGCCAGCCTGCCGCCGCTGGCGGGCGCCCTCCGGTTCGACCGCGTGACCTTCCGCTACCGAAGCGACGGGCCGGAAGTGTTGCGCCAGGTCGACCTGGAGACGCCGGCAGGCCAGATTATCGGCATCGTCGGCCGTTCCGGCTCCGGCAAGAGCACGGTCGCAAAATTGATGCAGCGCCTCTACTCCCCGGAAAGCGGGCGGGTGCTGGTCGACGGGGTCGATCTCGCCATGGCCGACCCCGCTTGGCTCCGACGGCAGATCGGCGTCGTGCTCCAGGAAAACGTGTTGTTCAACCGCACTGTCCGGGAGAACATCGCCCTGACCGAGCCCGCCATGCCGATGGAGCGGGTGATCGCCGCCGCCAAGCTTGCCGGCGCCCATGAGTTCATTCTGGAACTGCCCTTCGGCTACGATACGGAGCTGGAGGAGCGGGGCGGCAACCTGTCGGGCGGCCAGCGCCAGCGCATCGCCATCGCCCGGGCGCTCGCCGTGAACCCGCGGGTGCTGATCTTCGATGAGGCGACCAGCGCGCTCGACTACGAAAGCGAGGCCGCCATCCAACAGAACATGGCCGAAATCTGCCGCGGCCGCACCGTCGTGTTGATCGCCCACCGACTGTCGACCATCCGCACCGCCGACCGGATCGTCGTCATGGACGAGGGCCGGATCGTGGAGGACGGCACCCACGCTAGCTTGCTGCAGGCAGGCGGCCTTTACGCGCGGCTGCACGCGCTGCAGGCGGGTTAGGGCCATGGCGAACCTCATGGGCCGCGCGGTCGCTGTCTGGCGGGAATCCGGCAAGATCGAGAAAGCCAACCCGCGCCCGCGCCTGAACCGGCAGGAGCTTGAGTTCCTGCCCGCCGCCATTGAAGTGCTCGACACCCCGCCAAGCCCGACGTTGCGGGCGTTCATTGGGCTGATCTGCCTGCTGGTCGTCGGCGTTCTGGCCTGGGGTTTCTTCGGGCGGATCGATACGGTCGCGGTCGCGGAAGGCCGGATCATCCCCGGCGGGCGCGTAAAAGTGGTGCAGCCGCTGGAGATCGGCGTCGTCAGCGAGATCTTCGTTAAGGATGGCCAGGCGGTTTCCAAGGGCGATCCCCTGATCGCGTTCGACACCACCGAAACCGGGGCGGACCGCAGCCAGGTCATGCAACAGATGACGGACGCCAGCCTGGACGCCGCCCGCATCCGCGCGACGCTGAAAGCCGTGGCCGACGGTGCGCCGGTCGGCCGCGTTCCGAAGTTCGAACCGCCGCCAGGGGCCGATCCCGCAACCGTCCAGGTCGCGCAGACCCGGATGGAGCGGGAGCTTGCGGGCTACTGGGCCGAATCCCAGGGGCTACGCGATCTTCGCGCCCAGCGGGTCGCCGCCCGGCGCGGCATCCTCGCCGAGAAGCGCAAGCTGGAGGAAAGCCTGCCGCTGTTGCGCCAGCGGGAGGAGGCGTTGCGGGAACTGTTGTCCAAGGGTTACGCGCCCCGGGCCAACTGGCTGGCGGCGAAGCAGGCGCTGGTGGAGATGGAGAACGACCTCCGCCGCATCGCGCCGCGCCTGACGGAGGTCGAGGCCGCGATCGTCGAGGCCGAGCAAAGCCGCGCCCGGGCGCGCGCTGCGTTCCGCGCCCAGAATAACGAAGGGCTGGAGGAGGCGACCCGCACCCTTCAGGCCGCGAGCCATGGCTTGACGAAGGCGGATGACCGCATCGCGCGCCGTCTGCTCCGGGCGCCGAACGATGGCGTGGTGCAGCAACTCCAGGTCTCCAGCCCCGGCGCCGTCGTCAGCCCGGCGGACGCGGTATTGCTGATCGTGCCGGCGGATGGCGGCCTGGAGATCGAGGCGTTCGTGCAGAACA
>CALAHN010000119.1 GCA_937891825.1 uncultured Alphaproteobacteria bacterium
GCGCGCCGCCGATGCCGCGGCGGCGCTTGCCGTCGCCTCGCGGCCCGGCGGCAATTGTGGGCCGGAGAGGGCCGCCAGTTGCCCGGCGGAAATCAGGCCGACGGCCGTTGACGTGATCTCCCGCCGCTCCGGCTCCAGCCATGACGGCAAGCCGAACGCCATCACGGCGATCAGGATGCCATGGCCGATCAGGGATACGAGGATGGCCGCCTGCATCTAGCGCCGCGCCCCGTCCGGCGTTTCGGCGACCAGGGACAGCTTCGTGACCCCAGCGGCGACCAGCGCCCCCATGACGCGCATCACTTCGCCGTAAGCAATCCTGGTGTCGCCGCGCACATAGACGACCGCATCCGGCCGCTCGGCCCGGACTGCGTTCAGCGTCGAGACCAGGCTTTCCAGGCTGCGTTCGGTTTCCTGCAGGTAGATCTTACCCTCGGCGTCGACGGAGACGATCAGCGGCTCATCCCAGTCGACCAGTTGCGCCGCGTCGGTCTTCGGCAATTCGATCGGCACGCCGACGGTCAGCAAGGGCGCCGTCACCATGAAGACGATCAGCAGCACCAGCATCACGTCGACGAAGGGCGTCACGTTGATTTCGGCAAGCGGTCGATGCCGGACGCGCCGCCCCCGGCCGAGGCCGCCGCCCAATCCGCCGCCGATCATGCCGCCAGCCATGGCTTACGCTCCCTCGTCGATCTGCCGGGAGAGGATCGACTGGAAGTCGCCCGCGAAGATATCCAGCCGGGTCGCATAGCTGCCCATGTCGGCCGCGAACTTGTTGTAGGCGAGCGTCGCCGGGATGGCGGCGAACAGGCCCATCGCCGTCGCGAACAGAGCTTCGGCGATGCCGGGCGCCACGACCGCGAGGTTGGTGGTCTTTTCGGCCGCGATCGCGGTGAAGCTGTTCATGATGCCCCAGACCGTGCCGAACAGCCCGATGAACGGGGCCGTCGATCCGGTCGAGGCGAGCACGGTCATGCCCCGCTCGATGGCCGACATTTCACGGCCGATCGACACGGTCATGGAGCGTTCCAGCCGCTCCTTCAGGCCGATGCCGAAGCCGCGCGACGATTCGCCGTTGGTCGTCTTCCGCCATTCCCGCATCGCGGCCGCGAACACCGCCGTCATCGGATCGTGGGCGTTGGCGCTGACCCGGTCATAGAGATCGTCAAGCGCCCCGCCGGACCAGAACGCATCCTCGAATGCGTCCGCTTCCCGCGCCAGCCGGCGCATGGTCCGCCATTTCATGAAGATCACGGCCCAGCACCAGACCGAAAGAATCATCAGGATCGCCATCACCGCCTTGACGACGATATCGGCCGCGAGGAACAGCGCCACGGGCGATAGATGCCCGCCCTGTCCCAATGCTTCTGTAATGATTGAACCGTCCATGGGACCGTTATCTCCAGCGAAAAAGGGGCGGAACTATGACGGCGGCGACGCCATCGTCGCGGCGCGCATCGCATCGGGCAGACGCGCCGGTTTCCCAGCAGCGTCTATACAAGCCACGCGCACGGTCAAGCGAGCGATCGGGACGCCGCCGCGCTCGACGATTTGCAGGAAGTCGAGACTGACCCGCCTGACCCGCGCGACGATGCTCTGCACGGTCAAAAGATCGTCCAGGAAGGCCGGCTGCAGGTAGTCGATCGTCAGCCCGGCGACGACAAAGCCGATGCCGGTTTCGGCGCGAAGCTTGCTTTGATCGACCCCAAGGGCGCGCAGGAATTCCGTCCGACCGCGCTCGGCATATTTCAGATAGGCGGCGTGATAGACAATGCCGCCTGCGTCGGTGTCTTCGTAATACACCCGGACCGGCAGCGCGGCGGCGGCCGTCATGGGCTGTCGTCCTCGAACAGATCCGGGGCCTGGCCGCCGCCTTTGGGCGCGGCCAGGCCGATCGCCTGATAGCCCTTCGCCGGCAGCACCCGCCCGCGCGGCGTCCGCAACACGAAACCCTGCTGGATCAGGAACGGCTCGATCACATCCTCGATCACGTCCCGCTGCTCGGCGAGCGCCGCCGCCAGGGCTTCCGCGCCGGCCGGGCCGCCGCCATAGCGCTCCGCCAGACAGCCCAGATAGCGCCGGTCCATCGCATCCAGCCCCTCGCCGTCGACCTCGAGCCGCAACAGCGCCTTGTCGGCGACAGCGACGTCGATTTCCGTGACGCCGTCGACCGCGGCAAAGTCGCGCACGCGCCGGAGCAGCCGTCCGGCGATGCGCGGCGTGCCGCGCGCCCGGCGGGCGATTTCGGCGGCGCCGGCTTGCGACATCGGCGCGCCCAGAATCTCCGCGCCGCGGACGACGATGCGGGTCAGTTCCTCAACCGTGTAGAACTCCAGACGCAACGGAATGCCGAACCGATCCCGGAGCGGCCCCTGCACCAGGCCGGCCCGCGTCGTCGCGGCGACCAGCGTGAACGGCGGCAGATCGATCCGGACCGAGCGCGCCGCCGGGCCTTCGCCGATGATCAGGTCCAGATGAAAGTCTTCCATCGCCGGATAGAGGATTTCCTCGACCGCCGGGCTCAGGCGATGAATTTCATCGATGAACAGCACGTCATGGGGCTGCAGGTTGGTCAGCAGCGCCGCTAGGTCCCCAGCGCGGGCGATCACCGGACCGGAGGTCGCCCGGAATCCCACGGCCATCTCGGTCGCGACGATCTGGGCGAGCGTCGTCTTGCCGAGGCCGGGCGGGCCGATCAGCAGCACATGGTCCAAGGCGTCGCCGCGGGCTTTCGCCGCCTGAATAAAAATTTCCAGATTGCCGCGCGCTTTCGCCTGCCCGACGAACTCGCTCAGCCGCTGCGGCCTGAGGGTCGTGTCCGGCGGGTCGTCCGCCCGGGCGAGCGCGTCGATCAGGCGGTCCTCGCTCATGCTTTCGCCGCCTCCTTGAGCGCCGCCGTGATCAGCGCCGGCAAGGGCGCGTCCGGCCCCAGCGCCGCTTCGGCGCGGCCGACGGCGGCATAGGCTTCCGAGCGGCCGTAGCCGAGGTTGGCGAGCGCCGAAAGCGCTTCCGCCGCCGCCCCGCCCGCCGGGGCGCCCCCAGCCGGGGCCGCAATCGCGCCCGGCCCAAGCGCCGGCATGTCGCCCGACGCGACCCGGTCCCGCAGGACGCTGATGATGCGCAAGGCGAGCTTCGGGCCGACGCCGTCCGCCCGGGAAACCGCCTTCTTGTCCTCCGCCAGGATCGCCTGGGCCAGTTCATCGAGCGTCAGGGCGGAGAGAATTTGCAAGGCGACCCGGCCGCCGACGCCCTGAACCGTCGTCAAAAGCTTGAACCATGCCCGTTCGCCCGGCAGCGCGAAGGCATAGAGAACGATGGCGTCCTCCCGCATCTGGGTTTCGACGTCGAGCCGCGTCACGCCCTTGCCCGTGGCGGCCGCAAGGCTTCTGGCGGAGCAATGCACCAGATAGCCGACGCCCCCCACATCGACGATGGCGGCGTCGCCGCCGATCGCCTCAACGAGGCCGGTCAGGCGGCCGATCACGTCGCGGCCGCCGCCGCCGCCCAGCGGTTCGAGACAGCGCTGGCATGGGCATGGGAGATCGCGACCGCGAGCGCGTCGGCCGCATCCTCATTGGCTATCTCGACCCCCGGCAGCAGGCGGGCGACCATACCGGCGACCTGCGCCTTGTCGGCCGAGCCATAGCCCACGAGGGATTTCTTGACTTCCTTGGCGGAATATTCCGCCACATCCAGCCCGGCCCTCGCCGGGGTGACGAGCACGACGCCGCGCGCCAGCCCAAGCTTCAGGGTGGTTCCAGGATTGCGGTTCAAGAAGGTCTCCTCTACCGCCGCTTCGCTGGGCGCGAACTCCGCGATCACAGCTTCAATGCCGACAGAGATCTGGCGCAGGCGCTCGGCCATCGGCGCCTTCGGGTCCGTCTGAATGACGCCGTTCGCGATATGCTTCAGGCGATTGTCGACGCTTTCAACGATGCCCCAGCCAGTCTTCTGCAGCCCTGGGTCCAAGCCGAGAATGCGTCGGATCCTGGTCATCGCTATCCGGCCAGCGCCGTCATCGTCTCGTCGGAGATATCGTAGTTGGCGAACACGGTCTGCACGTCGTCATGCTCGTCCAGCACTTCCAGCAGCTTGAACAGGGTCGCCGCCTTGTCGCCCTCAATCGGCGTCAGGGTCTGCGGCCGCCAGGCAAGCTTGGCGGAGGACGGCGCGCCGAACGCCGTCTCCAGGCCGTTGCGCACGGCCACCAGATCGTCGGGCGCAGTCGTGATCTCGTGGCTCTCGTCGCTCGACTGCACATCCTCGGCGCCAGCTTCGAGGGCGGCTTCGAACACGGCGTCCGCGTCCAGTTCCGGCCGCTCATAGACGATGGCGCCGATTCGGTCGAACATGAACGCGACCGAATTGGTTTCGCCGAGCGAGCCGCCATACTTGTTGAAGGCCGAGCGGACGTCGGCCGCCGTGCGGTTGCGGTTGTCGGTCAGGGTCTCGACGATCAGCGCGACGCCGCCCGGGCCATAGCCTTCGTAGCGGACTTCCTCGAAGTTCTCCGCCTCGCCGTCGGCGCCGGACGCGCGCTTGACGGCGCGGTCGATGCGGTCGTTCGGCATGTTGGCGGCGCGCGCCGCGATCATGGCCGAGCGCAACGCCGGATTGCCTTCCGGGTCCGGCCCGCTGGCCTTCACCGCGACCATGATTTCACGGCCGAGCCGCGTAAAGATCTTCGCCCGCTTGGCGTCCTGCGCGCCTTTGCGGTGCATGATGTTCTTGAATTGTGAATGGCCAGCCATCGCGAATCCGTCTGCGTTCCCGGCGCGCCCCGCGCGCGTCCGGCGCCAAAATGACGAAATCCGAGGCTGGCGGCAACCCGGCTGGCGAAATGCCCGAATCCAGCCGGTCCTGGCAGCTAATTCAGGCGGCAGGTTCAGATCGGCGCCGGGTCGAGGCCGAAGCCCTGGCGGAAGGGCCGCACCGTCACCGCGAGGCCGGTCGCGGGGTCGGTTTCGACGAAGATGCCGGAAAGCGAGGCCGGGCCGTCGGCGGGCGCCAGGCGTTCGCCAGGGCGTTTGGTGCGGAAGCGCTGGATTGAAAGCTCCTTCCGCATGCCGATGACGCTGTCATAGTCGCCGCACATGCCGGCGTCGGTCAGGTAGGCCGTGCCGCCTTTCATGATGTGGCCGTCGGCCGTCGGGACATGGGAATGGGTGCCGACGACCAGCGACGCGCGGCCATCGAGGAAATGCCCCATGGCGCGCTTCTCGCTCGTCGCCTCGCCGTGCATGTCGACCAGGATCGCCTTGACCTCACGGCCGAGCGCCGCGGTGTTCACGACCTGCTCCATCGCCGTGAACGGGCAGTCCAGGGGATCCATGAACAGGCGCAGCATCACATTGGCGACCAGCGCCTTGCCGGCCCGCTCGGTCTCGACGATGGCCCAGCCGCGGCCGGGCGCGCCTTCCGGGAAGTTGAACGGCCGCAGCAGGCGTTTGTCGTCGCCGATATGGGTCAGGATTTCGCGGTTATCCCAGACGTGATTGCCGGTCGTGATCACGTCGACGCCGGCGCCATAAAGCGCCTCGCAGATTTTCGGCGTGATCCCGAAGCCATGGGCCGCGTTTTCGCCGTTCACGACCAGCAGGTCGAGATCGAAGGCGGCGCGCAGGCCCGGCGCCGCTTCAACGACCGCATCCCGGCCGGCGCGGCCGACGATATCGCCCAGGAACAGGATGCGCATGCATAGGCTCCGCAAAAAGGGGAGCCATACCGCTTTGCGGCGGTTTCGGCTACCGCTCCGACGCCGTCGCCGCGTTTCAAGCGGCGCGCGGCGCCTTCAGCAAAAGCTCGACCTGCTCGACAAGGTCCGCCAACTGCACGGGCTTCGAAAGGACAATGTTCATGCCCGCCGCGAAGCAGTCAGCGACCGCATGCGCCGAATACTGGGCGGTGACGCCGATGATCGGCGCCGCCGGCAAGCCTCTGGCAACTTCGCCATGACGGATTTGCTGGGACGCATCGACGCCATTCAGGACCGGCATGCGCAGATCCATCAGGATCAGATCGTAACGGCAGGCCGTTGCAGCTTCGACAGCCTCCCTGCCATTCGCCGCGATGTCGCATACGAAGCCCAAGGCCCGCAGCATTTCCGCCAGCACGAAGGCGTTCACCGCATTGTCGTCGACGCAAAGCGCCCGCATGGCCTGATTGGCTGCGACGCCGGCGGCGGCGGTCTCGCGTTCCATCGGCAGGTCGATTACGAACGTCGAGCCTTGCCCGACCGCGCTCTCGACGCTGATGCTTCCGTCCATGCCTTCGACGATCTGCTTGACGATCGACAGACCGAGGCCGAGGCCTTCGGCGCAGGCTTCGTAACTTTCCTGACTGCGGGAGAAAGGTTCGAACGCCTGCTCCAAGAACGCGGCGGTCATGCCCGCGCCGGTATCGGCGACCGTTAGAATTAGCCGTCCGTCGACCCAGTCCCCGGTCATCGCGACCGAACCGGACTCGGTGTACCGCAATGCGTTCGAGCCGAGGTTGGTCAGGATCTGCTGCACCCCGACTGCGTCCCCGAAAAAGCGCCCGCGCGCCGCGTCGGATAGAACGGCGTCGAGCGGCAGCCATTTCTGCTCGGCCTGAGTCTGGAGCATCAGGCGGACGGTATTCAGGATTTCGCCGAGGTCGAACCAGTCGCTCTTGCGCGGCGCGGCGCCTTCGGCGGCCGCACCGGAGACATGCAGGACGTTTTCGACCAACCGGAGCAGCGCCTTGCCGGATTCGTCGATGACGTCGATCAGTTGGCGGAGCGGCGCCGGCACGCTCCGCATCGACAACACCTGCGTCATGCCCAGAATGCCGTTCAGCGGCGTGCGCAGTTCATGGCCCATATGCGCGAGAAAGCGCGCCTTGGCCGCATCGGCCGCTTCCGCGCGCTCCTTTGCGATCTTCAACTCCGCTTCCAGGGTCTTCGCTTCGGTGATGTCGATCATCACGCCCCGCAAATGGGTCACAACGCCGTCTTCGCGCGTCACCAGGGTGACGATGTCCCGAAGCCAGATAAACGACCCGTCCTTGCGGCAGATGCGATAGTCGAACTCATGGTCGGCGCCCATCGCGGTTTCGCTGATGCAAAACTCCACGGCCGCCTTCCGATCGTCCGGATGGATCAGGTTCATCCAGAAGTCCGGCTCGAGCCACTGTTCGATCGGGAAACCGAGCAGACGCTCCGCATTCTGCGACACGAAGGTGAACCGCAATTCCGGAAGCTTCGCTTCCCAGATGATCGCGTTCGCACTTTCGATGATCTGCAGCAAATGTTCCGAATCGAGCGCAAAAGCCATAAACCGCACCAGATTGATGGAGGACAGTGTCCACTATCCGCCGCCAGCGCTTAACCGGCGGTTAGCCGACGCCCGATCGCGCTCATGCCTTCAAGCCGAGGATCGAGCCCGCCATCGCGCGCGGGTCGCGCGTCGGCCATGTGCCGGCGTCGACCTCCGCCAGGAAGCGGTCGAGGATGGCGTTGAACGCCTGGGGGTCCTCGATGTTGATCGTGTGGCCGCAGTTCGGCATGACCGCGAGCGCGGCGGTCGGGATGGTTTGCTTCATCATCAGGCCAGGCAGCAGGCAGGGCCAGTCCTCGTCGCCGGTCAGGATCAGGGTCGGCGTCTGGATCGTCGCCATGCGGTCCTTCAGTTCGAACAAGCTCGGCCGCTCGCGCTGCACGCCGAGCATGGTGCGCGCCGCGCCGTCGGTCGAGTGTTCGGCCAGTTGCTCCTGGAATTCCTTGAAGCCCCGCGGGTTCTTGTTCTGGAACTGCACCCGGGTCGGGCCGACGGAATAGGCGGCGGCGAACGCTTCGGCGCCTTCGCGCTCGATCAGCCGCGCGGTCGTCGCGGTCTCGTCGCGGAATTGCTCGCGCTTGTCCGGCTCGGCGCCGTAGCCGCAGCCCGCGACCGTGATCGAATGGGCGCGGTCGCCGTGGACCATGCCGAAATGCAGGGCCGCGAAGCCGCCCATCGACAGCCCGACGACATGGGCCTTCGCCGCGCCGACCGCGTCCAGCACCGCCAGGATGTCGTCCCGCGCCAGGTCCTGGGAATAGGCCCCAGCCGGCGGCACGTCCGAAGGCGGATAGCCCCGGGCGTTGAAGGATATGCACTGGTAGCGCCGCCCGAAATGCCGCATCTGCGGCTCCCAGGCCCGCATGTCGCCCGCGAATTCATGCACGAAGATGACGGGAACGCCCGCCCCGTCCGCTTCGTAATAAAGCTTCACGCCGTCTTTGGCTGTCGCGTAGGGCAAGGGCTCGCACTCCTGATGGGGCATTCGGTTGGGGCGGGCGGCTTTTCGGGCGGCCGCCTGTTACAGCATTGCGGCGACGTCCCCGCCGGCGCCGCCGGTCGAGACGGCGCCGCGGATCGACGTGACGAGCGCCCGATGGTCCGGCAGTCCGGCGACGAGCCGCTTCTTCTGGGCCAGCAGATATTCCGAGAACTGCGACCATTCCAGCGGACTGGCGAACGTCTCCAGGCTGAGTTCCGGGCGGGCGACGATATCCGGCTGGGCCGCGCGCGGCGAATCGACGTCATAGAAACCCTTCCCGAACAGGCACATCTGGTTCGAGCTTGCCGGGAAAAGCTGCGCTTCAGGATGGTCGCGGTCGTTCGGCAGGGTCAGGCGCCAGCGCTCGAAATCCTCCCGGAGGCTATCGGGCGTCGGCAACTCCTTGCGGGCCGCCACCCAATAGGGCTCGGACCGGTTGTTCAAGCGGTAGTGCAGGACGATGAAATCCCGCACTTCGTCCTGCAAGGTCATCATCACCTTGTTGTACTGATTGAGCACGGCGTCCGGGAAATCCGAATCCGGCCAGAAGCCGATCAATTGGCGGTTGGCGACTTCGATCATGTAGATCGCGGTCGATTCCAGCGGTTCGATGAAGCCGCCGGACAAGCCGATGCCGACGACATTCTTGACCCAGGACCGCCGCATCCGGCCGATCCGCATCTGCAGCGTGCGCGGCTCCAGCCCGGCCGCCCGGTCGCCCAGATGCCGCATCAGTTCCTGCTTCGCTTCGTCGTCGCTCTTGAACTTCGACGAATACACATAACCAGTCCCGATGCGATGATAGAGCGGCACGTTCCAGGCCCAGCCCGCCGTCAGCGCGGTCGAGGTCGTGTAGGGCTGCAGCGGCTGGCCCTCGATATGGGGAATCTGCACGGCGCAGGCGCGGTCGTTCAGCAGGAATTCGTCATAGGAAATGAACGGCTCGCCCATCTCCTGGCCCAGCAGCAGGGAGCGGAAGCCGGTGCAATCGATGACCAGCTCGACCGGATGACGGCCGGTCCGCTCCAGGTTCAGGGCGGCGATAAAGCCCTTTTCGTCTTTTTCGACGGACATCATGTCGTCGCGGACATGCTCGACGCCGCGCTCGACAGAAATTTCCTTCAGGAACTCCGCGAGCAGACCGGCGTCTAGATGATAGGCATAGCGGAGATCCCGGTCGTAGTCGGCGGCGCCGATCTTGCGCGGCCCCAGGTTCCGGCCGACGACGGAGAGCACCGGCAACACGGAATCGCAGAAATCCCGCCGCCCGCCCGAGGCATATTGCCGGAAGTGATAGCCGGGATTGTGGCCGTTCAAAAACCGCGGCGCGGTGAAGGGATGGAAGAAATCCCTGGTCGCGCCATCCTCCCACTGGTTCCAGTTCGCGAACAGCACGCCGAGCTTGAAGGTCGCATTGCAGCGCGCGAAGAACTTCTGCTCGGGCACATCGAGCTGCTTCAGCAGCATGCTGATCGACGGCACCGTCGCCTCGCCGACGCCGATCGTCGGGATATTCGGCGATTCGATCAGCGTGATCTTGACGTCATCCCGCTGCGGCCGCCATTTCAGAACGGTGACAAGCGTGAGCGCGGTCATCCATCCAGCGGTGCCGCCGCCGACGATCGTGACGTTGGTGATGGGTTTGGCCATGGGCTTCGCTACCTGATGCTTCGGGTCAATCCTCGCCGGCGGCGGCGCGCGCCGCCTCCTTCGCCGCCATCTGCGCCTTGAGCTGTTCCGGCGTCAGGCGGACGATGTCCTCGTTCTGATGGCTGTAGAGATCGTATGGCTCGGTCGAGAGCTCCTCCAGCTCCAGGCGGCCGGACAGGACGTCGGCCTTCCACTGGGCATGCTCGGCTTCGCGGTCGTGGAATTCCGGCATGACCTCGCGCGCGAACAGCTCCAGGCTGTCGAGGATATCCTGGTGGCTGGTCTTGCCGGCCTGGTTCAACAGGATCACCTGATCGACATGGGCGTCCTGGAAGGCCCGGAGCTTGCGGCGGATGGTTTCAGGCGATCCGACGAGCGCGTTATCGACGGCCTGCCGCGCCTTGTCGGAATGGCGCCAGTCCTGATAGGCGGCCCAGAGGTCGCCCTCGCCCGGCGCGTCGACGCCGTGCCGGCCATAATAGGACAGCGCGAAAATGAAGAACGTCCAGCCGGCCGCCTTCTCCCGCGCTTCCTCGTCGGTTTCGGCGCACATGAAGCCGGAGACCATGGCGATATTCGGGTTCGTCGGATAATCCGTGATCAGGTCCGAGCGATGCAGCAGGCAGTTGTAATAGCGATGCGCCCAGGCCTTCGCCGCTTCCGGCGAAATGAAGGTGAAGCCAAGCGCGCCCAGCCCCCAGGCGCCCGCCTGCGCGATCGTCTGGATATTCGAGCAGGCGACCCAAAGCGGCGGGTGCGGCTTCTGCACCGGCTTCGGCACGACATTGCGCGCCGGGAACTTGTAGTATTCGCCGTCGAACGACCAATTGGTCTTGGTGAACATCGGGATCGTCGCCTTGACGGCCTCGATCCAGCGTTCCCGCTTGTCGCGAACGCGGATGTTGAAGGGATGCAGCTCCGCCGGCCCGGCGCCCTCGCCCATGCCGAACTCGACCCGCCCGCCGGAGACGAGATCCAGGGTCGCGACCTTCTCCGCGACCCGGTGCGGCTGGTTCGTGGTCAATTGCACGATGCCGTAGCCAAGCCGGATGTTCTTGGTGCGCTGGGACGCGGCGCCGAGAAAGACTTCCGGCGCGGCGGAGTGGGAATATTCCTCCAGGAAGTGATGCTCGACTTCCCAGGCATAGTCGTAGCCAAGCCTGTCCGCTGCTTCGACCTGGGCCAGCGCGTTCTGAAACAACGTGTATTCAGAATCCTCGCGCCACGGCCGCGGCAACTGCATCTCGTAAAAGACGCCGAATTTCATGGGTCCGTCCCCCCGGTTCAGCCGCCGCGCTGCGGCACATGCTCCAACAAGCGCGGCATGATCTCGACAAAGTTACAGGGTCGAAACCGGTTGTCCAGTTGATGCACGAGGATCTCGTCCCAGCCGTCGCGGCAGGCGCCGGAGGAACCGGGCAGCGCGAACAGATAGGTGCCGCCGGCGACGCCCGCCGTCGCCCGGGACTGCATCGCCGAGGTGCCGATCTTCTGGAAGCTGATCCAGCGGAACGCCTCGCCAAAGCCGTCGATGCGCTTCTCATAGACCCTCTCGAACGCTTCCGGCGTGACGTCCCGGCCGGTGACGCCGGTGCCGCCGGTCGATATGACGCAATCGACCGACGGGTCCGCGATCCAGGCGCGCAACTGGGCGCTGATCACGTCGGCGTCGTCCTTCACGATCTCCCGGGCGACGATAGTGTGGCCTGCCGCCTTGGCCCGGTCGACCAGGGTCTGGCCGGAGGTGTCGTCGGCAAGCGAGCGCGTGTCGGAAACGGTCAGGATAGCGATATTGACCGGCACGAAGGGGCGGGTCGCGTCAAGCCCGGGCATGGCGTCACTCCTGTTTGGCGTAAATCGGCCAGCGGCCTTGCGCCACGTCATCGCGGCTGGGCGCCGGCTGGCCCATGCGGTCCCTGTAGATCCAATAGTTCGCGAGCACGCGCTCGACAAAGACGCGCGTCTCCCGGGATGGGATCGATTCGATGAACAGCAGCGGATCGTCGTTGTCCTTGATCTCGCGGCGCCAGCGGATCAAGTTCCCGATCCCGGCATTGTAGGCGATCGCCAGCCGGAACAGGCCGCCATTGACGGCTTCCTTCTCCAGCAGATAGCGAATGTAACGCGCGCCGATCTCGACATTCTGCTTCGGGTCGAACAAGCCGTCCCGCCGCGCGCCGATATAGCGATCCTCGCCGAGCACATAGTTCGCGGTCGTCGGCAGCACCTGCATCAGGCCGCGCGCTCCGGCGGGGCTGGCGGCGCGCGGGTTGAACTGGGACTCCTGCCGCATGAACGCGAACAGCAGCGCCTGATCGACGCCGGCATTCGATGACGGCTTCCACGGCGCGACCGGGAAATAGCCGGCCGCGATATACTCGCTGCCCCGGCCTCTCAGCTTGTGGGCGGCCTGGATGGCGGCGCGCGGCGTCTTATAGGCGATGGCGGCCGCCAGGATGGCCCGCAACAAGGCCGGATTCGCTTCGTCGACCAGGGGCTGCAGTTCCTGATCGGCGCGCCAGTACTCCTTGATCTGCATCAGGGCAAGCGCCCGCTTGCCGGCCTTCACCTGTTCCAGGCGCTTCAACTCCGCCTTGCCGACTTGCGGCTCGCGCCAGTCGAACGGGCTCGCCGCCTCCAGGGCATGCAACGCCAGTTGGCCGTAGAACGTATGATCGTGGGTCGCGGCCATGGAGAGCCATTTCCGCGCCTTGCCGATGTCCTTCAGGGCCAGATGGATGCGGCCCGCCCAGAATGCCCCGGCGGCCGACGTCCACGAGGTCGCGCCCTCCGCCATCGCATTGGCTTCGAAGTGCCCGATGGCGCGGTCGATCCAGCCCTGGCGGTACGCCGCGAGGCCGGCGACCCAGTGGGCCTGGCCGACCGCCGCGCCGGAGCGTTTGGCCGCGATCGCCGCGATGCGGTAGGCATTCTGATCCTCGCCGTCAACGAAATAGCCCATGGCGATCAGGGCCGCGAGCAGATCGTGCTGGCTGGCGGGCAGCGTCCGGCGGGCTTCCCTGCCGTTCAGAACACCTTCGGCGCCGGCATTATCGCCCTTGCGCACCAGGCTTTTGATCGTGTTCGCGATCCGCTCCTGCTGGCCGACGAACGGCAAGGGCCGCGGCTGAATTTCGCCGACCAGCGCGCGAATGTGCTCCTTGCCGTAGACTGGCTGCGGCGGATTGCTCGCGTTGCCGGGCTTCCGCTTCATCGCCAGCGAAAATGCCCGAAACGCCTCCGGGTGGTCGTTATAGCGCTTCAGCCAGTCGCGAAGCTCGACGAAGCTCGACTTGTAGGCCGTTGGGTGCAGGTAGCGTTGAAACTGCACGTGCCCCAGCAGGATCTTGTTCTGCAGCTTGGCGATCAGCCGGTCGGCCGCCTTGAAATCGCCGTCGTCCTGCAGCGCGAAGATCTGCTTGTAGCGGACGGCGTCATCCGCGCTCAGGATGGTGATTTCCGGCGCTGCGGCGCCTGCAGGCAAGGCGAAAATCGCCGCCAGCGCCATCAGGGCCGCAAGGCCAATTCGCCGTACATGATCGGTCACGAGCCGTTAATATTCCTATGCATCGAAGGCAGACGCCGCATTCATCTATCGCAGCCCAGCCGCAAGCGGAAGATGGCCATGTCTGGGACCTAGGCCGCCTCCTCGTCCGGTTGCAGCGCCGCCAGCGCGGCGAGGATCGGCTGCATGTCGCCTTTTGCGATCAAGGCATGATCCATGATCGGCTGGATCGCGACCTGATCCGCGCCTGCATCCAGGTGCAACTGGATGCGCGCCCGGATCGCATCCGCGTCTCCCCAGGCGACCATCCCGTCCATGAACCGATCCGACCCCTCGCCGGCGAGGTCGGCTTCGGCGAAGCCAAGGCGCAGCCAGTTGTTCCGGTAGTTCGGCAAGGTCATGTAGCGGGTGAGCTCCATCCGCGCTAGCCGTCGGCCTTCGCTTGCGTCCTTGACCAGGGCGACTTTCTGCTCGACCACCAGCCGCCGGTCCGGCCCGAGCGTGGCGCGGGCGAATTCGGTATGCTCTGGCGTGACATTGTAGGGCAGCGCCCCTTGCGCCAACTCGCCCGAGAGCGCCAGCATCTTCGGCCCAAGCGCGCCCAGCATGATTGGGAGATTGGTCGACTGCCCAAGCTTGTGCTGGCAGGCATAGATCGCTTCCAGATACATCCGCATCGCCGCCAGGGGCTTCTCGTAGGCATGACCGCGCATGCCGGAGACAATCGGGGCGTGGGAGACGCCAAGCCCCAGCGTGAAGCGGCCGTCGGAGAGCGCATTCAGGGTCCTGACGCCATTGCCGGCGGACATGGGATCGCGGGCATAGATATTTGCGATCGAACTGCCGACTTTCATGGTCTTCAGGCGATGCAGCAGGGCCGCGCCCAGGGCCATCGATTCCGAAATCGCCGATTCCGGATACCAGAACGTGTCATAGCCCAGCGCTTCGGCGCGGGCGGCCACGGCGAAGGCGTTCGCATAACCCAGACGATCGAGGGATTGCCAGACGCCCAGTTGCTCAGCGCGCATGCTTTTGCTTTCTCAAAATCGTCAGTTCAGGCCCAGGAACCAGTCCAAGGTAGGGCCAACCTCGTCCTCAGGGAAGACATGGGCGCGATCCGCGAGCTCGCGATAGATCACAGGCGCCTGCGCCTCGCGGAATGCCGCCGCCGCCGTGCGCGCCACATCGACCGGAAACATCCAGTCCCGGGCGCCATGGGTCAGCCGCACCGGCAGCGAGCGGAGCCGTGCTGGAGACGCGAACTCCAGCAGCATCGGATGAAAGCTCGCGGCGAAGGGCGCGAGCGCCGTCGCCGGGCCGCCGTCCAGCAAGCCCGCGACATAGGCGAACGTGCCGCCGTCGCTCATGCCCGTCAGCAGCACGCGGCTCCGGTCGAGCGCCTGACCTTCCGCCGCCACGGCGTCGAGGATGCGCAGGAGGTTCGGGCTGTCCACATCGTCGCCCATGATCGCCCAGGTCTCGCCGAGCGCTGTCGGCGCGATCAGGACGACGCCGCGCGCCCGTGCGCCCGGCAGCCAGCTCCAGAGGAAATCCGGACCATTGCCGCGCCCGCCATGCAGCGCCAGCACGACCGGCGCCGGCGTCGACGGATCGAGATATTCCGGAATGTAGGCCGCATGGCCGCCGCGCGCCCCGCCCGTCGGCCCCGGCGCTTCGATCAGGCCGCCATGCCCGTTCCCGGCATCCGCCGCGGCATCCAGCCGGGCGAGCACGTCCGGCGCTTCGCGGCGGTCATGGGAGAGGAAATACTGGCTGATCGGCGGCGATAGCGCCGCCAGGGGATAAAGCGCCTGCTCCGCCGCCCGATGCTGGCGAAGCGCCCGGCGCGCGACGCGCAGGGCGTCGAAGCCGTCCGCCGCCGCCGCGGCCTTGAGGCCGTCCATCGCCGCCAGGGCGTCCCCGGCGGCTCCGTCGATCGCGTCCCGGAAGGCCGCCAGGGCGTCCGGCCAATCCGCCTGCCGGAACGGCGCAAGCGACGCCGCGAGCCCGGCCTCCGGTCCTTCGATCGCCTGAACGAGCGGCGCCATCCCGTATGGATCGACCCGCTGCCGCGCCCAGGCAAGCAAATCCATGACATGCAGCAGCGGCAACACCGTATCGGCGACAGCTTGCAGTATTTCGGAATGGGCATTGGTCATGGCCGCCAGCCTGACACAGCCGGCGGGCGGCCGAAAGCGGGCAGGCCAAGGCGCCTTGGCGGGGCTTCGATCTCCGGCCTAAGCTTCGCCGCAATGACCAAGCCCGCCCCCTTCTTCGCCGCCTTCCGCTTCTCGAGCTTTCGGTTCCAGTGGCCTTCGGATCTCCTCGCCTCCTGGGCGCTTGAGATGGAAGTGCTGATTCTGAACTGGTTCGTCCTGATCGAAACGCAATCGGTGACGGCGCTCGCGCTGTTCGCGGGCCTGCAATATCTGGGGTCCCTGATCGCGCCGGCGATGGGCGCGCTCGCCGACCGTGTCGGCCGCAAGCGCACCCTCGCGACCCTGCGCGCGCTGTATGCCTGTCTGGCGCTGCTGGTGATGACGCTCGACCTCTCCGGCGGGCTTGAGGCGATCTACATCTTCATCATCGCCGCCGTCGCAGGGTTGATCCGGCCTTCCGACCTGGTCATGCGAAACGCGCTGATCGGGGACACCATGCCCGCCGACCGACTGGCGAACGCCATGGGCCTGTCGCGCATGACCATGGATTCGGCCAGGGTCGCCGGCGCGCTGATGGGCGCCGGGCTGCTGGTGACCCTGGGCCTGGGCTATGCCTATGCGTTCGTGGCGCTGCTCTATATCGCGAGCTTCTGCCTCACCCTCGGCGTCGCCCATGTCGCGACCGCGAACGAAAGCCAGACACGCCCCAAGCCCTTCGCCCAGGTCATGGACGGCTTGCGGTATGTCGTGCGAACGCCCGCCGTGCTGGCCCTGATGTGGCTGGCCTTCCTGGTCAATCTGACGGGCTATCCGCTGGTTTCGAACAGCGGGCTCCTGTCCTATGTCGCCCGGGAAATCTATGGGCTGGACGCGACCGGCCTGTCCCATCTGGCGACCAGTTTCGGCATAGGGTCGCTTGCGGCTTCGATCGTCATGGCGGCGACGGGCGGCGCGGCGAAGCCTGTGCGGCTGGCGTTTCTGGGCTCCGCCGTATGGCACCTGCTGTTGATCGCCTATGGCCTGTCGACCACAAAGCTGGAAGGCCTCGCGGTGCTTGGCCTGATCGGCTTTACCCAGGGCATCGCCATGATTTCCATGGCGGTCGCCTTGCTGCGGCTCGCGGACGCATCGGTGCGCGGCCGGGTGATGGGCGTGCGCATGCTCGCGGTCTATGGCTTGCCGCTCGGGCTCGCCGCGACCGGATCGCTGACAGCGGCCCTGGGCTTCCAGGCGACCGTGCTGACAGCCTCGACGCTTGGGCTGGCGACGATCGCGCTGATCGCATGGCGGTGGCGCGCGGCGCTGTTCCGGGCGCCGTGACGGCTTGCGCGGCGGCGGCTGTCTGACGTACCAGCAGGGTGCCAACCCGCCGCACGTCTCCGGAGCGCCCAACACGATGTCGATGCCGCTGAACCTGAAAGAAGGCTACCGCCAGTTCCGCACCGGCCGCTACACCCATGAGGTCGAGCGCTACCTGAAACTGGCCCAGGGGCAGAAGCCTAAGGCCATGATCATCGGCTGCGCCGACAGCCGGGTCGACCCGGCGACGATTTTCTCAGCCGGTCCGGGCGAACTGTTCGTCGTCCGCAATGTCGCGGCCCTCGCGCCGCCCTATGAGGAGACGCCCGGCTATCACGGCACGTCGGCGGCGCTGGAATTCGCGATCGAAGGCCTGGGCATCGAGGATGTGGTCGTCATGGGCCACAGCTATTGCGGCGGCGTGCAGGCCGCGCTGACGGCAGCGACCGCTCAGCCGGTCGGCCGCTTCATCCGGCCCTGGGTCGAAATCATGGCGGCGGCGCGGGATGAAATGCTGCGCGACCCGAACTGCCCAGCCGACCCCGACGAGCGGCAATATCTGATGGAAAGCCTCGCGGTCGGCGTGTCCATTCAGAACCTGAAGACGTTTCCGTTCATCCAGAAGGCGCTGGCCGAAGGCCGGCTGCGCATTCATGGCGCGCGTTTCTCGATCGCCGCCGGCGAACTGGAATGGCGCGATCCCGATACCGGCGTCTTCGAAAAAGTCGATGTCGCAGCCGACTGAACCCTTCGCTCACCCGAACAGCGTCAGCACGCCTGTATAGCCATAGAGCCGGTCATGGGCGATTTCGCCATTTGCGAAGAAGCCCACAACCGGACAAGCGTCGCCGAGCGCCGCGCGCACGATGGCGACTTCCTCGCTGTTCGGCCCGAACAGGTTCGGCCCGCGCGCCAGACAGGAGACATAAAGCGCGCCGCGCGGCGGCTTCCCCAGGCGCTTCAACGTCGTCGTCGTCATCTCGCGGAGATCGACCGCGGCGCTGATCGGGTCCCGGCGGCAGAAGAACGCGCCAGCCCCGTCGTTCACAATATCCGCGATGCCGATGAGACCTCTCGCCGCATCGATGCCGGTGATGTTCCGCACGACATAATCCCGCCGATCGGCGCCTTTCACCGGCAACGCAATATGTACGCCCGCAAGCGCCCGCCGGAGCGCCGCCAGATCGGCCCCGTCTTCGACGTCCAGATCGTCCAGCAGCGCCTGCAACGCCGGCGCGCCGTCCAGCGCCGCGATGATCCCGACATCCGCCGTCGTCATGGTCCGAACCGGGCCGATGGGCGCGCAGCCCTGGCTGACGCCCGTCGCGACGCCGCTTTCCAGCGAGACCACGGCCCCCGTCGCCCCGCCCAGCGCCGGACCGCCGCTGGAGATCGCCGGCATCTGATCCTGGCCCGAACAGAGGCCGCCGACGAGGTAAAGCCCGCCGGCTTCCGCCAGCGCCGCCGGCAGCCCCGCGACGCCGGCGCCCGTCGGATCGCCCATCGGGTCGACATGCAGGATGCCAAGCGCCGTGCCGAGCGCACCCGAGAACGCCTTCGCCTGCCCGCCGACGGCGCGGAGGCCGACCGCGCTGGTAATCGGCCCGAACGGCTGCGCCGCCCCATCCGGCAGGTCGAGCAGCATGGCGGCGAGCGCTGGCCGCCCGAAGCATTCATGGCCGCCCGCGATCACGCCCATGCCGACGGCGCCGGTCCAGGCCTGCACCCCGGTCGCCGCCTTCAAGGTTTCGAGGATCGCGCCCGCCGCCTCGACGTAGTCAGCCGAGAGATACACCAGCCCAAGCGGCGCAGGCCTCGCCTGCTGCTCCGCCAAAGCCTGCCCGACGATCCGGGCGGCGTCGGTCGGGTGTTCGTCCATGGCATAGGCGAAGGGGAACGGGGCGGTCACGGCCTTGGCTCCTGCTGCAACAAATGGAGGACCGAAGGCAGCAGGCCCGCGACGATCGCCTCGACGCCGGCCGCGTTCGGGTGGATGCCGTCCGCCTGGTTGAGCGCCGGGTCGAGCGCGACGCCCTCCAGGAAGAACGGATAGAGCGGCGCCGACATTTCGGCCGCCAGCGCGGGATAGATCGCGTCGAACTGCTCCACATAATCGTCGCCCCAGTTTCGGGGCGCGCGCATGCCGGCCAGCAGCACGGGGACGCCTGCCGCCGCCGTCGCCTCAAGGATAGCGGCGAGGTTCGCCTTCGCCGCTTCGGGCGGCAGGCCGCGGAGAGCGTCATTGGCGCCAAGGGCGATCAGCGCGTGGGTCGGCTTGTCGCCGAGCGCCCAGGCGATCCGCGACCGCCCGCCCGCCGTCGTATCGCCGGATACGCCCGCATCCAGCACGACCGCGTCGACCCCGGCCGCATTGATCGCCCGTTCCAACTGGGCGACAAAGCCGTCCTCGACCGGCAAGCCATAGCCGGCGGTCAGGGAATCGCCGAAGGCCAGCAGCCGTAATTCCTTAGCCGCGGCCGGGAGGCTGAAGGCCAGCGCGAGCCCGATCGTCGCATTGAAAATCCAACGCTTCAGGCCATATCGCGATGAGCCGCCGCCGCTTCTCCGCCCTCGACATCTCAGGATCGCCATGACTGACCTTTCAATCGACCTACGGGACGTGCGCCTGACATTGGGAAGCGAGGCGGGTCAGGTCAATGTCTTGCGCGGCGTTTGCCTGGCATTGCCGAAGGGCCAGACCGCGTCCCTGGTCGGTCCGTCCGGCTCCGGCAAGTCATCCCTGCTGCTCGTGGCGGCTGGCCTGGAGCCCGCGAGTTCAGGCCAGCTTGTCATGGGCGGGCAGGATCTGGCGGGCATGAACGAGGATGCCCGCGCGCGCTTCCGTCGCGATCATATCGGATTTGTCTTCCAGGCGTTCAACTTGATTCCATCGATGACCGCGCTTGAAAATATCGCCATTCCCCTGGAGCTCGCCGGCGCCCCGGACGCATTCGAGCGCGCCGCCGCCGAGCTTGACGCCGTCGGCCTGAAGGACCGGGCGCGCCATCTGCCCAGCCAGCTTTCCGGCGGCGAACAGCAGCGCGTCGCGATCGCGCGGGCTTTCGCGGGCGACGCCGATATCCTGCTCGCCGATGAGCCGACCGGCAATCTGGACGGCGATACCGGCGCCGCCATTATCGCCTTGATGTTCGAGCGCGCGTCCCGCCGCGGCACGGCCTTGCTGCTGGTGACCCACGATACGGCGCTTGCGGCGCGCTGCGACAAGCAGTTTCGGATGACTGACGGTCTGGCGCACGCGGCATGACCGGCCATCTGCGGGACCTCCGGATCGCCTGGGCCATCGCCCGGCGCGAGCTCCGCGACAGCCTGGGCCGCGGGCTGGGCGGCTTCCGCATCCTGATCGCCTGTCTGGCGCTTGGCGTCGCCGCCATCGCCGCTGTCGGCGCGACCCGGGCGGCGGTCGAGGACGGCATCGCGCGGGACGCGAAGCGCATCGCCGGCGGCGATCTCGAGGCCCGGCTCCTCTACCGCGAAGCGACGCCCGAACAGCAGGCCGCATTCCAGGCGCTCGGCCGGGTCGCGCGCATCGCGGAGATGCGCACCATGGCGCGGGTCGGCGAGCGCCGGCAGCTTGCGGCGCTGAAGGCGGTCGACGCGGGCTATCCGCTCTATGGCGGCCTGACGCTGGCGCCGGCGCTCACCCCCGAAGCGGCCTTTGGCGTTCGGGACGGGGCCTATGGCGCGGCGGTCGACCAGGCTTTCCTCGATGCGACCGGCTTGTCGCTCGGCGCGGCTTTTGTTCTGAACCGGACGCGCTTCGTGGCGCGCGCCGTCGTCACCGAGGAAGCGGATCGCAGCATCGGCTTGCTCAGCCTCGGTCCGCGCGTCCTGATCGATCACGCTGCCCTGGCGGCGACCGGCCTGACGGCGCCGGGCGCGCTCGTCACCTGGCGCTACCGGATCGCGCTGCCGCCGGAGCAAAGCGCGCTCGCCGCCAAGCAAACCCTGGCCGACGCCTTTGGCGATCCGGGCTGGCGGCTGACGACCTACCAGGATGCAGCGCCCAACCTGCGCCGGACCATCGACCGGCTGGCGCTCTTTCTGACGCTCGCGAGCCTTGCGGCCTTGCTGGTCGGCGGCGTCGGCGCCGCCAACGCCGTCAAGGCCTATATGGACGGCCGGGCGCGAACCGTCGCGATCCTGAAATGTCTCGGCGCACCGGCGCATATCATCTTCAACGCCTACCTCATGCAGATCGGCCTGATCGCCGGCGCGGCGACGTTGCTCGGCGCGCTCGCCGGCGGCCTGGCGCCCCTGGCGCTGGCAGGTCCGCTTGGCCAGATGCTGGGCGTTCGGCTTGAGGTTTCGGCGGCGCTTTGGCCGCTCGTCCTCGCCTTCGTCTTCGGCATGCTGACGGCGCTGGTCTTCGCGCTCTGGCCGCTTGCCGCCGCCGAGCGGCTGCCGGCGGCGCGGCTGATCGGCGGCGCGGCGCTTGGCGTCTCCGGCATTCGCCCGAAGCGCAGCCGGATCGCGCTGCTGGCGCTTGGCGGCCTCGCGCTGGCGGGCCTCGCGGTCGTAACCGCGGCCGACCGCTGGGTCGCGGCCGGGTTCGCCGTCGGCGCCAGCCTCGCGGCCTTGGTCTTCCTCGGCGCGGCTTATGGCCTGATCCGCCTGGCGCGCCGCCTGCCCCGCCTCGGCGGGCCGCTCTGGCGGCTGGCGCTTTCAGGCCTCTCGCGGCCGGGCGCGCCGACGCTCTCGATCGCCGTCTCCCTCGGCCTCGGCCTCGCCGCCTTGACCGCGACGACCCTGACCGAGGCCTCCTTCCGGCATCAGCTCGACGGCGCGCTCGCGGCCGAGGCGCCGACCTTCTTCTTCATCGACATTCAACCGGATCAACGGGACGGGTTTCGCGCGATCCTGGCCGGCATTCCCGGCGTCACGGCGGAATCCGAAGCGCCGATGCTGCGCGCCCGCATCGTCAGGATCAACGGAACCCCGGCGGCCGAGGCGGTCATCGAAGACGACGTGAAATGGGCGATCCGGAACGAGCGCGGCCTGACCTTCGCCGCCGCGCCGCCCGCGAACGCCACGCTGACGGCAGGCGCCTGGTGGGCCTCCGACTATGCCGGCCCGCCCCTGATCTCGTTCGACGCAAATATCGCCAAGGGCTTCGGCATAGGCGTCGGCGATACGCTGACCTTCAACCTGCTGGGCCGTGAGATCACCGCGACGATCGCCAGCTTGCGCGATGTCGACTACGGCGCCTTCGCCATGAATTTCTCGACGATCTTCGATCCGGCGACGCTGGCGCCCGCGCCCCACACCATCCTTGCGACCGCATCGGCGCCGCCTGACCTGGAAACGCGCGTCACCCGGGAAGTCACTGACGCCTTCCCCAATGTCACGGTCATCCGCGTCAGCGACGCGGTGACGCTGGCGAAATCGCTGCTCGGCAAGATCGGCGGCGCGCTCGCCGCCGTCGCCGGAGTCGCTGTCATCGCCGGGACGCTGACGCTGGCGGGGGCCGTCGTCGCCAGCCAGCGCCGCCGGACCCAGGAGGCCGTCCTGCTGAAGACGGCAGGCGCGACCCGCGGCCAGATCCTGGCCGCCCAGACGATGGAGTTCGCCCTGATCGGCGGCATGACGGCCGTGCTCGCGGTCGCCGTCGGCGCCGCCGGCGCGTGGGCGATCGCGACCTTCCTGCTCAATGCCCCGTTCGCGCCGGAAATCGCAGCCGCCGCCCTGCCCGCAGCGCTGGCCCTTGTGCTGGCCGTCGCGGCGGGGGCGATCGGGGTCTGGCGGGCGCTTGGCGTTCCGGCGGCGCCGTTGCTCAGGAACGCCTGAGAACGAGCAGCCGCAGCGCCGCCGCGCCCGCCGTCACTTGACGCCCGCCGTCCGTTGCAGAATGCCCTCGATGAACTCCGACGTCGTCACATTCTTGAAGCCGGCGTCGGACAGGTAGCCTTCGACTTCGGCGACGGAATGGGCGATGCCGGTGGTGTTGTTGATCGCCTGGGCCAGGCCCCACATCGCCGGGTCGGCAGGGCCGGAGCGATCCGCGTCCAAGGCCTCGCCGATCAGATGAAAGCTGCCGCCCGGCGCCATCGCCGCATGGGCCTTGGCGACGACCGCCGCGATCGCCTCGCGGCCGTACATCGGCAGATTGGAGGCCATCACCGCGACATCGGCGCCCTCGGGGAATGGATCGACGTTGAAATCGCACACCCTGGCCTCGATCCGATCCGTCAGGCCGTTCTCCTGGATGAACTCCTCGGTGACCGGAACGACCGCCGGCATCTCGAGGACGACCGCGCGCAGGTTGGGATAGCGCTTGCAAGCTTCGATGCAGTAAGCGCCCGACCCGCCGCCGATATCCATCAGGAGCTTCTTGTCCGTCATATCGACGTGATTTAGAAACAGCCGGCCCGCGCCGCGCCCGATCGAATAGGTGCCGCGATGGTAGCGCCGCGCCTCCTCGATCGTTATGTTGGCGACGGTCTTGTTCTCCAGCACCGGCGGCGCCTGCTCGCGCAGGATGTCCGCAAGGCGGCCCCACTCGTTCCAGTCGGGCTTGGTGAACAGCATCCACTCGCCCGCATAGGTCGGCCGCCCCTTGACCAGAAAGCGCTCCGTATCGGGCGCCAGCGCCAGCTTGGCGCCGTCGCGGACGATCAGGCCAAGGCCCAGCATCGCCACGATGATCCGCTCGCCGTGCAAGGGCTGGAGGCCCATCGCCCTGGTCAATGCAGCTTCGTCCTTGGCGCCGCCGGCGATGTGGGTGAAGAGCCCCAACTCGACCGCCGCCATCAGCGCCCCGGATTCCCGGTATGCCCGCACCATCTGTTGCAGCCGACGGGTCGTCGGCCGCTGTTCGCGCTCCGCCGCGCCCGCTGACTTAGCCATAGGACGCGCCCATCCCTTCCGACGGATCGACATGGGGGCCATAGGGCGGGATCGGGTAACGCAGGCCGACCTTCGACAAAGTCTCCATGCCCTCGATGCCGCGCTTGAATTCATGGGGCGGCATGGCGATCAGCAGTTCGTCGTCCGCGACGCCGCCATAGCGGCGCTCGGCGAAGCAGGGGATGGAAATCGACGTATCCTTGGTCAGCAACGCCTTGCCCCAACTGTCGGCGCAGGCGCTTTCGCCCGTGATCGACATGTCATAACGCCGGTAGCGCTTGTTCTGCAGGCCGTTCACGAAAATGATGATCTGCGCCGGCGTGCCGTAGAACAGGATGATGTCCGGGTCGAGGCGGCCGGTTCGGACCGGCGAGACCACGGTCGCCTGGTAGGTCCCGTAGACCTGCCGCGGCATTTCCGTCTGATGGGCGCAGGCGGCGGTCTGGTTCTCGAACCAGACGCCGGTCATGTGCGTGCCGTCGAGGGTCGCTTCATCCGGCAAGTCGATGCCGTGGACGCCGCCGCAGTTCGATTGCGGCCGGACGTTCTCCGCCGTGATGCCGAGGGTGAAGCCCGCCATCCGGCATTGGGTCACCAACTGGCACATGGTGTGGAAGCGGCCGGGCTTCGGGCGGCGCAGGCCCTGGACGGCGTTCATCTCATCCAGCGTGCGGAACTGCTTCATCGAAATTGGCAGCGTGCGCAATTTCAGCAAGCTTTGCAGGCGGTTATTCAGGTCCTGCAGTTCTGTCGCCGTGACATGTTCGTAGTCCGGATGCGCCTCGAGCGGGGTCGGCTCTGGGAACGCTGCGGAATCTGGCATGGTGTATCCTCCTGTTATTTCCGGAAAGCATGCCATGGCCGTCCAGGCTTTGCTATGTTGGGCAAGCACACCGCAAAGGACGCTTCGATGCCCCATGATGGTCATGATCACGAGCACGGCGAAACCTCCGAACTCTCGCCCCTGGAGCTTCGAGTCAGGACGCTCGAATCCCTGCTGGTCGAAAAGGGCTATGTCGATCCGGCGGCGCTCGACGCCCTGATCGAGACCTATGAGAGCAAGGTCGGGCCCCGTAACGGCGCCCGCGTCGTCGCCAAGGCCTGGGACGAGCCAGAATTCAAGGCCTGGCTGCTTGAAGATGCCTCCGCCGCTATCGCGAGCCTGGGATATACGGGCCGCCAGGGCGAGGACATGGTTGCACTGGAGAATACGCCGACGGTCCATAACATGGTCGTCTGCACGCTGTGCTCCTGCTATCCTTGGCCCGTGCTCGGTCTGCCGCCGACCTGGTACAAGGCAGCCCCCTACCGTGCCCGCGCCGTCGCCATGCCGCGCGCCGTCCTGGCCGAATTCGGCGTGACCTTGCCCGAGGGCAAGGAAATCCGCGTCTGGGATTCGACCGCCGAGACCCGCTATCTCGTGCTGCCCGAACGCCCCGCCGGGACCGAGGGCTGGCCCCAGGAGCGGCTCGCCGATTGCGTCACGCGCGACAGCATGATCGGAACCGGCGTCGCCGCGATCCCGGGAGAGACCCCATGAACGGCGCCCACGATCTCGGCGGCGGCCATGGCTATGGCCCCATCGCGCCCGATCCGCACGAGCCGCTGTTTCATGCGCCCTGGGAACGCCGCTGCTTCGCGGTGACGCTCGCCATGGGCTTCACCGGGCAATGGAACATCGACCAGGCCCGGTTCGCCCGGGAGAGCATGGCGCCCGGCCGCTACCTGGAGACGACCTATTACGAACATTGGCTGCATGGCCTGGAAACCCTGCTGGCGGAGCGCGGCCTCGTCGCCCCGGACGAAATCGCGGCGGCCCGGCCGAACGGCCAGCCGAAGCCCTTGCCGAAGATCCTGAAGGCCGCGGATGTCGCGCCGGCGCTCGCCAGGGGCGGCAGCGCCCGCCGGGATACGGCGGCGGCCGATCCGCAGAAATTTGCGGTCGGCGCCCTGGTCGTCGCGAAGAACCTGAACCCGCCCGGCCATACCCGCGTCCCCCGCTATGTGCGCGGCGGGCGCGGCCGGATCGAAATGGTACACGGCGTCTTCGTCTTCCCGGATACGAACGCGGCTTCCGCCGACGAACGGCCCCAGTGGCTCTACGCCGTCCGCTTCGAAGGTCGGGAGCTTTTCGGCCCCGACGCCGAACCGGGGTCGGCTGTTTATGTCGATCTCTGGGATAGCTATCTTGATCCGGCCTGACGCCCCGCCGGCGGAGCCGGTCTTCAAGGCGCCCTGGGAAGCCCAGGCGTTCGCCATGGCGGTAGAGAGCCATCGCCGCGGTGTCTTCGCCTGGCCTGAGTTCGCAGCAGCGCTCTCCGCCGAACTGCTCGCGGCCGGCGCCGGACAGGACGGCGACGATTATTATGAGCATTGGCTAACGGCGCTGGAGAAACTGCTCGCCGCCAAAGCCGCCATCCCGGAGGCGGAGCGCCTGACCCGCTATGCCGCCTGGGACGCCGCCGCGAAGGCGACGCCCCACGGCGAACCGATCGTGCTGGGACGCGGCGCGAAAGCCTCGTAGAGCTTGCCCCTCAAGGCCCTACGGTTACGCGCCGCCGCGCGCCGCCTCGGGATTGATGACGTTAATCGGGGCGCCAGCGGCGAAGGCGTTGATCTGGTCGAAGATGTCCGTGAATTGCAGATTGTATTCGTCTTCCGTCACGTAGCCGATGTGAGGCGTCGCGAGAAGGTTCGGGCAGGCCAGCAGGGGGTCGTCCGGATCGGTCAGGGGCTCGGCCTCGAATACGTCGATGGCGGCCTTGCCCGGCCGGCCGGCTCTGAGCGCCGCCAGAAGCGCCCCCGACGCCACGAGGCCGGCGCGCGAGGTATTCACGAAAAGCGCGTCCGCCCGCATCGCCGCCAGGTCCGCCGCCGTGATCAGGCCCATGGTCGCGGGCTTCAGGCGCACATGCACGCTGACGATATCCGCCTCGCGGAAGAAAGCGTCCCGGCTCGCCGCGACCGTGACGCCATCGGCTGCGGCCCGGGCGCGGCCATCGGGCGAGGCCCACCAGATGACCGGCATGCCGAAGGCCTTCGCATAATCCGCGACTGCGCGGGCGATCCGGCCATAGCCATAGAGGCCAAGCGTCCGGCCCCGGATCGAGCGGCCGACGCCCATCTGCCAGCCGCCCGCCTTCAGCGACGCCGCCTGTTGCGGGATCTGGCGCATGGCCGCCAGGATCAGCGCCCAGGTCAGCTCCGCCGTCGCGAAGGAGGGCGTGTCCGCATGCTGGCTGGAGCACAGCAGAACGCCCTGCGCCGTCAGGGCGTCGACATCGATATGCGGGTAGACGCTGCGTTGGCTGACGAGTTGCAGGCGCGGCAAGCGGGCGATCAACGGCGCCCGGATCGCCGTCCGCTCCCGGAACAGGCAGACGGCCTCGGCATCGGCAAGGCGGTCCGCCAGAATGTCGACATCTTCAACATGGTCCGTCCAGACCGTGACGTCATGGCCCTTCAGCTTGGCGAAGCACGGCAGGCCGCGCAGCGTGTCATACCAATCGTCGAGAATATGCACCTTCATCCGGTCGGTCCCCCTGCTACAGACGCGCCATCACATGGCGGGCGAAATCTGAGAAATTCTCGCGCATCCGGGCCGCCGGCGGTAACAGCACGACTTCCTTCAAACCCGCCGCCGCCAGTTGCCCAAGCCGCTCGACGATCGCATCCGGCTCGCCCACGAGGCCGCCCGCGACCTGGATCAGCTCCGGCGTCACGAAGCGGCGTTCGGCTGGCGGGCAGAAGGCGCAATGGCCTTCATGCAACGTCAGGTGACGCCGCTCCGGCGGCATCGTCGTTTCGACATAGCGCTTGTAATCTTCCCAGACGCCGCGGGCGCGGTCGGAGACGAACCGGTCGTGGCCGCGTTCCTGATACAGCTCGAACCAGTAATGCAGCGTCGAGACGACGGCGCTGTCGATTTGATCGATCACCCGCTCGCTCTTCAGCGTCTCGCCCGGCCGCAGCACGCAGGCGAAGGTCAGGGCGGACGTGTGATAGTCCGCCGGCCAGTCGCGGCCCGCCGCCGCCGCTCCAGCTCGGGCGATATCGAGATTGCGGGCGAGCACGCCAAGCGGCTCGTTGCCGGCGCAGATGCGGCCGTCGCCATACGCGCCCGCCGCCGCCAGGGCTTTCGGCCCGTTCGCCGCGACATAGATCGGCGGCGGTTCGTCGAGGTTGAGACACCCCAACTGCCGGTCCAGAAAGCGGATCGGCTTCGGGCCATGGCCCGCGTCGTACTCGACCTCCTCGCCGGCCAGCAGGCCGCGCACGACGCTGAGATAGTCCCCGAACGCCGCCGCCCCGATCGGCCGCGCGCCCATGATGCGCATGGCCGTGTGGCCCGTGCCGATGCCGAGGAAGGCGCGGCCGGGCGCCAGCGCGTTGATCGAGGCGATGGAATGGGCCGTCACCGGCGCCGGCCGCGTCCCGGCGATGGCGACGCCCGTGCCGAGCTTGATCCGGCTGGTATGATGCGCCGCAAGCGCCAGGGTCGCGTAGGCGTCGGACCAGATCATCTGGCTGTCGGGCGCCCAGCCGCGATCGTAGCCCAGATTCTCAAGCTCCTTAAAAATCCGCCAGTCGTCGATCTTCGTCGCGACCATGCCGCCGAATTGCATGTCATGCTCCTCTGCCGAAACCGTAAGGGCGGCGACAGGCGCGCACAAGCGCGAGAGCAAGCCCGGATGGAACAAGGGCGATCAAGCGATGCGGTTCAGGGATATAGCTCTTATAACTCGAGATTTCTTGCGACATCCATTCGCTGATGCAGGATGCGCACAATGACGATCAAACCGTCCGCTTCGGTTCTAAAATACAGCGTATGCGAGCCGACATGGAGTTTGCGATACCCCGAACGGACATCGACGGGACGGCTCTGGCGCATGCCTGCGGCTAGCGCTAGGCAGGCGTCGCGAATTTGATTAATGTACCGCTCCGCCTGATCGACATTCGAATTGGCGGCGGTGTAGTCCCAGATTGCATCCACATCGCCTGCCGCGGCAGGCGTCAGGACATAGCCGGTCACTTTGCCGCCTTGGCCGCGCGCTTGCGCGCCGTGAATGCGTCGAAGTCAAAGGGTTTGGGTTTGCCGGACGCCTCGCCGGCGATCAGTTCCGCCTGGAGGGCTTTGACCTTTGCCTCATGTTCTTCAAGCAATCTCAGGCCCGCCCTGACGACATCGCTGGCGGACCCGTAACGGCCGCCCTCCACCTGTGCGTCAATAAATGCGACGAAATGATCGCCGAGGGAAACCGATGTATTGCGCGGCATGACACGCTCCTCTGCACTGATGCCAACATATACCAAAATCCCGTATTTCTAAACTGCGGCTTGCATGCGCATTTGACGCGACGGCTCGGCGCCCCGCCGATTGCAACGGCGGCAGCGATGTTGGAAACTAGGGTTCATTCCAATTCACCGGACCAGAAGCGAAGATCGAATGCAATTCACGCACTCAGAAGAACAAGAAGAGTTCCGGACCGCGCTCCGGCGGTTCCTGGAGGCCAAGTCCCCGACGGCCGAGGTGCGCAGGCGCATGGCGACCGATGCGGGATATGACGAAGCCGTTTGGAAAAGCCTCGCCCAGGACCTGGCGCTGACGGCGCTGCATATCCCGGAGGCCTATGGCGGCGCCGGTTTCGGCGTGACGGAGCTTGGCATCGCCTGCGAGGAAATGGGCCGCGCCTTGCTCTGCGCGCCGTTCTTCGCGACGACGGTGATGGCCGCGACCGCCATCCTCGAAGGCGGCTCGGACGATCAGAAGCGCGCGCTATTGCCGGCGCTCGCGGCCGGCGACCGCATCGCGACCCTCGCCGTCGCGGAGCCCGGCGGCGACTGGGACGCGGCCAATATCACGATGACAGCGACCGCCGACGGCCTGACCGGCGCCAAGTCCTATGTCCTGGACGGCATGACGGCGGATCTGATCGTCGTCGCGGCGAAGCAGCCCGACGGCGCGCTTGGCTTGTATCTCGTCGAAGGCGGCGCAAGGGGCCTCACGCGGCGGGCGCTCGCGTCGGTCGATCCGACCCGGAAGCTGGCGCGGCTCGACTTCGATCGGACGCCCGCGGCGCTGCTGGCCGGCGACGGGGCGGCGGCATACGAAAAGACCCTCGACACGGCGCTCGCCTGCCTCGCCCATGAAATGGCCGGCGGAGCCGAGCGGCTCCGCGAGGATGCCCTCGAATATGTGTCGATGCGCATGCAGTTCGGCCGCTCCATCGCCTCCTTCCAGGTGACGAAGCACAAGGCCGCCGACATGCTGCTGGAAGTCGAACTGGCGAAAGCGGCGGCCTATAGCGCCGCCTCCGCCATCGACGACGGCGACGCGGATGCCTCAGGCGTCGCGTCGCTCGCCAAGTCGGCCGGGTCGGATACCTATATCCAGACCGCGATCCACGCCGTGCAGATGCATGGCGGCATCGGCTTCACCGCCGAGAACGACACCCAACTCTGGTTCAAGCGCGCGAAAGCCAGCGAGGCCTTCCTCGGCACGGCGACGCGCCACCGCGAACGCATGCTCGCCCATTGGAGCGCCTGAAGATGACTGACGCAGATATGACTGAAGCCCAGGTCCGCGCCGATGTGCGCGCCTACCTCAAGGCGAATTGGGACCCGAACCGCAGCCTGGTCGACTGGCGCAAGATGCTGGCCGAGTCCGGTTGGGGCATGCCCCATTGGCCGAAGCAATGGTTCGGGCGCGGCCTGCCATCGGGCATGACGCCGATCGTCGATGAGGAATTCGAAGCCGTCGGCGCCGTCGGCGTCGCCAAGATGGGCATCCGCGTGCTGGCGGCGGCGACCATCCTCGCCCACGGCACGGACGCGCACAAAGCCAGGTTCCTGCCCGGCATCCTGACCGGCGAGGAAACCTGGTGCCAGCTTTTCAGCGAACCCGGCAGCGGCTCCGACCTGGCCGGCGCCGCGACCAGGGCCGATCTCAAGGACGGCAAGTGGATCGTCAACGGCCAGAAGGTCTGGACGACCAGCGCCCATCACGCCCATTTTGGCTTGCTGCTGGCCCGGACGGACTGGGACGCGGTTAAGCACAAGGGCCTCAGCTACTTCCTCATCGACATGCATCAGCCCGGCATTCAGGTGCACCAGTTGGCGCAGATGAACGGCCATGCCTCGTTCAATCAGGTGTTCCTGACGGACGCCGTGGTCGAGCCGGAAAACCAGTTGGGCGAACTCGGCGAAGGCTGGAAAGTCGCGACCACGACCCTGATGAACGAGCGACGCGGCGCCGATTCGGCCCGCAAGTATGAAGGCGGCAGCGACCGGCCCGGACGCATATACGAGGAAGAGCGGGCGGAGATCGCGACCGTCATGGCGCCCTACACCTGGTATCCCCAGCGCACCGGCCGGGTCGATCTGTTGATCCCCCATGCGAAGGCCAAAGGCGTTTACGACGACCCTGAAGTCCGCCAGGAAGTCGCCCGCGCGCTGACGCTGGCGAAATCGGCGGAGTGGACCGCCCGCCGCGCCCGCGCGGCCCAGGCGCTTGGCCGCCCGCCAGGGCCGGAAGGCTCTATCGGCAAGCTGGCGGCGAGCCATGTCGCCCGCGCCATGAACAAGGCCCACACGCTGATCGCCGGCGCCGACGCGATGCTGACCGGCGCGGACGGCCATATGGACGGCGTCATCGCGGAAATCCTGGTCTCGACCCCAGCCATCTCGATCGCCGGCGGCACGGACGAAATCCAGCGGAACATCATCTCCGAGCGCATTCTGCAGATGCCCAAGGAGAACCGCACCGATACCGACCGGCCCTTCCGAGACGTGCCGCGCAACCAGGTCGGGTGAGCTTGAAGGACCGCCCATGAGCATCGATTTCACCGAGGAACAGGTCCAGATCCGGGAAAGCGTCGCCCGGCTCTGCGCCGACTTCGGGGACGAGTACTGGCTGAAGCGCGATAGCGACGGCCAGTTCCCGGAGGATTTCTGCCAGGCCATCGCCGACCAGGGCTTCATGGGCATCGCCATGCCGGAAGCTTATGGCGGCTCCGGCCTGGGGATCACGGAAGCGGCGATCCTGATGCAGGCGATCTCCCAGTCCGGCGCCGGCAATGGCGGCGTCTCCTCCGTCAGCCTCGGCATTTTCGGGCTGAACCCGGTCGTCCGGTACGGCACGGAAGCGCAGAAAGCGCGCATGCTGCCGCCGGTCATCAGCCGGCAGGACATCGCCTGCTTCGGCGTGACGGAGCCGAATACCGGCCTCGACACCACGCGCCTCAAGACCAAAGCCGTGCGCAAGGGCGACCGGTATATCGTCCATGGCCAGAAGACCTGGATGAGCACGGCCCAGGTCGCGAACAAGGTGCTGCTGATCGCCCGGACGGCGGACGAAAGCGCGACCGCCCGGCCGATGGACGGGCTGACCCTGTTCTTCACGGACCTGGACCGGTCGAAGGTCGAAATCCGCGAAATCGACAAGATGGGCCGGAAATGCGTCGATTCGAACCAGGTCTTCATCGACGGCCTGGAAATCCCGGTCGAAAACCGGATCGGCGACGAGTGCAAGGGGTTCCGCTACCTGCTGGATGGCATCAACCCCGAACGCATCCTGATCGCCGCCGGCCTTGTCGGCCTCGGCCGCGCCGCCCTCAAACGCGCGACGGACTATGCCAAGCAGCGCGAGGTCTTCGGCCGCCCGATCGGCATGAACCAGGCGATCCAGCATCCCCTGGCTGAAAACTGGGCCGAGCTTGAGGCGGCCAATCTGATGGCGTTCCGGGCCGCGCAGCTCTACGACCGGGGCGAAGACGCCGGCGCCATGGCGAACGCCGCGAAATACCTGGCGGGCGAGGCGACGTTCAAAGCCTGCAATACCGCGATCCTGACCCATGGCGGCATGGGCTACGCTAAGGAATATCATGTCGAACGCTATCTCCGGGAAGCGATCATCCATCGCATCGCGCCGATCACGCCGCACCTGATCCTCTGCTACATCGCCGAGCGCGTGCTCGGCCTGCCCAAGTCCTACTAGGATCAAGCGCCATGACTGACGGCCCGCCGACCGCCCGCAATCGCGCCGCCGCAATAACCGCCGCCAAGGCGGCCCTCCAGGACGACGCCCGGCCGGACGCCATGGCCAAACGCCGCCGCGACGGCAAACTCTCGGCCCGCGGTCGGATCGAAGCCTTGGTCGATCCTGGCAGCTTTCTGGAAGCCGGCGGCCTTGCCGGGCCGCATCGCGACAATCCCTGGAACGCCGCCATCGAGGCGCCGTCGGACGGCAATGTCACAGGCATGGCGCGGATCGACGGTCGCCCGATCAGCCTCGTCGCCCATGACTTTACCGTCCTCGGCGGGTCCGTCGGCGTCGCAGGCAGCCAGAAGAACAACATGGCGATCGAACGGGCGACCAAGGCAGGCGCGCCCCTGGTCATGCTGGTCGAAGGCGGCGGCCACCGCATTCAGGACGGCCAGAACTCCCGGCATTTCGCGGCAGGATCGCGGGTCTTCCATCTGCTCGGCCTGAATTCCGGCTGGACGCCGATGGCGGTCGCGGTGCTCGGCTCCGGCTTCGCCGGGCCGACCAACTACGCCAGCATGGCGGATTTCGTCGTCATGCTGCGCGAGAACGCGGAAATGGGCATGGCCGGTCCAGCGCTGGTCAAAGCCGGGATCGGCGAGGATATCGACAAGGCGGCGCTCGGCGGGGCCGCCCTCCAGGTCGACAAGCACGGCATCGCCGACCTGGGCGTCGCCGATGAGGCGGAAGCTTTCGCCGCGATCCGCCGCTTCCTCTCCTACCTGCCGTCCAACGCCAATGCGCCGCCGCCCGTCCAGGCGAGCGCGCCGCCGAGCCTGGACCAGGAAGCCTTGCTCGACATTGTCCCGGCCGATCAACGCAAGGCCTATGACGTCCGGCAGGTCATCGAGGCGATTGTCGATGGCGGCAGCGCGTTCGAGCTGAAGCCGACCTATGCCCGCAATGTCGTGACCGCCCTGGCGCGGCTCGACGGCCGCCCGGTCGCGATCCTGGCGAACCAGCCCAAGGTCCGGGCGGGCATGCTGGACGCGCCGGGCTGCGAGAAGGCGGCGCGGTTCGTGGGCCTGGCGGACGCCTTCGGCCTGCCGCTCGTCACGCTGATCGATGTCCCGGGCTTCGCCATCGGCTCCAAGGCGGAGGCGTCGGGCCTGGCGCGGCGGAGCGGGCGCCTGTTCTTCGAGATGGCGCACCTGACGGTGCCGAGGATATCTGTGGCGCTGCGCAAGGGCTTCGGCTCGGGCTATATCGCCATGGGCGGCGGCCGCAGCTTCGACGCCAGCTTCGCCTTCGCTTGGCCGACAGCGGAGATTTGCGCCATGTCGGTCGAGGGCGCCGTCGATGTCGCCTTCAAGCGGGACGTGATGTCCGCTCCGGACCCGGCCGCCAGACGCGCCGCGCTGATCGCGGAGACGCGAGCGCGCATCGGCGCCGCCCAGGCGGCCGAAGGCTTCGGCATCGATGACGTGATCGATCCCCGCGAGACCCGGAGCGCCCTGATCCGCGGCTTCGCCCTGCTGCCGCCGCGCATGCCCGACCCCGGCCCGCCGAAGCGGCGCGGCCTCTCGCCGATCTGATGGCGGCGCCAGGAGCGCATCGCCGACGCACGATCTATCTGGCCGGGCCGGACGTGTTTCTGCCCGACGCCGAAGCCATACTTGAGGCGAAATGCAGGATTGTCGAAGCCGCCGGGTTCAGCGGCCTCTCGCCGCTCGCCGGCGATCCGCCGGCGGACGCCATGGGCATATTCAGAAAGTGCGAGGCGGCGATGGATCGGGCCTGGCGCTTATCGGGACCGGGCGGCCAACGCGCGGCAGACCAAGTCCGGGCTATGAGACGCGTGCGGCGTCAGCGTCGAGGATTTCGGCTTGCCCGAGAACCTGATGCTGGCCGGGGCGGCGTCAGCGTCAGGCTTGTCGATATTTACGCCGGATGAGGCGCCGGCGGACCCGGACCGCGATCTCGCCACGTTCGAACGGGCGGTCGCCGCGATCCGGGAGCGGTTCAGCTCATCAGTTCTTCGGGATTGCTGAAGGACGTGCGGAACTGCTCGCGCAGTTTGCCGAGCGCCCGCTTTTCAAGCTGGCGCACGCGCTCCTTGCTGACGCCCAGTTCCTCGCCGAGGGCTTCCAGGGTCAACGTATCGTCTTGCAAGAGCCGCGCGCGGATGATGCGCGCCTCTCGCTTCGGCAAGGCCGCGAGCGCGCCCTTGACCCAGTTCGCCCGGGTCTCGCCGTCCTTCGACGCGATCGTGCTGGCTTCCGGGCTCGGACGGTCGTCTACCAGAAAATCCTGCCAGGAAAGATCGCCATCCTCGCCGATCGGCGCGTTCAGCGACTGATCGGACGCGGCGAGGCGGGACGACATGCCATCGACATCGCGCTTCGAAACCTTGAGCTCGTCGGCGATGGCCTGACGGCCGACATCGTCGAGCAGACCGCCGGTGCGGCCCTCGATCCGGGCGCGCAAGCGGCGCAGGTTGAAGAACAGCGATTTCTGCGAGGAGGTCGTGCCCGTCCTGACGATCGACCAGTTGCGCAGGATGTAATCCTGCATCGCCGACCGCACCCACCAGGATGCATAGGTCGAAAAGCGGATATCGCGCTCGGGCTCGAACCGGCTCGCCGCCTGCATCAGCCCGACATTGCCTTCCTGGATCAGGTCGGCGATCGGCAGGCCGTAATTGCGGAACTTGACCGCCATGCCGGCGACAAGCCGTCCATAGGCGGTGATCAATTCATGCAGGGCCGCCTCATCGTCCTGGTCTCGCCAGGCGCGGGCCAATTGCTGTTCGCGTTCGCGGGTCAAGAGCGGCGTGCTCATGGCCGACCGAACCAGCCGCATGCCATTATTCGCGCTAATATGCGTCATTTGCCCTGCTCCCTTCGCAGCGGTTGGCGCTTGACGCCCCATGGCGCGCGGCCCCTGACCGCCGATAACCCGTTTAGACCTTCGCTACAGTTTATTACGGTTCAAATGTAGATTTGGATCACTGGGCGGCGAGAGCAAGTGAATTTATTGTGCAACGCACGCAAAGCAGAACGGCCCCCGACGCGGAGTCAAGGGCCGTTCAAGAAATAATACTTTAGAATGAGTGTGTTAGGCCGCTTCGGCGCGCAGTTGGGAGACGACCTTTTCCTCGGCTGCCGCTTCGTCGATCTTCTCGACGACGGCAAGCTCGCGGGACAGCCGCTCCAACGCCGATTGATAGATCTGCCGTTCGCTATAAGACTGATCCGGCTGATCGGCATTGCGATGCAGGTCCCGGACGACTTCGGCGATCGAAACCGGATTGCCGGAATTGATCTTCGCTTCGTATTCCTGGGCGCGACGGCTCCACATGGCGCGCCGGACGCGCACCTTGCCGTTCAACGTCTTCATGGCAGCCGCCATGTCTTTCTTCGTCGACAGGCTGCGCAGGCCCGCGGAATCGACCTTGGTGGTCGGAATCCGCAAGGTCATTTTCTCTTTATCGAACTCGACGACCAGAAACTCCAGGGCTTCGCCGGCGATTTCCTGGGTCTGGATCGCCTTGATCTGACCGACGCCGTGGGCCGGATAGACCACATAATCCCCGGTGCGATGCTTCATTGGCTTGTTCATAGTAATATGCCGCGCTCCCTCAAGGTTGATCAGCGGATAGCGACACGCGCATTACTCGGCGCCCCATGAAAAAGACGCCAACCTGAGTTGGCGTCCATTATCTGCGGCCGATCAATGCGACGCGTGTGCTGAGCATATCACATTTTTCATGCGAATCGAAGAGATACCGTCAGAAAAATGTCATGCGCCGCGCCGCGTCAAGGCCGGATCAGGACGACGCCTTCGATTTCGACCGAAATATTGCGCGGCAAACTGCCCATGCCGACGGCCGAACGCGCTGGCTTGCCCAAGTCGCCGAACACCTCGACCAAGAGATCGGTGCAGCCGTCGATGACTTTGGGGTGCGCTTGAAAGTCCGGCGTCGCATTGACCATGCCGAAGACTTTCAACACGCCAGCGATCCGGTCCAGGTCGCCGACCGCCTCCTGCATGATCGCGAGCATATTCAAACCGCAGAGACGCGCATGGCCATAGGCCGCCTCGACCGAGACATCCAGGCCGACCTTGCCGGTTTCGATGCCGCCATCGTGCCGGCGCGGCCCGACGCCCGAGAGATACAGCGTGTCGCCGCCGATCCTGAACGGCGCGTAATTCCCGATCGGCGCCGGCAACGGCGGCAATTCGATGCCGCGTTCGATCAATCGTCGTTGTATGGATCCGGTCATTCGAGCGCTCCTCTATTCGGCCGCCGCCTGGCGCAGTCGCGCGAGGCCGGCCTTGCTGGCGGGGACGATCCCCGCCTCCGTAATCAACGCCGTCACCAACCGGGCCGGCGTCACGTCAAAGGCGTCGTTCCGCGCAGGACTGCCCGCCGGCGTGATCCTGACGGTCGTCCTGACGCCCGCCGCGTCGACGCCGGTGACATGGGTCACTTCCTCGGCCGCGCGCTGCTCGATCGGGATTTCGGCGACGCCATCGTCCACGGTCCAATCGATCGTCGGCGTCGGCAGGGCGACAAAGAAGGGCACGCCATTGTCCCTGGCCGCAAGCGCCTTCAGATAGGTGCCGATCTTGTTGCAGACATCGCCCGAAGCCGTCGTCCGGTCGGAACCGACGATGCAGAGATCGACCAGTCCATGCTGCATCAGATGGCCGCCGGCATTGTCGACAATGACGTGGTGGGGCACGCCGTGCGCGCCCAGCTCCCAGGCGGTCAGCGCGGCGCCCTGGTTGCGCGGCCGGGTTTCATCGACCCAGACATGGACGTTCAGACCGGCGTCATGGGCGCGATAGATCGGGGCAAGCGCCGTGCCCCAGTCGACCGTGGCGATCCACCCGGCATTGCAATGGGTCAGGATATTGACCGGCGCGCCGGCTGGCTTCCCGGCGGCGGCGGCTTCGATCAGGCCCAAGCCATGACCGCCGATGGCAGAGTTGATCGCAACGTCCTCGTCCGCCAGCCGGTCGGCTTCCGCCATGGCGGCGGCGGCGCGGGCGGGCGGCGCGAGCGGCCGGAGCACGCGGCCCATGCGCGCCAGCGCCCAACTCAGATTGACCGC